>CAJMLN010000105.1 GCA_905214315.1 uncultured bacterium | reverse complement strand
TATTTCTTTATAGAAAACGCGGCTGCGGCAGTAAAAGAGACCGCGCCCGCACTGATTCCTGCCGGAAAAATTTCTGCCGACGGCTTTGTATTTTCCCAAATGCCCGAAAACTGCATTGCGCTGGATTTCGCACAGCTCTCTCTGGATGGCATTACCTATGACGAAACAAAATATATTAAACACATCCATGAAATTTTACTCAAGCGGAAATATGAGGGAGACGCATATCTGAAATTTACTTTCCGGGCAGAAGAAATTCCCGCCGATTTAAAAGTCTGCATCGAACCGATGCATTTTAAGGAGATCACGGTAAACGGCACTCCTGTTGCGCTCTCTGATGACTGGCGCATCCAGTCCTGCTTTAAAACAGCGGATATCGCCCGGTTCGCCCACCCCGGAGAAAATGAAATCATCCTGCATTTTGATTATTATCAGGATCCGCAGGTATACAAAATACTGTTCCAAAGCGTAATGGAATCCCTGAGGAACTGCCTTTCCCTTACAACGGAAATCGAGGCAATTTACCTCTTCGGCAGCTTCGGCGTAGCCTCCGCCACGCCGTTTACCTCAGGCGAACGCAACAGCTGCCTAACAAACGGCGGATTTACCCTGACCGGCCAAAAACCGGAAATCAATTTGGCGAATATCGTTACTGACCTTTACCCCTTCTACGGCGGAAAAATTACGGTGGAAAAGACCTTTGAAGCGGAAAAAGACGGCCTGTACCGCCTAAAGATTGACGGCCGCTATGCCCTTTGCGAAGTCACCGTTAACGATTCTCCTGTTAAAACGCTGTTCTTTGACCGTTGCTGTGAAGCAAGGCTGAAGCGCGGCAAAAATACGCTCCGCCTGACGCTGTTCAATTCCCTGCGCAATACGTTCGGGCCCCTGCATCATCAGGATGCTGAAAGCTTCTGGACAGGACCCTTTAACTTTACTTTTGAAGGTACCTGGGGCGAAAATACGCTGGCACCGGAATTCAGGGAAAGATATGCCTTTATCCGCTTTGGCATTGACGAAATTGAACTGAGTA
>CAJMLN010000104.1 GCA_905214315.1 uncultured bacterium | reverse complement strand
CTGATCCGCGAATGCGGCGTGCTCAATTCCCTTTCGGAAACCGCGCAGAAAACGCTGGCCAATCTGGTTACTATTTTTCTGGGGATTACGATTGCCTCCAGAATGCAGGCGGCCGATTTCCTGCGTCCCGAAACACTCCTAATTCTTGGCTTAGGGCTGGTGGCGTTTATCTTTGATACCGCCGGCGGCGTGCTGTTTGCCAAATTCCTGAACCTGTTCCTGCGTAAAAAGCTCAATCCCATGATCGGCGCGGCGGGAATTTCCGCGTTCCCGATGTCGGGCCGGGTAGTGCATAAAATGGCGCTGGCAGAGGATCCGCAGAATTTCATTCTGATGCAGGCCATCGGCGTCAACGTATCCGGGCAGATCGCCTCGGTCATTGCCGGCGGACTGATTCTGAATTTCTTTATGGGAGGCTGAAAAAATGAATTTCAATCCGAACGCTTTTATCGAAAACCTCAAATATATGGGCATCGGAATGCTCAGCATCGGCATTGTAATCGCCATTATCATCGGCGTAACGCTGCTGCTTAACGCCGTTACCAAGCAAAAAAAATAACAGGCAGAGCCCAGAACACCGCCGTACAGGCGGTGTTTTTTTAGCTCTCCTTTTCCCAACCCGCAGCACACGCCCTTAAAAATTTGGTTTCGCGTTTCCTTCAGCCCTCCGCGGCCACTGTTTTAAACACAAACCGGAAAAAGTATTTTGTAATTTACTATTGACATTCCATATAATTTGTGATATTATCCTTAATAGTAATAATTATCATTTATTTTTATGCCGTTTTTCTCTGAAAAAACAGACGACAACGGCCGCGCATACGGGCGCGCAATCCCGTAAATACAAATAAATGGAGGATGAAAATGAGAAGTATCACAACCCTTGAGCTGCAATATGCACACAGATTCTATGGATTTAAAGGTGAAGCCCAATATCTGCACGGACATACGGGCGTTCTGACCATTGAGGTGGAGGACTCTGTGGAGCCCGGCGTAAATATGGTGTTCCCCTGCAATGAAATTCAAAAAACTGCCTGGGAGGTTTTAAAGAACTTTGACCATGCGCTGATTTTAAGAGAGGACGATCCCCTGCTGCCGGCCATTTTAGGCGTTTATGACGCACAGGGCATCCGCAACGGCGCGCCCACCAATAAAATGAAAGGGCCCGCTTTCCAAACAGAGCTGGCGACCGCATATCCCGAATGCCGCCTGGTGGTTACCAAGGAGACCATGACGGTGGAGGGCATGATCAAAATGGTATACGATCTGCTTAAGGATAAGCTGAATATCGCCAAGCTTACCTTTACCAGCGGCGTCAACGCGGCGTCAGAGGAATTTGCCGCAAGAAAAGAAATTGACCGCTGTCCGCTGT
>CAJMLN010000103.1 GCA_905214315.1 uncultured bacterium | reverse complement strand
ACAATATGGTGGCCATGAAAAAATATTTTAAAAACGGCAGGGTAATGTACGCGTCCAAAGCTTTAAACACTAAGGCCGTACTGCGAATTGCTGCCCAGGAGGGGTTGGGAATCGATACAGTCTCCGGCGGAGAACTTTATACCGCGCTTTCAGCAGGAATTTCGCCGGAAAAGATTGAGCTTCACGGCAACAGCAAAACGGAAGAAGAAATTCAGATGGCGGTGGAAAACGGCATTTACTGCATTATAGCCGATGGATTTGACGAATTGGAGAAAATTGAGAAAATCTGCGCCCGCTTGAACAAAACGATTGCCGTTTCCCTTCGGTTGCGGCCCAATATTGATGTTCATGCGCATCATGCGATGCAGACGGCCAAGATGGACTGCAAATTCGGTTTTGGAATTTCTGATGGACAGGCTATTCGTGCCGCTGAAATGATAGCGCAAAGTGAATATATGCAGCTGCATGGCATACACTGTCATATAGGCTCGCAGATATTTGAGGAGCAGCCTTTTGCCGTTCTGGCGGAGCATATGGTATCGTTTGCCTGTCAGGTGCGGGAAAAGACGGGAATAATTTTAAAGGAATTCAATTGCGGTGGTGGCTACGGCGTATGGTATACGGAGGAAGATACGCCGAAACCGTTTGAGGTTTTTATTGAGGTGATAGCCGCGGCGCTTACAAAGCTGTGCGGGGAAAATGCGTTTCCGATGCCCATTGTATCCATTGAGCCGGGGCGGTCTGTGGTAGGGGAGGCTGGGACTACCTTGTATACGGTGAACGGATTGAAGGAAATTCCCGGTGTGCGTACGTACTGCATGTGTGATGGCGGCATGTTTGAAAATATCAGAACCGCGCTTTATGAGGCCAGATATACCGCGGTTTGCGCGTCAAAAATGAACCAGCTGCATGAAAGCTCGGTTTCCATTGCCGGAAAGTGCTGTGAATCGGGGGATATGATCACCTGGGATTCTCCCATGCCGCAGCTTTCGGCGGGCGATACGCTGGCCGTATTTACCACGGGGGCGTATAATTATTCTATGGCCAGTAATTATAACCGCAATCCGGTACCGGCATTGGTGCTGGTAAAGGACGGAAAATCCGCTTTGGCGGTCAAGCGTCAGAGCTATGAATATATTGCGCAGAATGATATCATTCCGGAATATTTAAAGTAGGTGTGAATTTTGTTACTTGATATTTTTTTAAGCGACGGAAATATTTTTGTAAAGCTGCTTACCTTTTTGGTGCTGTTTCCGGCTTTGCTGTTTGCCCTTACCTGCCATGAATATGCGCACGGCTATGCGGCGTATACGCAGGGAGATTTCTATGCTAAGAGCATGGGACGGCTGTCGCTGAATCCGTTTAAGCATCTGGATCCTTTGGGAACCTTAAGTATGCTGATCTTTGGATTCGGCTGGGCTAAGCCGGTGCCGATTGTTCCCTCTAATTTTAAAAACGGCAGAAAGAGCATGTTGCTGGTGGCGGTTGCAGGCGTGCTTACCAATTTTTTGCTGGCGGTTATTTCCGTCTTCTTTCTTGATTTTTTCTGGTATATTATTTGGCCGGCGGTGCCGTGGTTCGGTACGGAAATGGGCGCCAGCATCGCCCTGGTGATACAGCTGTTTTTCCGGTATTTTGCTTCCATCAATATTGTGCTGGCGGTGTTTAACCTGGTTCCCATACCGCCGCTGGACGGGTATAAGGTGGTAAAGGAGCTGTTTGAAAACGGACGGAATATGCGTACCTTTATGAATATGGAGCGGTATGCAACGCTCCTTTTGCT
>CAJMLN010000102.1 GCA_905214315.1 uncultured bacterium | reverse complement strand
TTTGCTGCTCAGTGACCGATTGGGAATTATCGGGGGGATTGCCGGTGCAGTTTTAGACGGAATTCAATCGGCTGTGGGACTGATTTTTGCCGCGTTTCAGTAGGTGAAAAATGGAGCTTCAGCTTAAGCTTTCGCAGTTTGAGGGTCCTTTGGATCTTTTGCTGCATTTGCTGGAAAAAGACAAAATTGATATCAAGGATATTTTTGTTTCGGATATTACTGAGCAGTATCTGAACTATGTTGCCGATCTTTCCCAGCTGGACATGGAAAATGCCAGCGAGTTTTTAACGGTGGCGGCGCATTTGCTGGAGATCAAGTCCCGCTCGCTGCTGCCCAAACCGGCCCCGCTTGAAGAAGGCGAGGAGGATCCGGAACAGGCGCTGATCCGCCGGCTAACGGAATATAAAATGTATAAAGAGGCCGGCGAAAAGCTGCACGATATGGAAGAGGAAAACTTAAAAGTATATTATAAATTGCCGGAAGAGATGCATATGCAGGAGCGGATCGAGCTGGAGGATATGAAGCTGGACGCGCTGATGCAGGCTTTCCGCGAGGTACTGCGGCGGGTGGAGAGCAAGGCGCCGCCGCGGCAGCGCGAGATTCAGCGCGACACCTATACCGTAAAGGGAAAAATGGCTTATATCCGCAGAAGGCTGGCCTCAAAAAAAGAAATTTCTTTTTTTGATCTGTTTGAAGAGGACGGCAATAAAAGCGAGGTTGTAACGACTTTCTCCGCGATGTTGGAGCTTTGGAAAAACCGCTATTTGAATCTTACACAGTTGGAAAATTTCGGCGATATTACCGTAAGGCTGAATGTTGAAGAAGCCCGGAGAGAGAATACGGAGGATACGGATGAACAGCAATGAGCTTGCATCCATTGCGGAGACCCTGTTGTTTATTGTAGGGGAACCGTTGGAGGCGGAGGATATTAAAAAAGTAACCGGCGCTACGGAAATGGAGCTTTGGCAGGCCATAGAATTGCTGGAGCAGAAATATACCGGCGAAAGCGGGATTTTACTGAAGAAATTCGGGGGAAAGCTGCAGTTCTGCACCAATCCCGTCAATGCGGGATATGTAGAGGAGCTTTTAAATCCGGTGCAGCGAAAATCTCTTTCACAGGCGGCATTGGAGGTGCTGTCTATCATTGCGTACCGCCAGCCGGTCACCCGCGGGGAGATTGAACAGATCCGCGGCGTGAAATGTGATTATTCGGTGCTTAGCTTAAAGCAGAAGGGCCTGATTGAAGAGGTGGGACATAAGGACGTAATCGGCCGGCCGGTACTCTTCGGCACCACGGATTTGTTCCTTCGGCACTTTGGGCTGGCTTCTTTGGATGAGCTGCCGCCCCAGGAAAATCTGGAGCTTCTGGAACAGAGTGAGCTGGAGCCAGACGAAGCAGAACAGCTTGCGATACCGCTGCTGGAGGAGCATAAGATATCATAAAAAGGCTTTTATGAAAGCTATTTAATACCAAAATATAAAGGCGGTGGATTTCTTTTGAAGAACTTTTTTGCATTATTTTTGGCAATAGTATGCTTGGGCTTTGGCGCTTGCGCGGAAGAGGAGGCTGTTCCTTTTGTTGGGATAAGCGGTATTTCGCAAAAGAGTGTGCGGAGTCTTCAAAAGAGTTCACCAGCAGAAGAAGATGTGAAATATGATATGGATGCAAGCGGCTGTTTTATAGCAAGGCATGAAGTTTGTTATGATCAGCAGGGAAGAATACTCCAATGGAAGAGCTATGATTCTGAAAATAAAATTTATTTAATCAAAGAATATCAATATGGAAAATATACAATAGAAAAGATAAGGGTTGATGACAATACAGATATAAGAGTGATAGATGCAAACGGAAATATCTTAA
>CAJMLN010000101.1 GCA_905214315.1 uncultured bacterium | reverse complement strand
GCGTCAGCCGCGCAATGGGCCTTTTAAAAAGCGGCAGCTATATTACCGTAGATAAAGACGGCTTTATTTCTTTAACAGATTCCGGCCGCAGCATTGCGGAAAAGATCTATGAACGTCATACGCTGCTGACGGCATTCTTAGTAAAATTAGGTGTAGATGAAAAAACCGCCGCTGAAGACGCCTGCAAAATTGAGCATGATATCAGCGATGCATCTTTTGAAGCTATCAAAAATCATGCGCAAAATAAATAAACTCCTTTTTATAAAAAAACAAGCCGACTCCACAGCGGATGCGGCTTTTTTATGATACTGCACCGATAAATTTCTCTTTATTTCTGCGTACAGGCTTCTACAGCAAAAAGCGGTTATTCCTCCTCCCAATGATCGACCGCATGGACCCGCTGCACGATTTCCTCTTTCATAATCTTTAAATCCGCCCGATGATTATGCTTTTCCTTATTGATACATACGCCCGTCACAATGCAGCCGCCCAGCATAACCAATGCCTCAAAAATATCGTTCTTTGTAATCGGAAGCTTAGCATACATTTTTAGAGCAATCACCGCCAGGACCCACAAAAAATAAAACACCGCTATAAAATACACCGAATATTTTACAAACCGAGAATAAAAGCAATAAATTTTTACCAGGGTTTCTCCGTTTCTGACCAATACCTCGCCCCACACATTATAAATATCCAAAGGCCGCCCGTGTATCGAATGCCGGAAATCAAAATCTTCAACGATCATTTTTCCCTTCTTACTACACCGAAACAGCATCTGCCGCCCTTGGCTCGTACGCCCGCTGCATACGCCCTCCTGCTCTCTGAGCCTGCGAATCGTCTCTTTACGGGACGCTTCAATCGTTATGGTCTCTTCATTAAGAATTTTTGTAAAAATCGTTGATTTCATTTTGTCCTGTTCAAAAAATAAAATATCATTTATAGTATACTATATTGTAGTAACATAATCAAGAGTCAATTTTCTTAAAAAACAACAGATGCCGGCAAAGGTTTTTTACAATATTTATAAGACATACATTCCAAATCATAGCTTGTGCAAAAATTCTGCAATGTTTCATTTTACAAAAACAAAAGCAAGAATAGCTGTTAAAAAAAACTGAAATTTATGCTATTTTATATATCAGCAGCAGAACCAAGGTAAAAAAATGGGAATAAAAGCGGAAAAAGCAAAAGAACTTTTCATGCAGGGCTATAATTGTAGCCAAGCGGTTTTTGGCTCTTTTTATGAGGATATAAATATGGATTTCGAAACAGCGGTCAGGCTTGCCTCCGCCTTTGGCGGCGGCATGGGCCGCCCTCGCGAAATCCGCGGAGCGTCAGCGCTATCTTCATGGCTGCAGGTTTCAAATACGGCGGTACATCGCTTACAGATAAAGAGAAGAAAACCGCGCACTATCAGCGAATTCAGTATCTTGCCCAACGATGCAAGGCAAAAAGGTGAACCATTACGTGAACTATTGAAGCTGGATGCGAAAACCGATTCTTTTATTCCAGCCGACAGAACCCAGGAATATGATAATACCCGCCCCTGTGAAGCAATGATCGGCGAGGCAGCGGAAATCCTTGAAGAAATGCTGCAAGAGTCCTCTCACACAAAAGATGAAATCCCGGTTTTTTGAAAGCACCTCCGAAATATTCTACCAATCAAAATATGCTTTCTGCCGTGCCCGTTTTATTCACACCGTTTTCCTTAAAAAAACTTTTTAAATTTTATCTGCCTTTTTGCAGAAATATTTTATATAAAAACAAGGGCTTGCTGAAAATAATCCTTGAAACAGAATCGTCCAAGTGCTCCCTTCAACAACCAATTTTATCTGCGGATTCATCGTAAATATTCAAAAATTCCCAAAAAGCAACATGGCCCGAACATCTTACCAACAAAAAAGAGGCTCAAGCTATTAAAACATATCTACCGAGGACAAAAAAAGATGCCCTGCGCCGAAACCCGCAAAAAATTAGCAGCGACGGGAAGCCGTCGCGAGGGCGTTTTGGGCCAAGCAGGCGAGCCGAGCGTCACCTTTTGTGGAAAAGAAGGAACAGTGGAGCGGGTGACAGTTTTTTATGAAATAAAAAATCGGAACGAGCGTAACCCGTTCCGACGTGGTGCAGGTAACAGGAGTTGAACCTGCATGAAATTGCTTTCACACGGACCTGAACCGTGCGCGTCTGCCAATTCCGCCATATCCGCATATCAATCTTGACCGCATCTATAGTTTAACACAAAAAGAAGAATTAATCAAGATATAATCAAATATTA
>CAJMLN010000100.1 GCA_905214315.1 uncultured bacterium | reverse complement strand
TCAGTGCGGGCGCGGTCTCTTTTACTGCCGCAGCCGCGTTTTCTATAAAGAAATAGGATTGGGAGTCAGTAAACGACAGCTCAGCTTCGATACCGTCGGCCGTTTTTTGGAAAGCAACCGGGAGCGTTTCCAGAGAAAGCATATCAATTTCCGTCAATCCGCTGCAGCCTTTTACTTGAAAGCGAACATTTTCCAGATGCTGATCGGTCAAATTGGTAATATAGAAGATGCGCCCGTGCTCAGTGGTGCGCACATTCATGCGAAGCTGGGGCAGACAGTTGTCGGCAAGTGTTAAAGAAGCCTCCCGGGCGGCCAGGATTTCTTCAAAGCCTGTATTTTGCTTCAGCCATGAAAGATCGGCAATCCGGCCGTCGATGCGGGTGGGGGCGGGACCCTCGCAGTAGATCTTTCCGCCGTTTTCCACGTATTCCTTCAAAAGCTGCGCAGTGGAGGAATCGATGGTTTCGATCAGCGGAAGAACGACGAAATCATAACGGCAGCTGCCGATAATAAGCTGTTTGCCTTCTACGGAACCGTGACGGGCCATAATGGATTCATCGCCGAAATGATACTGTACCTGGTGATCGCCGAAACGGGTCATGATATCCAGATAATTCTTTTCCAACTCTGCTACACAGTTTTCATCCTCGCGTTTAAAATAGAGGGATACTGTGCGGATGGGATGCAGCAGCAGCACGTTGGCGTTTTCCGTACCCATGGACATGGCGCTGCCGATATTGGCAAAGAAGCGGTTGAAATCGGCCAAATAGCTGTTCCAGGGAAGATGACGGCTGTAATGGGCGGGATAGTCGTATTTGCGTTCGCCGCGCTCAGAATAGGGATACAGATGCGAGCAAATGGTATTGACGCCTGCTACATACTGCCATTGGGCAATGCGCTTTAATTCCAGCGGCGTAACGTCCCAGCCGCACAGGGCAAAGGTTTCGGTTAAAACTTTTTTCTTATTCAGCTGCGCCGCAACAGAGCCGATCTGTTTGGTAGAAAGGTCGGTGCCTACGTAGCGGCCTAAGTGGTCAATCCCCGGAACATGCTCATATTCATAAAAAGGCATGGCGCCGCCGCAGCATTTCATCTGAAAGGAGAGCGAGGCCTCTTCAATCGTGTGGCCGGTAGACTGTACGCCGTTTTTATCGCACCAGTCATAAATTTGTTTGGCAAAATTTTCGGTATAAAGAGTATGGCACAGCAGCCAATAGTCGTGCCGCATTTCCTTGGCGGAATCAATTTCTGTAAACAGGGCCGGTAGTACGTCAAATACACTGTACCCGTATTTCTTTTCAAATAATTCCGGCAGAGTATCGGACCAGGCGGTATGATAACGGTAGTACTGCGGTTCGTCAGTAAAGAATCCGGGCATGGTTTTGCCGAATTCTGCGCCTACGCGCTTTTTGTATTGTTCGTGGGTTTCCTGAATAAAGGACGCAATGATCTCTTTATTCATAACGTCTACATAGCTGGGGGAGTAGACTTTTGTGATATTCAGATAGGTCTTATTGCCTTCGTCGCTGTATACGCGGCGCGCTTTGTTGTTTTCTATTATATATACGGCAAAGGCATCCGGGTTAAATGCACCCTCCTCGGCCAGCAGATAGGCTACTAAATTTTTAGGATCCCTCAGCAGCTTGCCGCCGGCAAAACCGCTGGGCCATCCGTTTTCATCGTAAGCCCAGGCTTCCATTCCCAGCTTTTTGGCTTCATCTACACAAATATTTACACAGTTATACCAATCTTCTGAGCAATATTCAGTCAAAAGTCCGCCGCGCGCGTGCATAAAAAAACCGCTCATGGAAATATCTTTCATGTTTTGAATTTGCGCGCGCAGCTCTTTTTCTTCTAATTTGTCGTTCCAGCTCCAAAAGGGAAGACAACCGTACTTGGGGGCGTTTTCTTTTACTTTTTTTATAAAGTCCATAAAAATTCTCCTATAGAAATAAAAAATATAGAGGTAACCTGATTTTCAGGTACCTCTATTGCTTGATGAGGTTACTCTGCTGATTTCTTTTTTTTCACAAGAACTGTAATAACAGCCGCGGCAATACCGGCCACAACAAAAGCAGCTGCGGAAATTAAAACAACAGTAGTAGTAGACATACCATCTTTTTGTGTGGTAAGAGTGCCGTCCGTTGTAGCCGTTGGCGTGGGTACGGAGGAATCTGCCCCTGTATTATAGCTGCCCGGTGTTACTGCGGGGAAAATGTTGGCTTCCATTTCACTGGTAAGATAGGTGAGTTCTGTATCGGGCGTTTCTTCACCGGCAGGCTCTTCGAAATCATCCTCGTTTACAATAGAAAAATCATCGATATCGAATACAAAGGCG
>CAJMLN010000099.1 GCA_905214315.1 uncultured bacterium | reverse complement strand
CTTATGAATTTCGCGGCCCTAATGTTTGTATATGGTCGCCTTTCTCTTTTTCACCGCAACCGTCAGACCCAGCATCACAAAAGCTGCCGCTACCGCCGCAATCATGGCCACAGGCGCTGCGTCACCCATGGGACAGGGCGTTGTCGTCGTGCCGAAATCTGCTGAAGCCTCCAAACCCTTTCCTGCCGTTGTAACTGTCAGGATAGGCTTCTGTGCATCCATGGATTCAGCAGTAAAGCCATATACACTGAACGTATCCCCAGCCTTAAAATCCAACAGTTTCAATAGCGCAAACGGAACATATTCTTTACTGTCGACCGGACTGGTCATCTTATCCGGACACTCTATCGTAAGTGTTACCGCCTTTCCTGCCGGTATAGCCGTTTCTTCTCCGTTTTTCACTGTTGTCCATTTACCGTCGCCAAGCCGGGCCTGCAGCTGAACATTCAGTTCGCGGCCACTGGTATTATATACGGTAAGGGTCATTTTTCCATTTTTTAAGTGACCTTCAAAATTCGAGAACCGGACATAAACCTCGGCCCCTTCATCGACCTTTGTCATTTTTACGGTTACACCCTCTGTTTTAGCCGGTTCCTGTTCTTCCCCGCCTGGCTGGCCGGTGCCGGCAGCTGCCGTGATAGCCGCCTCATCCACATAATACGGGAATACCGTTATATTTTCTGCTTTGCCAAACGCCATAGATTCTCCCGCCCCATCAAGGCGAAGCACCAATTGATACGCCTTAGTATTGCCTGCATCATATAACGCCTGAATTGTTTTAAGATACGCCTCGGAAATCGTGACCTTCGCTTCAAATTTCTGCCACTGATCAGTAAGCGTGATAATCGTACTGGTAGTAATATAGCTATTCACATAGCCGCTGCCTTCAATCCCTGCTATTACGCCATCCTTTGCATCCTTATGTACCTGAGAATTAAGAACCACTTTAAATTTTGTACTTTGGCCTGCAGCGACGCTATCAGCCTTGGCCCAGAAGCTGATGGTATATTCTCCCGCGCCGGCTCCCTCATAGCCATTTTCGCTATCCTGGATAATAGCCGGGCCGAAATCAAAAGCAACGGAATGATACTGATTTTCCCCAGGCGTAAACTTAATGGCATGGGCCGTCCCATCAGCGCCGCCGGCAACCTGTTCAACACTGCCGCCAAAGAACACGCCCCAACCCTTGGTTCCGTCTTCTGCATTGCCGTTTACAACTTCAGCAGCTTTTATCTCCGGCACATAAGGATCCTTTGTGCTCTCAGGCAAGTTAGTTACCGCATTTACGGTATAATAACCATTGCTTGTGCTCATGCAGCCGCTTTCGATCTTTTCATTGCCGCTGAGGACAAAAACCGTTCCCTGCGGCAGGACAGTTTTCCCTTCCGCATCGGCAGACACATTCAAGCGCATAAAATAACTGCCGTATGTATAGTCCTTGCTTTCCCACTTTCCCGCAGAAGCCGCTACCGTATATTCAGCAGGAACCGTACGTTCCAGCCAAACGCTCTTACCCGCCGGAACCAATAAATACTCATCCTTCACCATTGAAATCCACGTATTTCCACCAGCCGTTTGAGGATGCAGAATGCTCGGAACAAGTGCTGCATAAAAATCCTGTTCGGATTCATTGGAAATCATCACCCGTGCCTTAACATTGGTACCTGTAACATCCTCAGCTGTAATAAACCCGGCTGAAGAGGTAGCCGCAATATAAGAAATCCCCTCGGCCTTGTCAACGGTGATCCTGGGAATTCCGGCAAGGGCAATAATAACATCATCGATATAAATGCCCTTCATGCCATAGGGTTCCGCGTTATTTCCGAGGCTGTCAAAGCAGAATTTTACCGTTGTATCAAAGGTTGAGAGATCTACATCGTAGTACCCCTCTACCACAACCCATTGATCAGACTCCGCGCCTACGGTCTTTCTCGAAAACCAATACTGAGCAGTACCTCTTAACGTCGGCTGCGCGATAACATTGTCATTGGCAGCAAACGCCGTATCCGCGCTTTCTACATATACTTTGGCCGAAACATATAACACTGCTTTTGTTACGCCGGATTTATCCATTTCACTTTTAACCAGATTTCCCACAGAAATTGCCGGGGAAGCCCAGCTTTTTTCTACCGTAGCATAGAGCACGTCATTAGAAGCGTCCACAGGATCCTTTACAACCTGCAGCTCGCCGCATAAAAATTTTCCCCATCCGGCCGGTGCCGCGGTCTGTCCGGTAAAGGCGGACTGAGCCTCGGTAAGAAGGTTCTCGTTATACCTTGTGGCATCCGCGGCAAACACGGATATCATGGATATACAGGATATCACCAATGCCGCAGCAAGAACCGCGCTTAAAAATTTTTTCATCTTTTCTCTCTCCTTTTTATTTTTATCAGTAAAAACTGATATCAGACTGATTTTTATGATATGAAGATATTTTTATATGGAAATAGTAATGATATTTTTTATTTTCTAAAATTCACATTCGGACAAAAAATAAAATTCCGTTTTTAAATTCCTCTAATTAT
>CAJMLN010000098.1 GCA_905214315.1 uncultured bacterium | reverse complement strand
TGTAAGCGGATATCAAACGGCTGTACCGGAGAACAGCGGGATTTATCTTTCTAAAAGCAGCGCAAAATACGCGTTGTATCCGGTTTGGCTGCTGAGCACCAGCTGGCAGGGAAAGACCTATACTTTTGCTATGAACGGCCAAACCGGCAAGTTTGTGGGAGATCTGCCGCTGGATAAACGTGCTTACCGGCGTTGGCTGTTTGGGCTTTGGGGAGGCTGCGCAGCGGGATTTTTTCTGCTTACAGTTCTTGCCTGGCTATTTTAAACGGTTTTCAGAGCCTTTGTTGATATTGCTGCTACAGCGGTAAAGGAGATTGAAATGAAAAAAATTTGTGTTTTAATTGTTTTTTGCCTGCTTCTTTCTATGACAGCTTTTGCTGCAGGTGATAAAACCCCCGTTCCGACAATCCCCGCGCAGAGACAGCTTCCCCTGCTGGTGGATAATGCATCTCTGCTTTTGGCTTCAGAGGAGGAAGCGCTTTTAGAAAAACTGGAAAGTATCAGCCGGAGGCATGAATGTGATGTTGCCGTTGTTACGGTAAACTCTTTGGGGCCTAAGAGTGCCACTGCCTATGCGGATGATTTCTATGATTATAACGGATACGGATACGGTGTAAATGACGATGGGATTTTGCTTTTAATCAGTATGGAAGATCGTGATTGGGCCATTACTACATATGGCTTTGCAAGGACCGCATTTACAAAAAGCGGACAGGAATATATGGTGGAGCAATTCCGTCCGTATTTGAGTGACGGAGATTACAGCAGGGCTTTTCTTTGCTTTGCTGATCTGTGTGATGAGTTCTTACAAAAGGCTGCGGCCGGCGAGGCATATGATACGGGAAACCTTCCGCGGGCGGCCTTTCGGCCTATATGGATCTTAGTGGCGCTGGGCGTCGGTTTTCTTATCGCGATTATTGCGGTTTCCGTGATGAAATCCAAATTGAAATCCGTACGGCGGCAGCCGGCGGCTTCCAGCTATATTCGCCCTAACAGTTTTCGGGTAACGCAAAGTCAGGATATCTTTTTATATAGAAACGTGACCCGTACTGCGCGACCGAAGGATACAGGATCTTCTTCCGGAGGCCACATCAGTTCATCAGGACGCAGCCATGGCGGCAGCAGCGGAAAATTTTAAATTGGAAAAGGACTTTCCGTTTTAAGGGAAGTCTTTTTTTTGATAGGAAGATTTTTGTATATGCAGGAAAGACGTCTATAAAACAAGAAGAGCTTCTCCTGCATAGGAAAGCGAATAAAAGAAATATTGAATGGAGCGTGGTATGAGTTTAAGTGCAGGAGAAACTCTTTTTGTCATAAAATAGGGAAAAATTGGGATTTGAACAGTATTTTCTTGTAAAAATAAACAATTTTAAGTATATTTTCTATGTTATGAATTATAACATATATTTATGACAAAAGTCAAGCCATAATAATGGTGAGGTGATCACCATGAAAGAAAAGTTAATTATTCAAAAGAAGCGCCTGAAGGGCGAGGATGGCTACAGAGTTTTTTCTATAAGAATCAAAGAAGAGACAGTAAATAGTTTGGATGCTCTGGCCAGAGATACCAACCGTTCCAGAAATGAACTAATCAATATTTTATTAGAATATGCAGTGAGCCATTGTGAAGTACAATAAGCGTTTTTTACACCTTTTTAGTGTTATATGGATGATCTTTTTCGGGCAGCCGCAGGTAAAATTTTTTTGCAAAGACAGCTGAAAGGCGTTTTTGTGCTGGATTGTGAAGAAAAACTACGTATATAGTGTGCCGCCGAAATAGGATATATGGTTTTATAAACGAGAAATTAAAAAAATCTTTTTAATATCATCTAAAAAATGTATGCAGCAAAATGGCGTGAATTGATACTTTGCCTGTTTGATTTAGCAATACTTGGCGGCTTCCTCTATACAGGGGAAGCTTTTTGCATGATTTTAAATTTTTACTGTATTGAAAAAGGATAAAAAATTGTTTGTATAAATGATAGCTTTGAGAAAAAAAGACTTATTTTGCAGAAAATTCTGCAATAATTTAAAATAGATACAATGCTAATACATATAATGTGTACCTACAATGTTGTCTAAAATCGTTTTTACGCTTTATACTAATAATATAAATTTGCAAATAATGTATAAAGATGGGAGAAGTTATGATCGACAAAAAAATAGGAAAACGATTCAAGCAACGTCGGGAAGCAATGGGGTTGACACAGGAAGACCTGGCAGAGAAAACAGGCTTATCCATCAATTATATCTCCACCATCGAACGGGGTGCTTCTTTTCCAAGATGTCAAAGGCTGATTACGATCTTAAATGCTTTGGAGACGAGTGCTGATGAAGTCTTTTGTGATGTGCTGGATTATTCCATTGATTATAAACAGGCAAAGTTATCTGAAGAACTGCATCTGCTGCCCATAGAGGAGCAGAAGAGGATTTTAAAGGTAGTAGAATTGATGATTCAAGAAGCGAAGGATTGCTTGCAGTGATGAAACTACGCACGTATCGCGTAGTTTTATTATATTAAGACTTGGACTGCTGTGGAACTGCCCGCTAAATAATTTAGTTATACCTTAATTCA
>CAJMLN010000097.1 GCA_905214315.1 uncultured bacterium | reverse complement strand
TTTATATTCCGTCTTTTAAGCTAATTATTTATTTTCAACTAACAAAATATTAAATTTTTATACACGTTTCTTATATCATAAAAAACAAGCTCCCAGCGTAGTATCTCCCCTTTGCTATTGATATGCTGTAAATCCCGGCGCTTCTTCACGCTTTTCAAATAAAAAAAGCGAGCATAACGCTCGCTTCAAAAAGATTTATTGATCTCTACGATGTCTTCTGGTAATGGCAGGCATATCAAAGTCGATATCATCGTACTCATCCTGTTCATTATCATTATTTCTGAAAGAAGAAAGAAATCCGCCCCTCTTAGGCTGCTCCTCGGGCTCCGCCTGCCGCCGCACCCGTTCTTCTCTCCGAGGAACAAAGATCTCGTCATCCTCTATTTCTTCAGCCTCCATTCTGGGCTTCTGCATCCGTACAAAGGACTGCTCTGTGTTTTCACGGGTAACCTTAGGCTCAAAATTCGTCATAACAAGTCCATCGTCTTCTTCTACAGGCGCTTCCCGTACCGGCTCATCCGGACGGATCGTTCTTTCTGCCATACGCTGCGGCTTGGACGCGCGGGGATCACGTTTTTCAAAGCCGGTGGCAATAATTGTAATGCGTACTTCGTCATCCAGGCTCTCGTCAATGCCGGCGCCAAAGATAATGTTGGCATCAGGCGATACGGCTTCGTGTACCAGATATGCCGCCTCGTTGATTTCATTGAGCGAAAGGCTCGCACCGCCGGTAACATTCAGCAGCACACCCGTGGCGCCGGAAATCGTGGTGTCCAGAAGAGGGCTGGAGATCGCATGCTTGGCCGCATCGATAGCGCGGTTTTCTCCGGTCCCAATACCAATTCCCATATGCGCAATGCCCTTATCCTTCATAATGGCGCGGACATCAGCAAAGTCAAGGTTAATCATATTATGGCGGGTAATCAACTCCGAAATACCGGCAACGCCCTGGCGCAGCACTTCATCAGCCTGACGGAATGCCTCCGTCATAGAGGTTCCCTTTCCTACCACCTGCAAAAGCTTATCGTTGGGAATGATAATAAGGCTGTCCACGCCGGCCTTTAACTCAGCAATCCCCTTATCCGCATTGCCGGAACGGGTACGGCCTTCAAATAAAAACGGATAGGTCACAACGCCTACGGTAAGCATACCCATTTCCTTGGCTACCTCCGCCACCACAGGCGCTGCACCCGTACCAGTACCGCCGCCCATGCCGGCAGTAACAAATACCATATCCGCCCCACGCAATTGATCCATGATATCATCGCGGCTTTCCTCTGCCGCCTTTTTTCCGATTTCAGGATTAGCGCCAGCGCCGAGACCTTTGGTAATTTTTTCGCCGATCTGCAGTTTTTTATTGGCCTTTGAGCGTTGCAGCGCCTGTCGGTCCGTATTGATAGCAATATACTCAACGCCGGTCAGCCCCGCCGCAATCATTCTATCAACGGCATTATCACCGGCTCCGCCTACGCCCACAACCTTAAGCTGAGCAAAGCCGCCCATATCAAGATCAAATTCCATAATAAAATTCCCCTTTCAAGTGCTCATCTGTCAAATATATTTTTAAAATTTTCAAAAAAACCGGGTTCATCATCGGTTTCAGCCTCCAGCGCCATATCCATAACCGCCAGTGCCGAAGAATAACACGGCTGGTTAAAGCAGGTTGACTGCGGCTGTACAATGCTGGTACTATGGTCGGTATATTTCTGCACGAATTCCCGCAGCCCGCGCATGGAAGCCGTACCCCCGGTAAGATACACCGGTATATACTGCGGCAGACTGCATCCGCTTTTATCCAGCGTTTTAACAATAATATTGAGCATTTCGCTCAAACGGGCTTCAATAACCTCCTGCGCCTCCTGTGCGGAAAAGCGCCGAAATTTATAGGTTTCCCTGTCGCACACCTCATAAAAATCATCTCCACTGAGCGACAGCCCATAAATAGATCTCTTTTTCAGCTCCTCAGCCATATTGGTACTAATAGAAAACACCCTAGCCAGATCTCCCGTAATATTCGCACCGCCAAAGGGCAAAATACGGTGGAAAATCAATCCGTCGCCTCGGGCAACCATAACACAGGAAGAAGTATTACCGATATCCAGCATTACGGCACCGTGGTCACGCTTTTCCTGCGGTATAAACCGCATAGCTTCGGCATATGAGGCGGCAATAAAGGTACTGGAATAATAGCCGTTGTGCAAAAGCATCTGCTTCATACCGGAACAAAACCATTTTTCTGCCAACACATAGGAAACCACAGCATCGATTTTTATAGCCTTCTGGCCTACAGGCTCCATGGTACGCCGTGCATCATCCAACCTAAAAACTACCGGGCACCGATGGATAACCGTGTACTCTTTGGGTATATTCAGTTTACTCTTCCCCGCCTGATACAGCTGTGTAATATCTGCCTGAGTAAGTATTTTATGTTTAGGGAGTACCAGTTCGGCCTTTCGGCATACTATTTTTATAAAATCAGCAGGAATACCGATATGCACCGATTTACATCTTCTGCCCGCTTTTTTTTCCGCTTCATGCAAAGCGGTTACCACAGCCGGCTCCAGCGCATGCTTGTCCACCCATTTTCTTCTTTTATAACCTGCATACGGAACAGCGGTGCTGCCTAAGATATGCGTATCATCATACTGCCCGTTTTCGCTTATTATAGAAACAACCTTACTCGTGCCTATTTCAATAATTGTTGAAATCTGCCTCATTAGGTGACCTCCAAATTAGAGATACAAAATATCTCTTATATATAATAACAAAAAAAAAAAAAAAGTTAAAGCATTTTTTTAACAAAAACGCATATTTTGTCTGTTTTATAAAAAAACATATCAGTTTAACAGTAATTTTTCTTTATTCAGCATTATTTACTAATATAATACCCCCCTTCATTTTCCATATTCAAAGT
>CAJMLN010000096.1 GCA_905214315.1 uncultured bacterium | reverse complement strand
TGCTTATAATATCAAACTTGCTCCTTTTTGTCAACTCTTTTTTTCCCTTTTTTTTCCCCGGTTTTTCTCTTGTATATTTCCTAATGCAGAACACACAACATATTGATTTTATTTACTTACTGCGGGACTGGAAAATCAAAGCATTTAAATATCCGAAGATAATAGCCGCCGCAATACCGGCGCTGGTGGCGGTAAGACCACCGGTAAAAATCCCCAAAAAACCTTTTTCCTGTACGGCTTCCATAGCGCCCTTGGCCAGAGAATTACCAAACCCAAGCAGCGGTACCGTAGCGCCGGCGCCGGCAAAATCCACCAGCATATCATAAATGCCAAGGCCCCCCAAAATAGCGCCGACGCAAACATACCCCACCATAATGCGGGCCGGTGTAAGATGTGTTTTATCAATTAAAATCTGGCCGATGACGCAGATCAAACCGCCTATTAAAAAAGCAATGACAAAATTCATAATCAGCACCTCCTAAAATTAAGCGCGTAAGAAATTCCGGGAATATTGTCTCCCTGGAACGAACTGGTAGGACTAAGCATAGCTCCGGTGGCCGCCAGGACTACATTATGCAGCTTTCCGTCCTCCATATCCTTACGGATCGCCCCATTAAATACCGTAGCCGCGCAGCCGCAGCCGCTGCCGCCCATTATCATATCCTGTTCCGGATAAAACATCATACAGCCGCAGTCATTTATCACCCTGGAAACATCATAACCTTTTTCCTGCATCAGATCAATCAGGATTTCCTTGCCCAGCTTTCCCAGATCCCCCGTCACGATCAGGTCATAATCATTGGGCTGGGTTCCGGTCTCCTGCAAAAAGGCACTGAGCGTATCCGCCGCGGCCGGCGCCATGGCGGCGCCCATATTGTTGGCATCCTTAATTCCCATATCGATAATTCGGCCTACCGTACCACTGCACAGGCGTATAGATGCCTGTTCCGAAGAAATAACACTGCAGCCGGCCCCCGTTACCGTCCACTGGGCTGTCGGCGTACGCTGGCTTCCATACTCCAGCGGAAAGCGATACTGACGCTCGGCGCTGGAAAAATGTGAACTGGTGGCGCAAAGAATATTATCGGCAAATCCGCCTTCAATCAGACACGCACCCAAAAGCATAGATTCACAGATGGTAGAACATGCGCCGTAAACACCCAAAAACGGCATGGGAAAATCCTTGGAGGCAAAGGAGGCGGAAATAATCTGGTTTAAAAGATCGCCGCCGATGATCATATCTACCGTATCATTATTCAGCCCGGCTTTCAGCTTTGCGGTTTCCAGCGCCTCCTTGAACATCTTTCGTTCCGCTTTTTCAAAGCTGTCCTCTCCCCATTTATCATCCTGAAGAATGACGTCAAAATACTCCTTCAACGGTCCGCGTCCTTCCTTTTCTCCTACAATGGCCGCACCGTTTTTTAAATAAACACCTTTTTCAAATAAAAACGTCTGCTTTCCTTTTTTCATACAAACCTCGTTACAATATAATAAATAAGGCCCACTAAAGTGGACGTACAAACGCCGTAAACAATAACCGGGCCGGCAATAATAAACATTTTAGCCCCCAGTCCCATCACATAGCCTTCCGTTTTAAATTCAATTGCCGGGGACGCTACGCCATTGGCGAAACCGGTGATCGGCACTACGCTTCCCGCGCCGGCATACTTTCCAATTTTATCATACACACCAATCCCCGTGAGCGTCGCCCCCAGGAACACCAAAACGATGGACGTCCAGGAAGCGGCCACCGTTTTTTCCATTTCAAACACATTTAAAAACAGCATACTGATCGCCTCTCCGATCACACAAATCAGGCCGCCCACCCAAAAGGCTTTAAAGCAGTCATACAGCAACCGGCTTTTCGGTGCCTTTTGTGCTACATATTCTTTATACTTTTTTTGTTCAGCAGTTTCCATTATCTTGTTCGCTCTCCTTTTATAATATAATGTATTTCGTTTTCATCCGGATTATTTTTGGCCGTAAGATCGCAAACCGGAATATTATTTTTTTCCATAAAAATCCCTCCCCGTTTTTGTTATGATTGCCAGAATTTTTTAATCTATACTGCAAATACTAAGAAAAACAACCAGGAGGAATTTTAATGAAAAAGTTTTTAATTTTACTGCTGATCGCCGGACTGTTTACTGCTTGTACGCCACAGGAGCCTTCGGCAGAATCTACGCATAATCCTACCATAAAGCCCAATATTACCGAAGCGCCCGTTACGGATGGCAAAGCATATTTTGACCCTGCCGCTGTAGCGGAAAATGAAAAAATCGGTATTTTTACGGTAAGAAAAGTCCTGCGGGATGAAAGCGGCGCTTTAAATGCGGTGCTGATGGATGGAACTATGACCATAAGCGGTGAATTCTATTATGCACAAATGCCCGAGAATTATGATGGGTCCTATTACGCCGACGAAAACGGAAAAACCGACGCCGCCCGGCAGGTGGCGCTTTTCAAATGTGACCAGACCTCGCGCGACGTTCTCCCCAAAGCAGAAGCCATGGACGAACTAACTATTGTAATTGCTTTGAAGGAAGGCTTTACCTTTAACAGCGAATACGGAAAGGCGGAAATAACAATCCGCGGGTTTAATTATTACACGGCACCCACTGTATATAAGTATTACAGTCAGGAAGCTGAAATTTTAACCCAGACGCCGATCGACGCCTCTTCCTTTATCCAGTAGAAAAACACGTTGAATATAGGGCGGCAAAAAAAGCATAAAAAGCTTTGATTCAAACACCAAAGCTTTTTATATTTTTTCCTTAATACAAATAGTATACTTATTCTTAAAATGTTTTTATAAAAGAAAGCCTTTCAAACAAAAGGCTCTCTTTGTGTAAAATCAGCTCCGTTTAAAATGCCGGTTCTTATTCCTCTGCGGGCGAGATCTTTTTTACGGGCTTTTTCCGGCGCGGGCACAGCAGGTTCCGAATCTTTTCCGGCTCCAGTGT
>CAJMLN010000095.1 GCA_905214315.1 uncultured bacterium | reverse complement strand
AACAGAGTATAAAGAATAGAAACATAAAAATCGTATATTTTTTTTGTGTTTTTTGAAAAAAAGAAACGTTCAATAAATTCATTACGATCACCTGTCAATTATTATACCAAAAAAATATAAATAAAGCTATAGAAATTATAAAAAAAAGGCTGAATAAATTCAGCCTTAAAGAGGAGCTTTTCAGGTAGCTTCTGAAAGCGTGAGTTCAACAGTGATCGGCGTATTAGAATATTGTACAGACCAGCCGCTGACTGTTGCCCGATAGATGGTCAGGGATACTTTATCCCCGGGTTTTTTGGTAAGAAGATAGGAAGAGTAATCTGCCATAGAGGTAATTTGGTTGCCGTCGATGGCATGGATAATATCATATTGCTTTAATCCTGCTTTGGTCTCTTCCTCGCCGGAAACCGTGGTGATGCATAGACCTGTGGGAATGGAGTTCCAGCCGGTGATCCGGAAAATATTAGAGGGCAGCGTTAGCGTGATATTGATAGCGGCGCGGTCTTTTACATGGCCGTAATTCAGCAAATCATTGATAATGGGGGCGGCGTCATCATAGGTGATGGCAAAGCCCATGTTTTCATATTCCGTGGCAACGATTTTTGAAGAAGTGATGCCGATTACATTTCCATATAGGTCGATTAACGGTCCGCCGCTGTTTCCGGGATTAATAGCCGTATCGGTCTGGATGCAGTACATGACATAGCCGGTGGAATCATCCTGAACGGCGCGGTTCAGGGCGGAAATAATTCCCTGCGTTACGGAAGAAGAGAAATTCAGTCCGCCGGGATTCCCCACGGCTAATACCGTGTCGGCTACCTGACAGCCCTTGGCGGAAGAAAAGTTTGCCGCGGTAATTTCTCTGTCTTGTGGGTCAATTTTTAAAAGAGCCAGATCGGTAATGGTATCGGAACCGATAATTTCTGCGTCATAGATGGTACCGTCATAGAGTACTACCTGAACGGTGGAAGCATCTTCAATTACATGAGCATTGGTAATGATATACCCGTCACTGCGGCAAATAATGCCGCTGCCTTCACTGTAAAGAGCAGAAGAGGAGGAACCGCCGTAAATGGTGTTAGTAGTATAACATTGGATACACACGACACTGGGAATGACCTTTTGTGCAGCCTGTTGCGGAGAAAGTAATTCTCCCTCGATCAGCTCCGGTGTAGGGGTAGGTTTTACCTGCACTAAATTTTCAAATGCACTGTCTGAAGAGGCATCTGTCGTTGCGGTGGGGGAAGCTTCCAGCGTTCCGTCGGCTTGGCCGCCGCTGCCATCAGTGAAAAAAATGGAATAGATACTGATGCCGGCCGCAGCGATGGTAATACACAGTAAAACAGCGATTACCGCTACAAAACATCCGCTTCCGTTTTTTTTCTTCGGCGGCTTTTTCTGTCCGCCGAGATTTGTCCGGTAAGAAGCGTCGGCGTTATAGGTATAGGTTATGTCCGAATATGCAGAGGCTGACGCGCCTGTATTCGGCTCCTGCCGGTTTTCCTGGGGGGCTTGTTCATTATTTTCCGGAGTATTGAAGGAATTATTTTCACTCATAAATATTCTCCTTTGCTTTTGAACTTTTATGTCTTTATTATAATTCCTCAATATGATAAATGTATGATAAAGCATTGAAAAAAATAAAAAAGCGAAAGCTAAAAGACTTTCGCTAAATAAAAAATCACTGAATCAGTCAACGCTGTAGGGAAGAAGGGCAATCGTACGCGCACGCTTAATAGCGGTTGCCAGCTCACGCTGATGCTTTGCGCAGGTGCCGGTCATTCTTCTGGGCTGGATTTTTCCGCGCTCGCTGATGAATTTGCGCAGCTTGACTACATCCTTGTAATCGATTATTTCCGTTTTATCAGCGCAGAACTGGCAGACTTTTCTTCTAGGCCTGCGGTTGCCGCGGACTTTTTTGCTGAAATCCTTTTCGGACATCTTATTTACCTCCTATAAAATCAATTAAAACGGAATATCCTCATCGTCCACGGTTTGCATATTTTCACCGAAGGGCGGAGGCGTATTTCCGAAGCTTGCCGCACGGGCGGCATCGTCATTATCACTGGAATTAGGCCGCCCCAGGAACTGTACCTCGTCGGCCACAATTTCAGTCACATAACGCTTGGAACCGTCGGGGGCATCGTAGGAACGCGTTTGAATGGAACCGCAGACAGCTGCCTGACTGCCTTTATGCAGATATTTTGCGCAGTTTTCCGCCTGAGCCCGCCATACGACGATCGGAATAAAATCCGCATCTCTGGTTTGGGAATCCCGATTGGCAAAACGGCGCTGTACGGCAAGGGTAAACGTACAAACGGCAATACCGCTGCCGGTAGCCCGCAGCTCAGGATCTTTGGTCAGATTTCCAATAAGCATCGCTCTGTTCATGATAAACACCCCAAAAAATAATTTGATTAAGCTTCTTTCTTTATTACAATGAAACGCATGATGTCCTCACTGATTTTGAAATTTCTTTCAAGCTCAGCAGGGAAAGCAGGATCTGAGGAAAAGTTCATAAGCACATAAAAACCTTCGTTCATGAAATTGATTTCATATGCCAGCTTACGTACGCCCTGCTCCTCGATGCCATCAACAACACCGCAGTTCTCGGTAACAAGATTTGCAAACTTTTCGATGATTGCTTTAATAGCTTCACCGTCAAGCTTCGGGTTGATGATATAAAGTGCTTCGTATTTATTCATACTCCAATTCACCTCCTTATGGACTTTGGGTCCTCTTAACAAAAAAGAGAACAAGGAAATATATCTGCCGTATCATATTACCATAAAAAGCGTGACCGCGCAAGCAAAATTTGTGAAAAAATCACTTATTTTATCTCGATTGCGGCATTTGCAGAGAAAAAATGAATATACGGTGTTACGGTTTTTCCCGGGTAGAGCTGCTCCAAGGCGGCTTTATACATTAAAAGCTGTGGACGATGGTGCAGTGCCATTTCCTCAATGCTGCCGCGCAAGAGATCTGTTTTATAGTCCAGTAAAACGATAT
>CAJMLN010000094.1 GCA_905214315.1 uncultured bacterium | reverse complement strand
GATCCGGAATAGTATTCTCTCCGCTTAGAGATTCATAAAATGTTATATTTTCTGATGTGGGTACGGCCAAAAACCTATTATTTATCACTAAAAACTTTTGTTTTGAAGGTTCCGGAAGCTCCGTTCTCTGCTGGGGTGTTTCGATAGGAGGTGTCGGCGTAGGCGTTTCCGCAGGGGCCTTTTGGCAGGCCGCCAGCAGGCAAAAAACGGCAAGCATCGCTATAACCTTAATACTTTTCATGTATTCATCTCCTGCTCATACATTTTCAGCGCTTCAAAGTAAATCCCGTAATGGCGCACCAGCACGCTTAACTGTATATTCGCCGAACTGCTGTTATGCTGCGCCAACCAACGGTTTCTTACTCCCAGCGTATCAACTGATATATTTATTGTTTGAGACTGATTGTTTTGCGTATAACTAATTGAGATATTGCTATTCATACAATTCGTTTCTCCCAAATAGCCGCTGGGATACGTTCTTGTAATACGTTCTGTAAGCAAAGCAATCATTTCTACATCTGTTAGCGACGGCAAATATTTTCCGTTAACCGCGTCTTTAAAAAGTGAATACGCCGTTGATACGTCAAATTTTATGCTCATAGCAAAGAGAACATTTTGTAAGGCAATAGAACGTGATGTAATATCATAATTATAATGGCCTTGATTACAGTATGACCTTATTTTTGCTATTAACGGATCATAAAAATCTAATTTTGCAAACTCAAACTGTGCAGTTCTAAAGTTATCGCTTGCACAACTTTCCCATGCGTTCTTTAAATCATTACTACCAGCCGCCTTATTTTTAAGGGAATTATAAAAATTCATGTAAATCCTATTTTTTTCCGCTGTTCCATGATCATTATTTCCTAACCAGGTAATAAATTTCTGAAGTTTTCCGGAATTTGCCGTAAACTGATATACCCCATACGAAGCGCCGCCCGGATCTCCGGAGCTATTGCTTATACAATCAGAATCATCGCCTGATTCATAAACAGCGCATAAATAATCTATACGGTTTAAAGGATATCCTCCGTTTTCCCCTTTCATGGGGATAGTCTGTCCATTTACTTGGTGCTTTTTAAAACTGCTGACATATCGCGTGCCGTAATCTTGATTTTGCGTATCAAAATGATTGTTGCATGTTAAGATTACATTATCCACCCAATAAGAAAAACTTCGTTCGTCTTCGCTTCGCTGCATCCTAAAATGGACCTCATTTTCAGCAGGAGAAAGCAATTGATATAACGTTTGCGTTTTACCCTCCGGTACTATTGAGGTATCAAAGGTAAGCTTTATATGCTGCCAATCGTCGCTTAAATAATATGTACGTTTATTTTCTCCAATGTTATAGTGATATTGATCATGATTTTTTGTTAAATAAAAGCGCATTCCTTTTGCAGTATTATCAAGTGCATTTACTTTTATATCAAATTCAATCGTAAACTTATTCGTGCCGAAATAATCAAGAATTTGATTTACATTGCAGGCAAGAGAGCTATACAAATCCACTTGGTTGTAATACATCGTATTTCCATAGCCGGGCTCTGATCCGTTTTGATTATAAATATATCCGTTGCCTCCCCAGGAACGCCATCCGGCTATCCCTAAATCAAAATCGCCGTTATAAATGGAAAATTCCGAAAGTTTATAAATCTGTACACTATCTATATAAATGTTGGAATTTGCCGCCCCGGTAATGCTGTCGATACATAAGTTAAGCGTTTTATTTGGGCCTTTTAAATCTTGTTCGGTAATAACAAACGAGCCCGTAAGATAATCCGCTTTTCCCACCAAAAGCGTAGTCTTTGTTCCAATACCTTTATAATAATTTCCATTATGCTCTTCCATAAAGGATATATTTTGTGAAGAAGAATCTCCGCGCAGCAACAATCGCGCCGGAGTAGTCACTGCATCAAGCCCCTCCACGTATATCCAAAGATTCACCGTATATGTTCCCGCTTTATGTTGAGAAACTATATCATAAATATCAAAACATGGTGAATTCCAGGAATTGATATGATTGCTTAATTTTAATGCTTTACTTCCGGAAAAACATTTATCCGTTGTTACCACGTCCACGCTGCTGCCGGTACCAAAGTTTGTCCATCCAAAATTATTCGTTCCTTCAAAGCCATCAAAGTTTTGACTATATACCTGATTGTCATTCTGTGCATACATAGTGATACCGCTAAGGCACGTTGCCGCAACAATCACAATCACCAAGATTGTTATAATCATACTTATTTCTCATACCAAAATCCTCCTTTTTTATTTTATTATATCACCTATCAAATTTTTATCAATATATTTTATTATTATTTACAATTTTTTCATATTTTTACGTAAAAAAATCAGCCGTCTCCGGCTGATTTTCATCTCCATAAATATATTCTCCCGCGCTACCCGTGCCGCACCATGCACCGGCGGATTTCCTCTGCAATGCGCTGCTTTTCCTCCTTGACGTTTGCCCGACCGTTAAACAGGATGCCCGGGTAAATTGTCAGCGTCTTTTCGGCTTTATCCGCATATACCGGATAGAACGTTACGCACCGGCCCGTCTTTTTATAATATACCGCGCCGATATGAGCAAAGCCGGTAAAAAAATCAGAGACAGAACCATCGGTCTTATATTTTCCGTCACTTTCCTTTCCGGGGTTCTCCGGAAAGACCAGCACATTATCCTTTAAAAGCGCCTCTGCCGAAACCGCAAAGGTTTTTGCCACATCCTTCAGACTGTCCCGGTAAACGGGAATGCTGTTCATATCCGCAAACACCCGGCTGATAAAAGCGGCGCAAATCCGTGTAAGCAGCCGTTTCAACGATGCGGGCAGCCAGCGGATCTGCTCAAAGGTTCCATGATAAATATGCGCAAAGCATTTTTCTTTATTGATCATGCGCTCATCCACCCAGGGTCTGAAATATACCGGCATAAAAACCGAAAGCGCTACCGGGCCGTAAAATTCCCCGTGATTGGCCACAAATACAGCTGGCTGGACTGTAATATTTTCTTCGCCTATTACGCGATGGTGCATAAAAATTTTTAAAACATACACGATCAGCCGAATGTACAGCGGCCAACGCTTCAGCTGCTTGTTCTGTTCTTTTTTCCGCGCCATTTCCTATCCTCATTTTATTTTTTTATGAGAATATTATATCATAAAAAAACAAAAGGCGCTATTTTTTTAAAGTTTTCATCAGCTGCTCCAGTTTTCCCCGCTGCTGACTGTTCAGCATCGGTGCAATTTGCGCCGCAATACTGTCGATTTTTTTATCATCCAGGCTGCCGTCACGCTTTCCTCTTTCCACCGCCCCTGAAAGATCCCGCAAAATCTCATTTTCTCCTTTACCCTCATATTTTTTAGCCATGTCCTTCAAATGCTCAAACTGCATTTTCTGCTGAGGGTTCAAATCTTTTTCACTCGGTATGTTTCGTGCTGTACCGGCTGTCTGCTTACTTCCACGCAATGTGCGCTTCATTGTTATCACCTCACTATAATCTATGCACAAAAACAAAAAATGTGCATATTTATATTATGTGGCGGATTTTACAAAGAGGTGATTATATGAATAATTTGATG
>CAJMLN010000093.1 GCA_905214315.1 uncultured bacterium | reverse complement strand
TCATTTAGAAATAGATAGATTTCATCCTTTATATCTTTTTTTACTTTTGAAAATTCTTCATAATCATCGTTCTGCTTAATAGCAGTTATTTCATCATACATAGCATCAAGTTGCCCTTGCCCCCTATCATAACGATTATTCTCGGCAATAAGAGCATTTCGCTGTGCGATAAGTTTTTTAATTTTTTCTGTGCGTGTATTTTCCTGTTCTATATAATTGCCAAAATCTCGCTGATTAGGGATTTGAGATCGGGAAGGCGCTGGCAATGGACTTGAATTTTCTACAGTACCGCCTAAGTTTTCTATCTCTTCCGCCAACCTTCCTATTTCCTCTTGATTCTGCTTATACCGCTCTTTTCTCCACTCAATTGGCGCTTGAGCATAGCCATTATTATAAAAATTCTCTAACCATTGAATTTTCTCCCCTATATCTTCCGCTTCTTTATCATACCCCTTAACTGTATAAAAGCTTTTTTGTTTCTTTAATTCCGAAAGGCTGTTTTGTATTTCTTCGTAGCTACTGTTTTCATATCCCTTATAATACCCGCTGGCTTTTTTGGCTCTTTCATATTCATCGGCGCTTTTGTATTTAGAATAAAAAGAAGCTTGTCCTTGCAAAAGAGCTGATAGATGACTATAGTCTGCAATCTGCTTCTCAACTTGTTCCAGTTGCTCCTTCTGGTCCTGCCCTGTATAATAATCCGCAAGATAATTTTTATAATTCTCCATGCGTTTCGTCATTTTAGGCAAAGCGTCTATTGTTTTCTGAACAGTCTGTGCATCCTGCCAGTTACTTAAAATATTTTGTATCTCTATATACAGGTTTTCATTATCTCTATCTAAAGTATAACCCTGAGCGCTATCTAACAATCTTTTCCCCTGTACACCCTTTTTTATTTCTTCATATGAAATTCCCTCTGCTACCTGTTTGCTTTTTTGTTCTCTATCTGCCTGAACCTGTTTTTTTATCTCCTCATAACTCAATGCCGCCATATAAATTCTCCTTAAATCCCATAGTATTCAAGCAACGACGCCACTTCTGCCGCAGTTAATTTTCCTTGGTTATACCAGCTTTGAATTGTACCGTCTATATATTCTGCATACGTATTATAGTTCCTCAAACTACCATTTGTAGATGCTCGTTTTCTTTTCAAAAATTCATTCTGGTTTAAAACAGACGACCGAAACAATGTTGATGTTGTATACCCTGTTTTTTCCAATACGGCCGCGTCGGAAGCATCATAACCATAGGTTTGTTTATAATTCTCCACGAATGCCGTTTTGGTTGCAAAAGGAATTTTTTCATCTGAAAGTACTTCTATCAATTTCTGTCTTGCCGCAATTTTTGCCTCTGTATTATCTTTATTTATTTGCATTTGTTTTGTTTCCGCCTCATATGCCGCCTTCTGCCGTGCGGTTTCATTTTCAACCTCATTATTCCGGATATCTACTGCCTGACTCCGTGCATTCTGCGCATAATTAGAGCGGATTCCCTCTTCTGCGGCCAGCTTGCCTGCATCAAGCTCGGTCATTTTCGCCGTCATGGCCTGTGCCAGAGCGTCCACTGCTTTCTGCCTGGCAAGGTTGATTCTGGTATTGTTATTTGCATACGAAAGCTGCGTCGCTGTCTGCTGGGTACGGTTTAGGCCTGAATCTGTCAGTCCTAAGTTGGCCATATTCTCCGCTATTTGCCGTTCATTAATAAGCTTTTGCACCGCGTTTTCATCAATCTGATTCTGATACGCGCTTTTGGCCTCCTGTATTTGCGTGCCGTAAGCATCAGAAACCGTCTGCTTCTGGGTATCATACATCTGATTGGAAGCGGATATATCCGCTTCCTTCTGCGCCTTCGACGCCTCTTCAATCTCTTTTAAAATCTCTTCATAACTTCTTACGCTCATTTCGCACCCCTTAAAACCGTATATTGCAGCGATATCGCATCTATCGCCATCGCACCCTCGCTCTCAAACCGAATTCCAAACCGTACATTTGCTCTCGAATACGGCCGGAATTGCCGATTGTGCAGATATTCCGGAGAATATTCCTCAGCCTCGCTTTCCCCCAAAACAATCGTACTCTCATCAGCAAGCATTGATTCCGTAATAAATTTTACGGAAACAGGTATGCCGCCGTTATTGCCAAACGTTACATTTACCATAGGAATATTTTTCAAAAATGCCGGCTGATGAAAATCAAATAATTTTGTCTGCACCAAAGAGTGAATACTATTCCGGTAGCAAACTACCTGCCACAGGGAAGAATCATAGTCCCCCGCGGATTCCGAATATTCTCCTGTATATTCCAGCCTGTTTACCTCGTCTACTGCTCCGTTACCGTCAATATAAAACATATTCACCACTGCCCGTTGCAGCCCCACAAAAGTCCCAAGCCACGCGTATTCCAACATATAAATAATATTTCCGATAGCAATAACAGACATCGGCTCAATCGGAAGCTCCCAGTAATACCACGGAATCAGCATATTGGCGTCCTCACTTTTGGAATAGGAGGAAACATAATGATATCCGTATGTATTATAATCCATTACGTATACATGCTTGCCCACAAACAATAAATACCGGCCCTCCCAGTCCGCCGAATGTGCCTTCTGCAGTTCCTCTTCCGTCTCTGTTCGCAGCTTTCGCTCAATCATCTGCGATATCTCAAAAACATTTCTTTCGCTGTATTGATTCTGCGAGGTCAGCGTATACACCTTTCCGCTGCTGTCAGCCCACACAAGCCGGTTCCGGCAAAGCTGTACACTGCCGGGACAATCGCATCCAATGCCTGCGTGGATCTGCACCATCGGAAAATATGCCAGCTGTACAGAAAGATCTATATTCTGATGGATCAATTCCTCCGCCGTCACACTGCCCGCACGATACTGCGTGGAATAGAGCTCCCGCTCTTTAAAGATAATAAGGCTTTCGCCCTGACGTCCGAACGCCGTTACTGCCTGTGCCTTATCGCCCACATAGGTATAGTTATTTTCAGAAAAATATAACGGATTGTTCAAATCGCTCCATACCACCAGCGCCTTTTCCTTTTCGTCGGTATTCCCGCCTAAAAACAGCCTGCTGCCGCCGTTAATTCCAAGCGAGGCATTGCCGTACCATACCGCCTGCGTCATGTTCGTGACCTTAGCCCAATTTGCATCGGAATTGGGGCATGGCGCGGTGATTACCATGTTGTTATATACATAATTTTCTTCTGCAATTCCTGCGGGATACGTATCAGACGGACTACTGCTGAAATATAACAGATTTCCCTCTACATGCATATAAAGACCGTCGCCCGGGCTGGTCTGCTCAACCGCACCATTGCTATGTATTTCTGCCGTATGTACATATTTTGTACCGGTCTTATCTGTAATTTCTGCGGTTACCGTCTTTCCTCCTGTCCAGAATTCCATATTGGTAATACTATGCAACAGGGAATACCGCATTTTCGTAAAGGTCCCATTGGGTTCCGAATATTTGTCAGCATCTTCACTGATATCATAGGTAGAATACACCATCCGATAATATCTGCCCAGCAGGTTATATCCCTCTGCCATCGTTCCCCCGCGCAGCATAAGTTCTCCCTGGGATTCATATGTGCTGCCCCTGTTCGGCCGGCAATTTGTAAGAATCACCGGGATATACAGGTCCCCATCGGTTAATTTTACTATATTACTATAAACGCCCTCGCTAATACGTGTGATTTTGTAAATTTCATTCCTGAAATGATAATCCGGCGACGCATCCGATGTTTCGTACCGCACATAGCAATAGATATCGCCGTTATGCTGCACAGCAAGACATTTTAAGTTATAATAATTGCCAAGTTCAATTGTGCCTAAGGAAATAACCGAAAGCGCAGTATTATCAATATACCGGAGAGAAATTTTCTGCGTAATATGGTATTCTGATTCAGACTGTGTTTTATCTTGACTGATGACCGTGACCTCCAGGACGTGCATAACATTATTGATTACAGCACTGTTTGCCGGATTCATCGATACTGTGATGTTTCCAACGCTGGTAGAAACAAATTCCTCCATTTTTCCTCTGTCTGCATTGGATTTTACAGCCGGGCGCGTCTTTAAAAGCCCGTCCTTATACCACATATTTACGCTTTCGGTCATTTGGTTATCCTGAATCAGCGATATCCCGTCACGAAGGTTTATTCCCCCGGAAAGTTCGGGAATATTGAGCATATAAGAAGCCTTTTTTGAAATTTTCGGCAACATCTTTCTTCCCTCCTTATACCGAAGGAATTGCATCCGCAATCGTTCCCGGATCAGCCAAAGCTTTCCGTTTTAGATTATATAACTGGGAAAAATACTGCTGATTTTCCCCGTCACCCATCGCCTGAGCAATAAATG
>CAJMLN010000092.1 GCA_905214315.1 uncultured bacterium | reverse complement strand
GAGTATGTAGAATCTGATTTAATTGGTAGTTTCATAGTGTATATGTCCTCAAAAAGTGTGCCTATTGATTTTTCGGCATATGGTGTTTTCCCAATTGACGGAAATAAGCTTGAGGGTTCTGATAAGGAACTAAAGCGTAATCCGTTTTATAGTATGGAATCGTTGTCTGCTTTCATGGAAGAGTTATACTTTGTGGGATCGGATCCATATTATAGTATTAATAGTTGAATTTCATTATTTGCGGCGGTAACGCCGCATTTTTGATAGAGGCATGGAAAAGTAAATTGGTAGAAAAAGTACACAAAAAGTGTTTTTGAGGGTTGCCGGAGTATATGCGCAGAAAGAGTATAGCCGCAAATATTTTATTTTGAAACGAGCGGTATGCTGGAGCAGAGTTAGAGTACCTTTTTACAGATCAAATCAGCCGGAAACGGCTGATTTTTTTATGAATAAATGATAAATTTTGTAATAATATATTGAAAAATTTTTTCTTCATTGATATAATCTAATAAAAGAGAGATAAGAGATCTGTTGGCGCAGCATAACAGCAGTTCGGCGAATATACAGTTAAGCGTACTGGTGCGTCACTATGGCATTTACTTTGACGCGCTGCAAATGTACGCACTGGAGGTGGGAGCATGAAAAGAATCAAGGTAATAGCGGCGCTTGCGGTTCTTTGCCTGTTAACGGCCTGTAGTGCGGCCCCCGCCGAAGAGTCCACGCCTACGCTGTTGCTGCCTACCGAACCGCCCGAACAGCAGCAGAGAACGGAGCTGCCGGAACCGTCGAACCAAAAGCTTTTAGTGATAAATGAAAAGTTTTTGACCATACCTGCGTCAGAAAATATAACATTTTATGAATCTCTAAGCGGAGAGAATACTATTCCGGATCCAAGGGATCGCGATCAATTTACATATTTATATGATTGTATATATGTGGCGGAGTTTTTTAGTGTTAATTCAAAAGTAAAGGGAGGCGATCTTTCGTGTTATAGAACCTCAAAAAATTATGAAGCGATGATTTCTTTGGCGCCGGACTATTATTGTAAAAAAGCTGATTTACAGAGAATTGATTTGTTGGATTATCTGTTTTCAGTTGCCTCGATTCCTGAAATTAATCGAATAGAGTTTAACGACGGATCGTATTTACTTTCGATAAAAATTTTCAATAAGTACATATCGTGGAATAGTACCTTTTATTTTGACGCGGAGGGGAGGATAATTACTGTTTTTCCCAATGTCAACGTTAAATATGCTTATAAATATGATTGGAATGAAGATGGCGTAGAAGATTTATTCTTTTTAACTGGTATTTGGAATGTTGAAGAGAAGGATCAAATTTTAGTAAGAAATGCGGAGGAAGACCGAAAAACTTTAAATACGGAGTATGTAGATCCTCTTTTGTTTGATGATTTTATAGTGTATATGTCCTCGAGACGTTCTTCTATTGATTTTTCGCCATACGGTGTTTTACCTCTTAAAAGCTATAGCCCAAATGGGGATGATAACGTTTTGAAGCGAAATCCGTTTTACAGTATGGAGCTTTTGAATGTATATATAAACGATCTGTACATAGTCGGCTCCAATGATTTTCCGACCGATTAAAAAGCTGGAATTTCATTATTTGCGGCGGCAACGCCGCATTTTTGATGGATCAACGCAATTGCCTAAAAGCAAGGGAGCGTCTATGCAATACGGAGTCGGAATGAGAGACAGATACGGTGGTTTCAGGTTGGACAAAAAAAGGAGCGTACCGCTCCTTTTTCTAAAAATTTAAAGCTTTTGCGCTATTTCGCTTACAGCGTTTAGTGCTGTGAGAATTTCTTTTTTGGTGTTAAAGATACTCAGGCTTAAACGCACCGCGCCTTGATTTTCAGTACCTAAATATTTATGAACCATCGGCGCGCAGTGAAAGCCGCCGCGGGAAGCAATAGAATACTGTTTATCCAAAATATCCGCTACCAGCGCGGAGTCGGTTTCCCGGATATTGAAGGCGACCACGCCGCTTTGCATTTTTGGGGGAGAATAGAGGTTTATACCGGGAATGTTCGCAAGTCCGTCGCGCAGAAGCTGCGCCAGCTCCTGCTCATGGCGGAGGATTTTGTTTCGGTTTTCCTGAACAAATAAAATACCCTTTTCCAGGGCGGCGATATTTTGTGTAGCCAAGGTTCCGCTTTCTAAATATTCCGGCATTTCTCTGGGCTGCATCAGCTCTAGTGAGTGACTGCCGGTTCCTCCGTGGCGCAGAGGACGCGGCAACGGCGAACGATCACCGATAGCCAGAATTCCGATTCCCTGCGGACCGTAAAGTCCCTTGTGTCCGGCACAGCAGATATAGTCGATTCCCATATCTTCTGCATGGAGCTCCTGCGTGCCAGCGGCCTGCGCGCTGTCCACTATCAGCAGCAGACCGTATTTTTTACAGATTTCACTGATTCCCCGGATGTTTTGTACCTGACCGGTAACGTTGGAGACATAATTTACAATTACCGCTTTTGTATTTTCCTTTACAGCGTTTTCTATCTGCTGGGGAGAAATATTCCCGCTTTCCTCCGGAAAGAGTACGGAATATTCGATGCCCATTGTGTTTTTTAAATATTCAAGCGGCCGCAGGACGGAATTATGCTCATAGGCCGTGGTTATGATGTGATCGCCCGGATAAAAAAGCCCTTTGATGGCGATGTTTAAAGCGTCGGTGCAGCCAAAGGTAAAAACGATGTTCTCCATATTTTTTATCCCTAAAAATTCAGCGGCGGCGGCACGTGTCTGCATGACGATTTCGGCGGCTTTTAAGGCAGCCTTATGTCCGCTTCTTCCGGAATTGGCCGAAAAAAGACGGAATACTTCATTGCTGCGCAGGTACACTTCGTTGGGCTTGTAGAGTGTAGTGGCAGCATTGTCAAGATATATCATAGCGTTTCTCCATTCACTTTTATTTGCTGCACATAATATATTATATTACCGAACCTGATTGGAGGACACATCTATGGAAGAGTTTGTTTTGGCCTCGTTCCGATCACGGACGCAGGTCATGTATTTTAACCGCATTTTAAACGGCGCGGGAATTAGAAGCGAAGTGATCAACACCCCGAGGGAAATTGCGATAGGCTGCGGCCTTTCGGTAAAACTGGCAAAAGCGGACCTTGCAGCCGCACAGCAGTTGTATACGGTGTATCACCCTACAAGCTTTGTCGGCTTTTATACGGTAGGACCCGATGCGCAGGGAAGAAAAATAACCGCGGTAAGGCAAAGCTGGACCGGTATGTAGGCGGCAGGATTGACAGATAAGGTATCTTGTGATAGCATGATAACAAACAAACAAAGGAGAACCGTATGATATACGCGGATTATGCTTCAACCACGCCGCTGGATCCGGAGGTACTTGAGAGAATGACGCCGTATTTTTCCGGCTGCTTCGGCAACGGCAGCAGTGTGCATGCCTTTGGCCGGGAGGCTGCGACGGCAGTGGAGAAAGCCAGAGGGCAGATCGCTCAGGTATTGGGAGCGGAAAAAAAGGAAATTTATTTTACCTCCGGCGGTACCGAAAGCGATAACTGGGCCGTTTGGGGGACAGCGCAAAAAAGTAGGCAGAGGGGCCGGCATATCATAACCTCGCAGATTGAGCATCATGCGGTCTTAAATACCTGTAAAGCACTGGAGGCAGAGGGATTTTCTGTTACGTATCTGCCGGTGGACGCATTTGGACGCGTCAGCGTACGGCAGATGAAGGAAGCCATTACGCCCGAAACCGTTTTAATTTCGGTTATGGCGGCGAACAACGAGATCGGCACATTACAGCCGATTGCGGAAATCGGGGCTTTGGCGGCGGAATATGGCATTCCTTTTCATACCGATGCAGTGCAGGCCGCCGGCAGTACGGCGATTGCAGTAAATGAACAGAAGATCACAATGCTTTCGCTTTCAGCGCATAAGTTCTTCGGCCCTAAAGGCGTAGGCGCGCTGTACATCAGGGAGGGGCATCGTATACAGAATCTGATGCAGGGCGGCGCGCAGGAGCGAGACAGGCGCCCGGGAACGCTGAATGTTCCGGGCATTGTGGGAATGGGATATGCGCTTGAAAAGCAGTATGCTCAGCGGGAACAGCGCTGCGCCGCGGCGCTGGCTGCGGCACAGCGTATCAAAGAGCAAGTGCTCGGGTGTCTGGAGGGGGTGACCCTGAACGGCCATCCCCAGGATCGGCTGCCGGGAAATCTGAATTTCAGTTTTTCAGGCGTGCAGGCAGAAAGTCTCCTGCTGCTTCTGGATTTTTGCGGCATTGCCTGTTCGGCGGGCGCGGCGTGTTCTGCCGGCGCGGTAAAACCTTCGCATGTACTTATGGCCGTAAAAAAAGATGAAGTTTTTGCTAAAAGCGCGCTGCGCATTACGGTAAGTCATCAGACTACAATGCAGGAGGCGGAGCAAATCGGCAAAGCGATTGTTCAAAATGTAAAAAAAATTCGGGGATT
>CAJMLN010000091.1 GCA_905214315.1 uncultured bacterium | reverse complement strand
CAGCCGGGGCTGGCGCAGAACGAGCTGGCAAAAGCCGTGTGCCGCGAGACCAGTACTCTGACGACGACATTAAAAACACTTGAAAAACGAGGTTTTATTAAAAAAGAGATATCCAAAGAGGATAAACGCACTTATCAACTGTATCTAACTGCCTGTGGCAGCAAAACTTTTTTGCAATGCCGGCGGGATTTTTCAGAGTTTGGGCAGGAGCTTTTAAAAATACTCTCAGAAGAAGATATGGTTTCTCTGAAAATGATATCTGCAAAATTACTTTCGGCACTTGATCAAATGAATTATAAGGAGGCTGACTCATGCTGCAATTAAAACATATTAAAAAAAGCTATATAAGCGACAGTTTTTCTCAAAATGCTCTGGACGATGTTTCCCTTTCCTTCCGGCAGAATGAGTTCGTCGCCATTTTAGGTCCCAGCGGCAGCGGAAAGACCACGCTGTTAAATATCGTAGGAGGATTAGACCAGTACACTGACGGAGACCTGATCATTAATGGAAAATCCACCAAACAATTTACCGATTCCGACTGGGATTCCTACCGGAACCACTCCATCGGCTTTGTATTCCAAAGCTACAATCTGATCCCGCATCAAAGTGTGCTGGCCAATGTTGAGCTCGCCCTTACGCTCTCCGGCGTTTCCCGCAAAGAACGCCGGCGTCGAGCAAAGGAAGCGCTGATCCAGGTGGGATTAGGCGATCAAATAGGTAAAAAACCCAACCAGATGTCCGGCGGACAAATGCAGCGCGTAGCGATTGCGCGGGCGCTGGTCAACAACCCGGATATTCTTCTGGCCGACGAGCCAACCGGCGCACTGGATTCCGCTACAAGCGTGCAGATTATGGATCTTTTAAAAGAGGTTTCCAAAGACAGGCTGGTGATTATGGTAACGCATAACCCTGAGCTTGCCGCCCAGTACGCCAACCGTATCATACGCTTAAAAGACGGCAGAATCACAGACGACACCCATCCGTTTGACTCCCGGGAAGAGGCCGCTTTGCCGGAAAAGACAAAAAAGACCTCCATGTCTTTCTTTACGGCGCTCTCCCTGTCGCTGAACAATTTAATGACGAAAAAGGCCCGCACCTTTTTAACCAGCTTTGCCGGCTCTATCGGCATTATCGGCATCGCGCTGATTTTAGCCCTCTCCAGCGGCATTAAAGCGTATATCAACGAGGTGCAGGAGGAAACGCTGTCGTCTTATCCTATTCAGATTCAAGCCGAGCAAATGGATATGGGCAGCCTGATCACCAGCATGATGGGCACGCAGGATGAAAGCTCCCAGCACGGCACCGACGCGGTATATGCCAGCTCCGTCATGTATGACCTGGCCAATTCCATGAATAACGCCCAGACCAAGCAGAACAATCTAAAAAAGCTCAAAGAATTTATGGAAAACGAAAACAGCCGGATCAAAGACTACGCTACCACCATTCAATATTCCTATGATGTCCCGCTTCATATTTATGCAAAAACCGCGGAGGATACCTATCAAAAAGCCGATATCATGGAAGTATTTTCTTCCATGACGGAGGGCTCCTCCGCCAACATGGAATCACTTTCCATGGGCTTTGCTTCCTACAATACCTGGGCGGAAATTCTGCCCGGAGCCGAAGGCGAACCGGTATCAGAGGTTATCCGTTCCCAATATGAACTGATTGAGGGAAAATGGCCGGAGGACAAAACCGAGCTCCTTCTCGTGTTAGATAAAAACAACGAAATCACCGATATTACGCTCCACGCACTGGGCCTGAAGACTACCGATGAGATCGTTTCCGACATGCTTGCCGCCCGCCGGGGCGAAACGGTGGATCAAACCGTAAAAAGCTACAGCTATGAAGAGATTCTAAATCTTTCCTTTAAGCTGATTGCCGCTACCGATTATTACGCCGACAGCAACGGAGACGGCATCTGGGAAGATCTCTCCGAAAACGAATCGGCGATGGAAGTGATTATCAATAACGGGCTGAATTTAAAGATCTGCGGCATTATCCGCCCCCTGCCCGACGCCGTCGCATCGATGGGCGCTTCGCTCTATTACACCGGCGCGTTGACCGACTATCTGATTGAGCGCACGGCAGCTTCAGACATTGCCAAGGCACAGCAGGCGATGGAAAACCAAAACCGGGATATCTTTACCGGGCTGCCCTTTGTACTGGAGAATGAAGAAGAGCTTACCCCCACCCGGCAGGCCGAAGAGCTGAAAGCCTATTTTGCCCAGCTCAACGCAGTAGAAAAAGGAGAAATGTATCAGAAAATCCTGGCCATTCCCGATGCGGAAGCTTTGGAAAACACGGTTGCGGAATATATGCAGCAATATCCTGACCGCGCTGCATTGGAGGAAATGATCTTTACCCAGTACTCCGAAGCGGCAGGCATCGACGAAGATTCTATCCGCAAATTTATTGCCGATTACAGTGATGAGGAACTGCGGGACATGGTTGAAAGCGCCATACGGGAAATGATTACGGCACAGTATCAAAAGAACGCGGAAGACGCGATTGCCAAAATTGCCGCCCAGCCTTCCCAAGAAGAATTGACGGCACTGAAATCTCAGGTTACCGCGCAGCTTTCCGACCGCAATACGAAAATGATGTATGTTGTTTCCCAATACACGTCCTTTACCGCCATGCCGGCAGAAAGCGTCATGTCGTATCTGTTCAGCCTCAGCGACGCGGAACTGGACGCAATTGTAGACGATCTTGCCACAGAAGCGGCAAAGCGGCTCTATGCCCAATACGGCAGCACAGACGCAGGAGGGGCCGTGCAAAAAATTGCCGAGGCGTTTGACGCCTATATTCCCACCCTTACTACAGAGCAGCTGGCCGCGCTTTATGAGGACTGTATGCCGCCCAAAACCTCTGAATCCACCTTAAGCGACAACTTAAAGCGGTTGGGTTTTGCCGATAAAGCATCCCCCTCCGGCATCAGCATCTATGCCGCAACCTTCGCCGATAAAGACGAAATAAGCTCCATTATTGCCGATTATAACACCCAGGCAGCGGAAGAGGATCAGATCACCTATACCGATTACGTTGCCCTGATTATGTCCTCGGTTACAACGATCATTGATGCTATCAGCTATGTCCTGATCGCCTTCGTTTCCATCTCCCTAATCGTATCCTCCATCATGATCGGTATTATCACCTACATTTCCGTACTGGAGCGTACCAAGGAGATCGGAATCCTGCGTTCCATCGGCGCCTCCAAAAAAGATATTTCGCGCGTATTCAACGCCGAAACCCTCATTGTGGGCTTTGCCTCGGGGGCAATCGGAATCCTCTTTACCGTGATTCTCTGCCTGCCGATCAATCTGATCATCCGCCAGCTTTCGGGCATTGAATCGCTCACGGCATATCTGCCGCTGGCCGGCGGTGTAATCCTAATGCTGCTGAGCATGTTCTTTACCTTGGTCGCCGGTCTCTTCCCGGCTATGATCGCGGCAAAAAAAGATCCTGTGGTTGCACTGCGTACAGAATAATCCGCCTTACGGCGCGGCACAGCCTTTCTGCCGTGCCGTTTTTTTATGCAAAAAGCGGTTGTGCGAAAAATTCTTTTCTGCTATACTATTCGTTGTATAATTTTTAAATACCGTATTTGCGGTTCCGCACCTGCAGCAGCCTTAAAGGAGAGCTATGTTTCAAAATTCCGTTTATGTCACAGGACAGTTTGTCGGCGTTGCCGCATTGATTGTAGCTTTTATCTCCTTTCAGCAAAAATCCCAAAAACGTATTGTATTTGTTCAGTTCTTAAGCTCGATTCTTTTTACCATTCATTTTTTTATGATCAGCGCCTACGTAGGAGCCCTGCTCAACGGCATCGGGATCCTGCGAGCCGGTGTGTTTATGAATAAAGACCGCCGCTGGGCGCAAAGTAAAATATGGCTATGGCTTTTTAATTTTATCTGTATTGCCGCAGTCATCCTGACCTGCGACGGCAACCTCAACCTTACCACCTGGAATATCAGCCTTTCTTCCCCTGACTTTTATATCTCGTTGCTGCCCATGGTAGGAATGATTTTAACAACCCTGGCCTTCTGGATAGAGGATCCGGCAAAAGTCCGCAGGATCTCCCTGCCGAGCTCCCCCTGCTGGATGACCTATAACCTGTATCATCATTCCTGGGCCGGCGCATGCTCAGATCTTTTTGTGATGACGTCTATTCTGATCGCCATGTTCCGCTATGATTTCAAGCGCAGCCATAGAGAAAACGCCGCCGGAAAAGATACCCAAGAGTAAACAGAAAGAAGAAATCCGCACCGATTCGCACGCTTCTTTTCCATCGCAAATACTGCAAAAACAAATAAATAAGGAGTAGAAAAAAGTAAAAATGGGCTTAAAAACTGTTGTTTTTGATATGGACGGCCTGATGATTGACAGTGAAAGGATCAGCTTCCGGCTTTTTAAGCGCAAAACGGAAGAGATAGGGCTTTCCTGCGACCTTGCGTTTTACACGCGGCTTTTAGGGGTTAACGAACAGC
>CAJMLN010000090.1 GCA_905214315.1 uncultured bacterium | reverse complement strand
AGCAAAAGAAAAATTAGAGGGAATTAAAAAATCTATGTACCGCTATAGGTTGTTGGTTTTATTAGCCTGAAAAAAGCAGAAAGGTGGATCCTTGCTGCAGAAAACGGAGGCAGTTTTCTGTATAAGCAAAAGAAGGAATCGAGAAATTGCTGCTAAAGCATGGACGCAGAGTGTATGAAAACTTTTCGTTATTTTATTCTTGTGTGCCCGTATTTGATATGATATAATTAAAGCTGAAAAGAGAAATATCATATTCAATAAAGACTGAAACTGAGCGCTTTTTTTGTTTTATGGAATAGAGAACGTGCGCAGACGGGAGGATTTTACATAAAATGAAAACTGATGTAAAACAAGAGGATCAGACGAATATATTTTTCTCTGCAGAATATAAAAGGTCGCGCAGTGCATATGTGGCACAATGTACCTTTGAGTATTTTGTATCTTTATGTGTGACGGATGCATTTTTGGCAAAACTGCTGACGAATGTTGGCTTTAGCGATACATTGATAGGGATTATTTCTTCTTTTATTTCCTTTGCCTTTTTATTTCAATTACTAGCTGTTATTTTTGCAGGAAAAATTACCAATACGAAAAAAACTGTGATTTTTTTTGATACATTAAGTCAGATATTTTTTATGGCTATCTATGTTATTCCTTTTATTCCCATATCTAAAGTATTTAAGATGATCTTGATTATTGGTTGTATATTGATTGCCTATGTTACTAAATATTTTATTGCGTCTATCTTTTTCAAATGGGCGAATTCTTATGTGGAACCGACAAAAAGAGGCGTTTTTTCTGCCGGAAAGGAGATGATCTCTCTCGCTGCAGGGATTGTTTTTTCTTTGGCAATCGGTTATGTGATTGACCGCTATGAAGCGCTGGATAATATTCAGGGCGGTTTCTTGTTTATTGCGGCCTCCATGCTTGTGTTAAATATCTGCAATTTTATAAGCTTGCTTATGATCAAAAGCCGTGCGGAGAAACAGACACCTGAAAAACATAAAGTGGATTTCCGCAGTATTTTCAAAAACACAATGGGCAACCGAAATTTTGTTACGGTTGTGGTGATGTATACGTTATGGGATATAGCAAGATATTTGTCTATCGGCTTTATGGGAACCTTTAAGACGAATGATTTGCTTTTAACAGTGGGGGCGGTGCAGTTGATTAATATGGCCGCCTCTTTGTTCCGATTATTGGTATCAAAACCGTTCGGTCGGTATTCTGACAGAAAATCGTATACAAAAGGCGTGGAGCTGGCATTTATCATTGCTGCTATAGGATTTGCCATTAATGTATTTACCTCTAATAAAACATGGTGGTGTATCATTGCCTTTACCGTTTTGTATAACGTCAGCTTTGCGGGAACGAATCAGAACGGCTCCAACATTGTTTACAGCTATGTAAAGGAAGAGTATGTTACGTATGCTTTAGCGATTAAAAATAGTATTTCGGGAATCTTTGGATTTCTTGCTTCTTTACTTGGCGGTAAAATATTAGCATTTATTCAGATCAATGAGAATAGCTTTTTAGGGATCGGCCTATACGGACAGCAGCTTCTCTCGGCTTTGTCTTGTTTGATACTGGTTTTTGCCATTCTTTTTAATCACTTTGTAGTCGCCAAACAAAAAGTGATGATACAATAAAATTTTTTTGCATTTTTTTAGAGTAAATAAAAAAATACCGGCCTGAAAGCTTTGTAGCATTCAGGCCGGCTGCTTGAAAATAGCTTTATGCGCGTTTTTCGATCAGTACGTTATCAATGGAAACTGTTTGAAGATCCTGATCTTCGCCGGTCAGGTTGCGGATGCTGTCTAACATTAGCTTGAAAGAGCCTGTTGAGGCTGCAATATCCGATGCCTGTACGTTGATAGTGCCGGAAAGGCGTATCCAGTACCCAGCTGCTAAAGGAATATGATTGGTGACGGCACAGTAATACAGGCCGGAACCGGTTTGGTCAGGAATAAAGGAGTTGGCTCGGGTTCCGCGGATAATCAGCCGTACATGGCCGGGATCCGGTTTTGCGGATTCATTTACTAAAACATCCAGGCTGATGCGGTAACGGCCGGGGCCATGCTCCTTCAGCAGGGGATAGATGTTGTAGTAGGGGGAATACCAGGATTCCTCATGTTCGCTTAATATTAGAGCATGATCCGTTGCGTGCGGTATATCATAAGTTAAGCCTAATTTTCCGCCGCCGAAAACTTTCCATCCGTTGATGCCATCAGAGAAATCCTCAAAATATACAGTCGCTGCTTTTACCGCGTTATAGGCGTTCAAACGTTTGCCGGTGGAGCAATAGTCGCTTAAGCCGGCAACTGTATCGCCTGATTCCAGTATAAGGGATTTCAGCTGGCTGGTGGTAAGCGTAGGATTTACGCTGAGCATCAGCGCAGCAACGCCTGTAACAAACGGTGCGGCGATAGAGGTGCCGCCGACAAGGTGATAGCCGCGGGAAATATGGGTAGTACCCATATGCTCACAGTAACTAGAGCTCATGTCACATTGAAAAGTTGTGTAGGGCGTAAGAATATCTTCTCCAGGAGCAAATAAATGCACAGTGTTTTTTCCATAATTAGAAAAAGATGCCATTGTATCATCCGGTAATGACGCGGCTACAGTAATCATATTGGGAAGATTATAACTGGCAGGATACCAAGGATTTGTGTTCAGATTCTGAGTATCATTACCTGCTGATGTTATAAAGAGACCGGGATAGTTTTGAATAGCCTGTTTGAAGGCTTCGCTATAACTTGGTCCCCCCATACTTAAATTTAAAATAGGAATATTTTTGTTAGTTGCGTATGTAATTGCTTCAATAATTAAACTCATCTGTGCATTATAAGAATTATCTACACCGGATACCCTTGGAAGAAATACTTGTAAAGGTACCATCTCAATTTTTTTATTTATACCTCTACTGCCGTAGGTGTTATTGCCTGTTGCTCCGATTACGCCGGCTACTGTGGTGCCATGACCATACGTATCATCTGTTGTAATAGTCGGGTCTGTTGGATTGGATGGATCATTGGGATCAATTGGATGTTGAAAAAAATCTTTGTCAAGCGCTGTACTGGTATTCAGCGTTAATTCCGGGTGTGCAGAAATTCCGCTGTCAATAATACCGACTTTAACGTCAAAGCTTCCTTCTGTAATTTTCCATGCCTTATAAACGTCAATTTTCTGCAGCGCCCAAGTAGCGTCTTCCGTGGAAATATCTTTGTCAGGCAAGGCGGCGCGCATAATGGACGCGTTAGCGGCGGAAAGTGCTGCGGTAACAGGCTCCTCCAGCATATAATCGGGTCCCGCGTATTTAACGCCGGGAATTTTTTCTAATTGTTTAATGACTTTCAGCACGTTTTGCTTGCTGTTTTCGGGCAATTGAATTTCAAGAATTTGACGGAAATTTTCTTCGTCTATGTTTTTATCCGCTATATTGCCTTCAATTTGCGTTAGATCCGTAATTTGGGCGTCCTTTAAAAAGCCGAAGAAATTCTTGCTCAGCTTTTTATTGACCTTGCTGATTCGCTTGTCTAAAACGACCAAAATACGGCTGTCATCAAATTCCTGCTCCACCGTTGCGTTGCTATATACTTTGGGTTCATAGGTTTCTTCTTCTGCATGAGTTGTTAGGGTTGGCAGCAGCAGGGCAAAACAAAGGAGCGCGACTGCTACCGGTTTTAGAGAATTTTTGATCCAATTTCGGTGTTTCATTTATGTTACCGCCTTTCGTATTTTTTTGTTAACGGTTTTTAGTTGTTACCGTTAATATTCATAATTATTATGGTAGTGAGCAATGGATTTAAGGTCATCCCGAGATATTAGTCCCATATTATAGGCGTCTTTCAACTGATAAAATACATCCTCTTGCCAAAGGTAAATTCTTCCGTGAAGCCAATCCGCATTGCCGCGATGATCAATAAGAATACCATCAATTTCTTCGTCTGACTGTGTCATAGTATAAGGACTGGTGGTTCTTATAAAAATTGCAAGATAACCTTGATAGGTACCATAGTAATGAAAATCGTAGGGTTCCGTATGATTTTGAAGAGAAATGAATTTCCAAAATTCTCCGTCAACTACATATTGATAGGAATTTCGTATCCGCGCCCAAACGTCTTCGCTTAATTCGGCTGGCTCGATTGGTGCGGGAATAAATTCCGTAGGAACGGGAGTGGGGCCGTCCGGCACAGGGGAAGCAGAAACGGTTGGCTCAAAATGACGGAGGTTGTTATAGTACGCAATGTTTTTGATGTCTTCCTCGGTAAGCAGACCCTGGTCGTAGGCGTATTGTAAATGATAGAAAGTATCGTCTTTCCAAAGCAGAACACGGCAATAAAGCGTATCGCTTTGTCCGCTGTAATAAAATGTGCAGCCGGCTACTTCTTCTTTGTCACAGCAGGGGATTTGTTGTATCTTGTAGATGCGGAGAGAGGTATACCCTTGGTAGGTACCGTAGTAATCTATATAACGGAATGGATATTCTGATGGAATATTTATATTTACGACATCTTCAGTAGTCATGCACTGGGATGCTTGTTTCATTTGCTCCCATTGCTCCTCCATCAGCTCGGCCGGGTCTAACGGTGCGGGAACAAATTCCGTAGGGACAGGTGTTGGCATCTCGGTAGGTATAGGGGTTTGTTCGATGTTCGCCGGCTGCTCTGTGCAGCCGGTAGAAAGCAGGAAGATTATACAGAAAGATATCAATATTTTTTTCATAGATAAAACCTCTTAAAAAAATAGTAAGATAAAAGAATTATTTTGT
>CAJMLN010000089.1 GCA_905214315.1 uncultured bacterium | reverse complement strand
AACGGTCGGTTGCATTTGCCCAAAAATCGCAGTAGAATAGAGAGACAGGAAAGGGGAGAAAAACATGACAGATAAAAGTATGGGAGAAATCATCAATTCCTTACGAAAAGAAAAGGGAATGACGCAGAATGACCTGGCCCAAAAAATGAACGTAACCGACAAGGCCGTTTCCAAATGGGAACGAAACCTGTCGTGCCCGGAGATAAATTCCCTACCGAAACTGGCTGAAATTTTAGGAACCACGATAGATGAACTGTTAAACGCAAAGCCCGGAAAAGAAAAAAATAAAATTGCTCCGCTTGCGGATATCATATTGATCGGCGTGGGCCTGGCCATGGGCGTCTGCCTTACGGTCATATCGATTCTGCGGCAAATCGAGCTCCATAACGCCGCCGCGATGGCGGGTATCGGCATGAGCTGTCTCGCCGTGTATTTACTCAAAAACAAAAGCGGCAGACAGTAATGTTTCTGTTCCGCGAAAAAGCGCTCCGGATAAAAAACAGCGCCTCTTTCACCTTTTTCAAACAGCCTACCTCCTAAAAGCTATTGTATCATAGTCCCCTGCAAGGTACAATCCCGCTTCCGTACCGGAGCGCCAAAGCGGATACGGAATAATTTTCCTGCAGAAGGCCGCCTGTAAGGAGACCGGAAAAAAGCGGCGCACGTGCGTGCAAAATATCAAACAACGCAAACACAGTCTTTTGCAAAAACAGGAATTTTAAGACGGACACTAATTTTTATACAATAAAAAATCGGAACGGCATAATCCGTTCCGTCGCAGCTTCCCTGAACAGGAATCTGCACCGGCGACACGCCCGGCTCGCGTGTCCGGCGGCCCCGTAAAGCAAGCGCCTTATGGGGCAGCAAAACATGCGGATTTCCGGACTCTGCACGGAAACGGCCGCCGCTTCACTTGAATAACAGCCAGGCCCTGCGGCTTTGGCAAAATCAAATCCGCCGCAAGGCAGCTTTCCCTCTTTTTCCGCGAGGACGAATGGAGCGCTTGCAAATACAATTTTGTTAAAAAATTCTTTTTTCCGGCATTTTATTCCTATCTTCTTGACGATTGACACAAGCAAGAAAATACATATAATATATTTTAAACAAAAGCTTCAAAGCAGCCACAAAATCACAAACGATAACGATTCTTGAAATATCCTGACAAAAAGGAGAACGCTCGGATGATAAACGAAAATTTAAATAACTACAATATTGTATGGAATACGCAAAGCCGCGATTCCGGCGAATCAATGCCGTTGGGTGCAAGAGATATCGGCTGCAACGTATGGGTCGAAAACGACAAATTATTTATTTATATGGCGCAAAGCGGCGCCTTTGACAGCTGCGGCAATATGCTTAAAGCGGGACGTTTGTGCATCTCCTTTGATAAAGCTGTCTTTAAGGACGGCTTTGAGCAGAAGCTGATCCTGCAGGAGGGCTGTATAACGATCAAAGGCAAGTGGGACAAACAGGAAATCAACATTCGGTTATGGAATGAAATATTCCGCTCGGCTCTGCATATCCATATTGCTTCGACAGAAAAAATAACCTGCCGCTGCAATTATGAAAACTGGCGCGTCAGGGAATCCGAAAATTCAGACGTTGTCATTCCCGAAACCAATGCCTTGATCTTCTATCACAGAAATCTTCGCTCAAACATGCTGGAAAGTCGTTTGGCGGAGCAGGAGATCGAGTATTTGCGGGAATATTTCCCCGATGTTGAAAAAAACCGCACTTGCGGCGGTAGGCTGACAGCGCCAAATATGGTTTTTACCGGGAAAAATACGGGACGTTATCTTAACACCGATTTTACGGGATATCTGTTCTGCACGGCAATCCCCGAAAACGAGATCGATATAGACGTATTTTTCCACGTAAGCCAGGCAGCTTCGGCAGACGTTTGGAAAGCTCAGCTATCCGAAAAGATCGCAAAATACGATCATAACAAGGCAAGGAAGGACGCACTTGCCTGGTGGGAGCAATTCTGGAGAAGAAGCTACGTTTTTATCGACGCCGACGATCCTTCCCATAAGGGCTCGCCCGACTGGTGCGCAGGGCGGAATTACCAGCTGTTCCGCTATATGCTTGCAAGCAACGCATACGGTGAGTTCCCCACAAAATTCAACGGCGGACTGTTCACCGTGGATCAGTGCGCCTGGCATCCGCCTATTCCGGGTGCCAATCCGGATCATCGTGATTGGGGCGGCATCATGTTCACCGCCCAGAATCAAAGATTGGTATATTGGCCGATGATCAAAAACGGCGACTTTGATATGATGAATCCCGAATTTGATTTTTACAAAAGGCTTGTAACTCCGTTAAAAAAACGCACAAAGCATTTCTTTGGTCTGGATGACTGTGCGTGTTTCCCTGAGCAAACGGACGCCAACGGCTTATCGGGATTTTACGGATTTCACGGTGTCGACTATCCACTGCAGGTAAGGCATCATTACGTGGAAGCGCTCGAGTTCAGTTATATGATCTTATGCTATCATATAACGAGCGGAAACGATATTTCCGAGTATATGGAATTTATAAAAAGCGTAATAAATTTCTACGATAAAAAGTATTCCGAAAAAGATGCTAACGGAAAGAGAATTCTTTTTCCGTCTACCGCTCTTGAAACGTACCACGCCGATTATATCCTTACCATTGGAGGTGAAGAAGGCAGACGCGCCGCCAATTATGACGAAAAACAAACGGCGGTCACAAATCCTGCCGACGTAATCGCAGCGCTGAGCACAACGCTTTCGGAATTGCTGAATTCCGGTCTTTTATCTTCAAAGGAATCAGAAAGATACGCGGCGCTTTTAAACGAGCTGCCCGAGATCCCGACAGAAATCAAAAAGAACAGGCGAGTGATCGCCCCCTGTGAATTTCCGAAGGATTACAAAAAGGGCAATTGCGAATTTCCCCAATTAAATACCGTGTTTCCCTACAAGATATACGGCGTATTTTCAAAGGATCTCAGCTTAGCAACAAATACATATTTGTACGGTTGGGATAACGAGGATCAGCTGGACTATATAAGCTGGCATCCTACCGGCTGTTATGCCGCGCGTATAGGCTTAACGGAAGAAGCGCACAAGTATATGCGCCTTAAATTAAACGATTCAGGGCGCAGATTCCCCGCATTCTGGGGACCCGGTCACGACTATACTCCCGATTTCAACTGGGGAGGAAGCGGCATGATAAACGTTCAGGAAATGCTCGTCCAAACCTGCGGGGATAAGATCTTTCTTCTGCCATCCTGGCCGAAGAACCTTGATGTTTCGTTCAAGCTGTGGTTGGACGGCAATACCGTTCTTACCGCGGAATATAAAAACGGCGCTTTACGCTATGACGTTATTCCGGCAAACCGCACAAAGGATATTGTGATAAACGACAGCTTCAAAAAACCGCTTTGATAAAAAATAAAAGAGAACATCTAAAAACCATACCAAGCAAAAAAGAGCAACCGCATCCCGCATTGAAGGGGATGCCATTGCTATAACGCTATAATGTATGCTGCCCAAAGAGCTTGAACAGTGAAAACCCATGCAAATGCCTGCTTTTTTCAGAGATTCAGCTGCTAAAAACAGGAATGGATTTTAAAGCTCCAGCACCTGAACGGTACCCGAAATTCCTATAGCTAAATAAAACGATACAGACAGATAGGAATTTCATACAAACAGGGAAGGAATAAGAAAATTCATCTATGCATGCTATCATCTAAAGATAAATTATAAAATCGGAGTTTATGGAGATAACAAAAATGAAATTAAAAAATCCCATGTTAGTAGTAACAGATATAGACAAATCCGTTGCGTTTTATAAAAAAATTATTGGGCTTCATGTTATTATGGATTTTGGAGCAAATAAGATATTAACAGGCGGTTTGGCTCTACAAACAGCGGAAACATACAAAGTGTTGACCGGTAAAAAAGATGTTTCTTTTGGCAGCAATAGCTTTGAGATTTACTTTGAAGAAGATCATTTTGATGAATTTGCGGATAAGCTGAAAAAATATGATATTGAATATGTTCACCCTATTATAGAACATTCATGGGGACAGCGTGTGGTTCGCCTCTATGACCCGGATAAGCATATTATCGAAGTGGGCGAGAATATGAAAACAGTATGCAGGCGTTTCTTAAATAGCGGAATGACTCCGGAACAAGTAGCAGAACGCATGGATGTACCCATGAAATTTATAAATGCGTGTATGCGATAAACTTTTAATGATACTCCACTCTGCCAAACCGGCCTATACAGTGATACCAGATATAAGCAGAAACAGAACAACTTGGGAATACAGGCTTTTCCCCGATTCAATAAGCACTTACAAAAACTTATAAGAAGAGCTTTGCCATGCACCCTCAAAGTATCTAACTTTGGGGGTGCGCTGCGCATTCCATATCGCAAAAAGTTGGTAGCAAGCCGCAGCGTTGTGAGCGCGTTTACAAGCGAACAGCACAGGCGCAGCGTGACTTTTTGCGAAACAAGGAGGAACCGTGGAGCAGGTGACGGATTTTTTATGCAATAAAAAATCGGAACGAGCGTAACTCGTTCCGACGTGGCTCCCCTAAGCAGAGACTTGAACCTGTGACTCGCTCATCTTGCGGTGCCGGAGGCCCCGTAAAGCAAGCGCTTTACGGGGAAAAGGAGTGGCAGCGTGGCATGCAAGTTTTCGGGCTTTGCACGGAAACGCCGCCGCTTCGCTTGCCGCGACGCTGCGCTTCCTCTGCTGCCGGCAGCGTGCCTTCCTTTTTCAGATAACAGCACACTTAAAAGTGCGCTGTTA
>CAJMLN010000088.1 GCA_905214315.1 uncultured bacterium | reverse complement strand
CCAGATGATCAATGAACAGGAAGGGATGATTCGTTACTTTACCCAAAAACGAGATGACGCCAAAAGCAACGCGGAGGCAATGGCTACGCCCCAGGAGGAACCGTTAAAAGGAAAAAAATGGAGAACAGAATCCCGATCAACGGCGAACGCCTTTTCGGCTATGGGTTTTTTCTTTGCACATAAAATGGTAAAGGAAACCGACGTGCCGATGGGCATGATTATGGTGGCCTCCGCGGGATCTCCTCTGAGCCAGTTGATGAGCGCACAGGCCGCTGCCACTGCACAGTATATGCGCTATGAAAACGATATTCCTGTTTCAGGTATGTATAACGCGCTGATGCATCCGTTTATCAATATGACGATTAAAGGAATGATTTTCTATCAGGGCGAAAGCGAAGCCGGCCTTGCAAAGAGTGATTACGGGAAATATAATGAATACATGAACATCTATGTAGAGGATCTGCGGCAGAAAATGAATCAGGATTTTCCCTTTTATTATGTGCAGCTTTCCTCCCACGGAGGGCAGGGGCTGACCAGTTGGCCGCAGATCGCTGAGCAGCGTGCTGTTCAGTTCGACGGGCTTTCCGTCGTTAAAAACTCCGGCATGGTAGTTTCCATGGATCAAGGATATCAGGATGGTGATCCTGATTGGGCGCATCCTTTGTATAAGCAGCCTGTTGGCGAACGGCTTGCCGCGCTGGCGCTGGCCCGGGATTACGGTATTGGGGATGAAGAACAGGTTTCTTCGCCTATGCCGGAGTATGCCTATAAAACGGAAGAGGGAACGGTTGTACATTTTAAAAATACAGCGGGCGGTCTTAAAAAATTGGGCAGTGCAGAAGCACTGAAGGGATTTAAAGCCATTACATCCGCCGGCTACAGCAATGTGGAGGCCGTGATTTTGAATGAAAATGAAATTTTGCTGAAAACCAATTCTTTTACCGGACTTTCCGGTATCGGCTATGGCCTTGAACTTTTGGCTTTTGTGGATCATACGGAGGAAAAGTATATTGCCAATCTCGGTAACGGAAGCGATCTTCCGGCGCCAACCTTTAAGATTACGGAGATTTTGGATGAGGCGCCGAATGAGATTTCTGATCCTGAGCAGGAAACTCCCGGAGAAACGCAGGAAACCCCCGGAAACGGTACGGTCAATGAAAAAAACAGTGATACCGGCCTTATTATAGCAATTGTTGCGGCTGTTGTTATCGTTGCGGCTGCTGTTGTGGCAGCAATTATTATCAGTAAAAAAAAGGATAAAAAATAATTTGAAATATAGGCCGGATGCTTTAAAGAGCTCGCGGCAGGCTGTAAAGTAAAGAGGAATCGCGCTGAAAAAATTCTTTTCAGCGCGATCCTTTTATAGGATATATTTTTGAAATTTGGAGGCAGCTTATGAAAAAATGGTATGATGAGGAATATGAGTGGAAAATTGAGGTAATAGGCTTTTTGCGGGGAGATCATACGGAAAATTACTGCCGGAACGGAGAGGAGATCGGTGATATCTATACCTGCACCTACGGCTGTCCGGTCAATCAGCAGGGGCAGGGCATTTGCTCCAAATGCATGACGGTAATGTTTCCGATTATGGAGGCCGTCAGAAGCGGTGGAAATTTAGAAAATATCGGTGGTGACAGCAGGCTTAGTAAAACCATTGTGTGTCCGGATGGCTGCGTTCTGTTTAGGCTTACGGCAAAGCCCCTTGGAAATAAGAATTTTTATAAAGAAAAATTGCAGGAACAGTAATATTTTTTCAGGAGATTTTTTGCGCCAGAAAGGCCGGGCAATATGGGACAAAAAGCGATACCGGCCGTTTTAAAAAAGGCTTTCCGCCTTTGACGTGCGGAAAGCCTTCTGCTGTAAGGAAAAAATTGTTATGCTTCTTCTAAAAAATATGCTTGGGTGTTGGCGTTACGGCCCAGAGCGTCTGTCACCGTTATCCGGAAATATCCGTCGTCCGGCTCCAGGAAAAATACGGTTTCTGTAAGAGCTGCGTCGTCTTTGGCAAAGTGTGCCTGGCTGCGGCGGCCCATCGTGCTGAGGGAAATCTGCGCCGCGGGCGAACACTGCAGCATTACCCGATTTCCTTCTGTTTCTAGGCGGAAGATCTCAGGCCCCTGCGAGGCATAAAAGTTTCCCTGCTCCAGAGCGGAGATTACCGATTCGTAGGTAAGAGCGGGTGCATTCAGCTGGATCCAGCCGCCGAAGGAGTCGTTCTCCGGCACCTCTAATGGTGCCAAATTATGGGAATCGTCACAGGCGGTGCAGAAAACGCGCTTTCCCGCGCGCAGAAAGTCATCCAGCACGTTGATATTATATTCGTAGATGCCGTCCTTTAAGGAATGATGATTGTATATTTCAACGGCAAAAAGACCGTCGTACTGCAGATACTGCACGGCATTTTCCAGGGACCAGTTCGGGTGGTTGTAGGCAACTAAAAAACCTGCTTCGCCGGCCTTTTTTATGATATCACAAATCCCTTCTGCGGAGTAGATGCGTTCAAACTCACCGTTGTGGCGTATTAGATGCTCTACATTGGGGTTGATATAATGGTTATAAAGGCTGCTGTAGCAGGGTGTAACGGTATTGTGCTGTTCTTTTGCGTATAGATTCAGGTGGCAGACGCGCATCCGTTTGTTTTTTAGGGACGAGATCTGCGGATTTTCTTTAATGGCGATCTCGCAGGAAGTGAGGGTTAAAAATTCTTCGTCATCGAAGGCTGAGTTGTCGATCAAATGTTCGTGGTCAGTAAAAGCTACAATGGAATATCCTCGTTTTTTGTACTCTTCTTTCAACTGTGCGACACTTAATGCACCGTCGGAATTGGTGCTGTGGCAGTGCAGATTCGCTTTGAAAAAGCGCTGCGCCGGATCAAGCAATATTTTTTTCATGCTTTTCCCTCCTATAAAAATATGAATTGATGCTTTTATTAAAACGGATTTTTACCCAAAAGTCAATTTAACTTTTTATGGCTAAAATATATCGCTGCTTTTTATTGCGGAGGAATTGACAAATTGATTTTTTTATGTATAATAGTATTGCTTATTTGTGGAGAAGTACCCAAGAGGCTGAAGGGTCTGGCTTCGAACACCAGTAGACGGCGAATAACCGTGCGAGGGTTCAAATCCCTCCTTCTCCGCCACGTCGGAACGAGTTACGCTCGTTCCGATTTTTTATTTCATAAAAAATCAGTCACCCGCTCCACTGTTCCTCCTTTTCCGAAAAAGGTCACGCTGCGCCTTCGCTGCTCGCTTGTAAACGCGCTCGCGACGTTTCGGCTTGCTACCAACCTTTTTCGGGTTGCGCGAGGGTTCGAATATCCTTTCAAAAAAATACTGGGAGTCCATTTTGAGACTCCCTCACACGTCGGAATGGACTACGCTCCATTCAAAATCCCCGGCCGAATGGTTGGGGATTTCTTATATCGCTCCGTCATTCCTCCTCTTGGCAAAAAGTCACGCTTGCTGCGGCTATGTCCTTGTAAACGCGGACATAACGCCTCCGCTGCGCTACCAACTTTTTGCGGAATACGTGAGGGTTCGAATACCCTTCCAAAAAATTTCAGGGGTTCATTTTGAGAATTTTTCACAATAAAAAAGACGATCGCTTTGGCAATCGTTTTTTCCAGTTATATTTGCCTGCGGCAAGTGTTATTGCTTTGCAGAGGTATTGTGTTTAGCACAGTTTTATTCGGTTCGCCGAGTTTTTTTGCGAATATAATATCATTTCTGCGTAGCAGAAATATCACATTTTGCAAAAGCAAAATATGCTACTCCGAAAAAGTCGGAATATCACTACAAGTTATGCAATCATGTGAGATTCGAAGTCATACGCAAAATTGCCGAAAATATCCTTTTTATAGCCCATTTACACGTCGGAGCAAAGTCTGCTTTGTATGCTATAGTTATAAAAACGTCATCCGCTCGTACTGTTATTCCTCCTTTTTCAGTTGTACTCGACTCATCGGCTTGTTAGTAAGTATGTCCGCGATTTCAGTCTGCCAATAATTTTTTGAGATTTTTTATAAATTCATTGTGAGCTTTCAGGTGGACATTACCTTGATTTTGAATATTATATTTTGAATATTACATAATATGAATATCTTTGTTTATATTAGGAAAAATGAAAAAATTTATTTCTTTACTTTGGCATATGTTTTTATTTTAGCAATTTTTTCATGACGATATTTATATTTACGGTTTCAATTTTTTTGTTATATCGGATTGTTTAAAAATATTTTTGACCGAATTAATAGGTATTCCTATTGCTGTAAGATGTTATGAGAAGACAATATATCAAAAAATTCTGCCATTAATTAAAAATAATAGAAATAAATAACATAAAAGACTGAAAAAATTTTTATAGTACCGAAATGGCTATAAAAAAGAGAGTTTTTATCAAAATCTGCTTGACATTTTTAGGGCTTTTTCTTATACTATACGTGTACCCAATATCCACCGCATTTATGACTTTCCGGTCTGCGGTGGCATTCTTTTTTTTAATAAAGCTTTTTTTAGGCAGAATGCCGGAACGTATAGGAATTATTTTTCGCGTAAAAGCTCCCGGCATTTTTTTATGCCCATAATAGCGCGCTGAAGTTTTTCGTCTGAAAATTTATCCCCGCGGGAGATCCTGAATTTAAACTGACTTTCTGCATCTTCGTACAGATCCAATGCAAAGCGGTAATTTTTTTCTTTACCGGTACCGTAAAAGTAGCAATCGGCTAATTTTAAACAGATATCTGGATACAATACCTCGTCTAAAACTCTTTCTATAGCCTTTTGATAAGCACGCTCATAGCAGGATGCTGCTTTTTCTTTATTGATTTCAGTTCCGCCGGTTCCGTGCATATAAAAATCGCCTAAATGGTAAAGCGCACGGATGTTTTCCTTTTCCGCGGCGGCAGAAAAATAAAAAAATGCCTGCTTAAGATCGGTTTCCACACCTTTTCCGTAAAGATAACAGCAGCCGGCCCGGCATGCAGCCTGTATATTTCCCATATCTGCGGCAACAGTATAATAGACGGCCGCTTTTTTCATCTCATCTTCAGTACGACCGGGTTTGTGAAAGTA
>CAJMLN010000087.1 GCA_905214315.1 uncultured bacterium | reverse complement strand
CGCAGCGCCCCGTCTTTTGGCAGGCCATGCAGCCTTTGCAGAAAGCGAGCTCTTTTTCCCGCAATGCGATTTTTTCTGTTTTGTGTCCGGCCTCCTGTGCGCCCCGGATAAAGGCGTCGGCCAGCAGGTCGGAATTTCCCTGCTTGCGGGGAGAGGTTGAAATAACTAAAATATTTTTTGCCATAGCTGATTCTCCTTTTTATTTTAACAGTTTCTGAATGGATTGGGCGATCTGCGGTGCGGTTAGACGGTTCTCCTTGAGGACTGTTTGTACGTCATAATGGTCTAAAAATCCCGTTTTTATGCCGAAATTCAATACTTTGGTATCAGTATTTCCGTAAAAACGTGCAACTTTTTCACCGAAGCCTCCGTTCAGAAATCCGTCTTCCAAAGTAACGATTACGCGGTGATCCGTTTTCAGATTATTTAAAAGGGTAATATCTAAAGCTGTTATAGAATACGGTTTGACGACTGTAGGCTGAATCCCGTACATTTGTTTAAGCTCCTCTGCGGCTTCAAGCGCCAGCGGATAAAAGGCTCCCAAGCCTATGATAGCCGCATCGCTGCCGGATTGCACAGTTGCCCAACGATCTGTTTTTGTACTGTCCCAGGCAAAGGAGCTGCCACAGGAAAGCATAGGCCCGCCCGGCACGCGGATTGCTACGGGATATTCGGTTTGTTCCAGCCCCCAGGCGAGCATGGCGAGGTATTCCTCGCGGTTTGTAGGCGCTAAATAGACTAAATTAGGGATGTTGCTTATCATGGGAATGTCCTGCAGTCCCAGATGGGTTACGTCGTTCATGCCGTATACGGAGCCCTCGAACACGAGCAGCACGGCTGGATTTTTATCGATGCAGAGATCCTGGGAGATCTGGTCAAAGGCTCTTTGAAGAAATGAGCTGTATACCCCGAAGACCGGTTTTCCTCCTCCTGCGGCCATACCGGAGGCGAGCGCAACGGCCGTTTGTTCGGCAATTCCCACGTCGATGAACTGTTTACCGGCCTCCTGCCGTTTTTCCTTTGTAAAGCCCATTACTGTCGGCGTGCCGGCGGTAATGGCTGCAACGGAAGGATCTTCTTTCATTCTTTTTAGTAGAAAATCCGCCGTTACGGAAGAATAATCCTCCCGATCTTCCTGCGGAAAGCGCGGTTTGCCTGTCTCTAAGATAAACGGCCCGCTGAAATGCCAGCTTTCGCGGTCTGCTTCAGCCGGAGCATATCCCTTTCCCTTTTGCGTATGAATATGTACGACCGTGGGGCGGGAAATATTTTTTACCTGATTGAACGCTTCGGAGAGCGCAGGGATGTCGTTGCCGTCAGCTACATACAGATATTCCAGCCCCATGGCGCGGAAGAGGTTGCACTGTGCGTTGCCGCCGGTTTGGCGCAGCAGCTGCAGGTTCTGATAAAGTCCCCCGTGGTTTTCTGCAATAGACATTTCGTTGTCATTGACGATGATGATTAGATTACTTTTAAGTTCAGCGGCTACGTTTAATCCCTCCAGCGCTTCACCACCGCTGAGAGAACCATCGCCGATTACAGCAATCACGTTGTTTGCTTCGCCCCGGAGATCCCGGGCCTTGGCCAGGCCGCAGGCCAGACTGATGGAGGTAGAGGTATGACCTATGGTAAAGCAGTCATGGACGCTCTCTTTGGGGGTAGTATAACCGGTTATGTCATCATAGTGCTCAGGGAATAGGAATGCGTTTTTCCGCCCAGTGAGCATTTTATGTACGTAGGATTGGTGTGAAACGTCAAATACGATTTTATCTTTTGGAGAATCAAAGACTGCATGCAGCGAAATGATGGCTTCCACCATACCCAGGTTCGGCCCGAAATGGCCGCCGTGCTGGCTCAGCTTTTCCAACAGTGCCTGACGCACCTCGTTGGCAAGTACTTTTAACTGTGTTGTATTTAATTTTTTTACGTCCTTAGGCTCATTTATGCGTTCCAAATACATATTATTTCTTCTCCTTTTTTTCCCAGTTTAATTTTCCCGTTTTGACAGCGTCCTGATAACGGGAAATTTTATAATCAAGCCGTTCCAGGGTAGTATCAATCTGCCTGCGCTGCGCTAAAAGAACCTCCTTTTGTTCCTGTAGAAGCTGAAGCCGCGCGGTAAAAGTGGAATCGCCCATTTGTGACAGCTTTACATATTCTATCATCGCTTCCACCGGCAGACCTGCGCTGCGCATGCACAGGGCAAGCTCTACCCAGCCCAGATCCTCCGTGGTATAATTCCGGATTCCACCCGAGGTGCGCGTTACCGGAGGGATCATGCCTACACGTTCGTAATAACGCAGGGTGTCTTGGGAAAGATGATATTTTTCACTGACTTCCTTGATTGTCAATTCATTTCACCGCCTTTTGATTGTGTTTGCCTTCATATGATAATACTTGGAGTTGACTCAAAGTCAATCTTTTTTTGCCGTTTTTTCTATGAAATTTTTGTGAAAAAACCAAAGATATGCGTTATGGGCTTTTTTGCGGCGGTATTACCGCTGTATTGTAAAAAAGATTTCAAAAGAAACGGCCAAAGCCTATAGAAGCATTAAAGAAATCCTGTGCGGATGGTTGAAAAACGTAAAAAAATGTGATATAATAAAAAAAACTATGCGGCGGCTTTTGTCAGGAGCATATTCCATTTTTGCAATGCATACAATAGCACCAAAGGTATTTTTTTGCCGCACGGTAAATATTCTTATATTGAAGGAGAAATTTTATGGGTCTTATTAGAGCAGCGGTTGGCGCCTTGGGCGGCACATTGGCCGACCAATGGAAAGAGTTTTTTTACTGTGACGCACTTGCCGGAAATGTTTTGGTAACAAAGGGACGAAAGCGTATTTCAGGCCGTTCCTCCAATACCAGGGGAAATGACAATATCATTTCCAACGGTTCCGGAATTGCCGTTGCCGACGGACAATGTATGATTATTGTTGAACAGGGAAAAGTCGTAGAAGTATGTGCTGAACCCGGTGAATTTACATACGATGCGTCTACGGAACCCAGCATTTTTGCCGGCAGTTTAGGCCGCAGCATTTTAGATACTTTTAAAACCATAGGTAAGCGGTTCACCTATGGCGGCGATACCGGTAAAGATCAGCGTGTATATTATTTGAATACCAAAGAACTGATCGATAATAAGTTCGGTACGCCAAATCCGATTCCCTTCCGTGTGGTAGATAAAAATATTGGGTTAGATATTGACGTTGCGGTTCGCTGTAACGGCGTATATTCTTATAAAATTGCGGATCCGCTGCTGTTCTATACCAATGTGTGCGGAAATGTGGAGCGCGATTATACCCGTGCCGATATCGAGGGTCAGCTAAAAACAGAGTTTTTAAGCGCGCTTCAGCCCGCTTTTGCCAAAATATCAGAAATGGGAATCCGTTACAGTGCATTGCCGGGCCATGCGGAAGAGCTTTCTCAGGCAATGAACGAGGCACTTACTGCAAAATGGGCACAGCTGCGCGGGTTGAAGGTTGTATCTGTAGCAATGAATCCGATTACGCTTTCGGAGGAAGACGCCGCTATGATTAAGCAGGCGCAGCAGACGGCGATTATGCGTGATCCTACCATGGCGGCTGCCACGTTGGTGGGCGCACAGGCTGAAGCGATGAAATCCGCCGCTAAAAATGAAAACGGCGCCATGATGGGCTTTATGGGCGCGACGATGGCACAACAGGCAGGCGGAGTCAACGCCCAGAATTTGTTTGCAATGGGCGCGCAGCAGAACGAAAAAAAAGAGGAAGCTGATCCTTCGGATATCTGGCAGTGCAGCTGTGGAGCTGCGGCATCAGGGAATTTCTGCACTGAGTGCGGAGCCAAAAAACCGGAGGCAAACAGCAAAAAAAAGTGGCAGTGCTCCTGCGGTGCGCAGGCGCAGGGAAATTTCTGTACTGAGTGCGGAGCCAAACGCCCTGAAATGGGCTGGACGTGTGCCTGCGGAGCGGTTAACAAAGGGAAATTCTGCCCGGAGTGCGGCGCTAAAAAACCGGAAGGCGCGCCGTTGTATCGCTGTGATAAATGCGGATGGGAACCGGAAGATCCACATCATCCGCCGAAGTTCTGCCCGGAATGCGGAGATAATTTTGATGAGAAGGATAAGCAATAGTTTTTCAGCGGCTTTGGGATATAAAGCTGGTTGATGGCAGGCGCTGCAGCGGTTATTATCTGCCGGCGGCGCTTTTTTCGTGTGGAATTTTTGCGTAAAGCAGTATTTGTTAACAGGAGAGAGCAATATGTCGGAATTATTGGAATATAAATGCCCCTGCTGTGGAGGCGCGATTGAATTTGATAGTACGCTTCAAAAGATGAAATGTCCTTATTGTGATACGGTTTTTAATCTTGAAACATTAAAGGAATATGACGATGCACTAAAGAGTGATGCGGATTCGAAAATGGAGTGGGAGACCTTTGCCGGAGGAACCTGGCAGCCGGGTGAGATTGATGGCATGGTCGTCTATGTGTGTAATTCCTGCGGAGGGGAAATCATCGGCAGTAAAACAACGGCAGCTGCCAGTTGTCCTTTTTGTGGTAACCCCGTAGTGATGAAGGAAAATTTTTCCGGAGATCTGCGCCCGGATTATGTTATCCCCTTTAAATTGACCAAAGAAGACGCTAAGGCTGGCTTTCTTAAGCATTTGAAAGGGAAACGGCTGGTGCCTAAAGTTTTTTCGCAGCAAAATCATATTGATGAAATTAAAGGGGTATATGTACCGTTTTGGTTGTTTGATGCGGATGCTGAAGCGAATATCCGCTATCGTGCGACCCGAACGCGCGCCTGGAGCGACAGTAATTATAACTATGTAGAGACCAGCCATTATTCGCTGCTTCGCGCTGGCAGTATTGGCTTTGAGCATGTGCCGGTAGACGGTTCTTCCATCATGGCCGATGATTTGATGGAATCCATTGAACCATTTGACTTTTCTCAAGCGGTAGATTTTCAAACTGCATATATGGCTGGCTTTTTTGCTGACCGCTATGATGTGACGGTGCAGCAGAGCATCGAAAGGGCTAATGAACGGATCAAACAGAGCACGGAGCGTATGTTTGCTTCTACTGTAAGCGGATATCAAACGGCTGTACCGGAGAACAGCGGGATTTATCTTTCTAAA
>CAJMLN010000086.1 GCA_905214315.1 uncultured bacterium | reverse complement strand
TCACAATCGGCTTGCTTATAATATCAAACTTGCTCCTTTTTGTCAACTCTTTTTTGTACCTTTTTTGAAAAATTTTAACCATAGCAGCTAAAAACCAAATTTTCACCAAAATGAACGATATTATAAAAAAGAGAATATTACAGGAATATGATTTTCTATTATGTTATCCCTTTAAAAGGCGAAATATTTTTTGTCCTATTGATTATTTTCTCGATTTTTGTTATAATAAAAAATAAGAAAAAACGTGGAGTTCCTTATATGATAGAATCAAAATGGTATTTTGGAGAAAATATTCCGGAAATTAAAAGGATTAGAAATGCAGTAAACGATATTGAAAACGATATTTTTGATAAAAAATCTTTACACCTTATGTTATATAACAGCAGCTTTCCCGTTGCCTGCGGAAGTTTATATTTTGATGCAAACAATTACACAATAGCACATATATGCGTCCTACCTGAGCATCAACGCCAATACATCGGCGATATGCTAATAAAACTTTTATTGATAAAAGGCTTTGGTATGATGGCAGAAAGAATTCTCTGTCATTCTTCACCAGAAACAGTACCATTTTTTAAAAAATACGGGTTTTTGCCTGTAAAAGAGCAAAATAAAAAAATAACCATGGAGGTAACCCCCGCATCTTTAAAAATGGAAAGCAAATGCGGGCATGACTGCAACAAATGTTTAAACAAAGCTTCCTGCAAGCAATAACAATAAAAAACAGCCTATACTCTGTAAGCATTCTTATACTCTGCATTTTTGCAATAATTTTAAAATTCTGTTTTACAGGATATTCCTTTCTCTCGCTATGCCTGCTTTTTACAGCGCTCATCGTTTTCCTCTATTTTATTCTTTCTTGGCGGAAAAATAAAATTACAAAAATATTAAAAACAATTTTGACCATACTGGTCTCTCTACTAATAACGGCTATTATCATTGCTGAAATTCCAATTTTCAGCACCTCAACAAAACGTGAAAAAGCAGCTTCACCATACTGCATCGTCTTAGGTGCCGCCGTACACGGTGATTCGCCCTCCTTGGTTCTATGGGAACGAATTCAGGCCGCCTATGACTTTCTTTCCCTGCATCCGGATTCCATTGCCATTCTCAGCGGTGGTCAAGGGCCGGGGGAAAACATCTCCGAAGCGCAATGCATGTTTGAAACTTTAAGGGAAATGGGAATTCCGCGGGAACGGATGTTTTTAGAAGACCGCTCCACTTCTACAATAGAGAATATTTTATTTTCCCGGGACATCATCGAAGAATTATCGCCGGGAACCAGGGATTTTACGATTATTTCCAGCGAAACGCATCTATATCGAGCCTGTTTGGTTGCCAAGGAGCTCGGCTTTACCCCTTCTGCCTTTTATGCAAAGACCGCAAAACCGGCGCTTCGCTTTTCCCAATATCTGCGTGAAGGATTTGCTGTTTGGATTATGTGGCTGTTTTAAAATTCGTATAAAACAGGCCATATTTTCTTTTTAACGAAAATATGGCCTTAATTTTATATTTTCTATATCAAAACCAATGCATTTTTCGCTTGCTTTAAACAAACTCACAAAAATAGGAATTACCTATTATCGTTTATTTTCCCCTCTCCCGCAGTATGATCTGACGAATGCTGTCTTCTCTTTACAAAAAGTATGCCTACAAGTCCTAAACCGACCATTGCCGTACCGACAGAAATAACGACAACCCATAAGTTTAAAGATTTTTTCTTTTCTATGGATTCTTTTGAATGAAAAGAATCTGAACATTCATCTGTCTTCTGCACAACGGCTTCTTCTGTATCCAACTCACCCGTATTTAAGTTGGTTTCCTCCTCCAAATTCAACGCACCCTCTGTTTCCCGTAATGTCGGCAAAGCTGTTATATTTTCTGTAGGAACAGCCGTAATATTATTTTCTGGCGTAATCTCCGGTATTTGTGTTGCTGGCAAACGCTCTCCCTGTTCCACATATGCATTTGCCGCAAGTGCAGGATATATAAAAGTTTTTTCTGAATTCGATGTTTGTCGACCGTCCGCTATATGTGTATCTTCAAACGTATTCTTTCCAAAATACGTATCCACTGTGGAAATGCCGGAAAGAAAATAATCATAATATATCTTTTGTATGCCATCATCCCAAGTACAATCCACCGCATACCAAAAACCATCTTCCATCTGTACATAATTCCACATATGTGCCTCCGGTCCATTATTTCCAAGCCCTGTTCCGGTAACGCAAATACAGGGAATATTATAAAAATCACAGGCGATTTTAAAAGCATGCGCATAGCCCTGGCAAACCGCCTTTCCATCGAGCAGCGCACCGGCAGCATCCCCGTGCCGCAATGCAGTTTTATCATAAACAATTGTGTCACACAAAAAATCATGAATCTTTTTCAAAATATAAAAACGACTCTCTCCCGCATCAATTGCTTTGATTTTCTGCACAACCTGTTGATATTCCTCCTCATAGCCGTCATATCCGCTTTTAACCGTCCAATTGCCTATAAAAACAACGGAAACATCAATTTTCCCCTCTGAAGCAGAATACGGTTTTGTAGAGTAACTCATTGCTATACTACAATTTCCGCCGTCCACCCAAAAATATTCAGGGTGATCCAGCAAAAATGCATCCATTGCAGTTTGAAAAAAAGCATTGATTTTTTGCGTAATTGCCAACAATTCACTGCTTTCAGATACAATTTCTCTTATTTCCGCTCCGCTGGATAACCCTTTTTTATATAAAACAAAACGGGTAAGGCTCTGGGGCAATGTTGTGATTTCAAATTCCTGCGTTTCGGCTGTTACCGCCGTTTGAAAAGCAGAATAAATGACTTTTTCTTCGCTGCTCAGCTGAGTATAATAATATTCATATACAGAATATTCTTCACATAGTGCAGAAACCGGCAACACTAGTAAAAGAAAAGCAAGAAAAAAAACGCATATTTTCTTTTTCAAAATACATCCTCACATATTCTTGGAAGCATAATTCCAGGCGTCACGGCACATTTCCTCAATCCCCAGTTCCGCCTTCCAGCCCAAAAGCCGTTCCGCCTTGCTTGCGTCAGCGTAGTTTGCCGCTACATCTCCGGGGCGACGGGGCGCAATATGGACAGGAATTTTTTTGCCGCAGGCTTTGGAATACGCCTCCACAACCTGCAAAACACTGTAGCCGTTGCCGGTTCCCAAATTCACCGTCAGAACCCCCGTATGTTCGTTTAAATACCGCATTGCGGCCAAATGACCTTTTGCCAAATCCACAACGTGAATATAATCCCGCACGCCGGTACCGTCAACGGTATCATAATCGTTGCCGAACACATTGACCTGCGGAAGCTTTCCGACCGCCACCCTGCAGATATACGGAACCAGATTATTCGGTATTCCGTTGGGATTTTCACCGATCAGGCCGCTGGGATGCGCACCAATCGGATTAAAATACCGCAGCAGCGCCACCCGCATTTCCGGATCCGCCTGTGCAATATCGCTTAAAATCTGCTCCTGCATCACCTTGGTCCAGCCATAGGGATTCGTAGCCGAGGTAGGCATATCCTCCGTCAGCGGCGGTTGATTGTTGCAGCCGTATACTGTAGCCGAAGAAGAGAACACAATGCACTTACAGCCATACTCGTTCATTATCTTCAGCAACGTAAGCGTGCCGGAAATATTATTGCTGTAATATTCCCTGGGCTTTTCACAGGACTCCCCAACAGCCTTCAGCCCCGCAAAATGAATCACACAATCGATCGCATGTTTTTGAAACACCTGCCTCAGGCCGGCTTCATCATTGATATCCACCTGATAAAAAACACAGTTCTTTCCTGTAATACGGGCAACGTTTCCCAAAACCTCCGCTTTTGCATTGCAAAGATTATCTACCACAACCACCTCAAAGCCGGCATTTAAAAGCTCCACACAGGTATGGGAACCGATAAACCCGGCACCACCGGTAACAAGTATCATTTTTCTTCCTCCGCACAAAATATTTTCATATTATATTATACAGGAACAATAAAAAGAACGCAAGGAAAAAGGCCGCCAAATCCACGGGCATTTTTACAATCGCCATGATATTCAGAACAGAAATAATAAATCATACCGTCAAAAAAGCATCCTTTGTTTTTTATTTGTTCCTTTTATTTTTAACGGTATAAATCACCGCCGCTGTCATGGCAAACACCGCCGCGCCAGCCATAAAAAATACAATCGTATATTGATTTTCGGATAGCTCGGAAATCCTCGCTTTCGGCTCGGGCGGTGCAGGACTTGCGCTTACCGAAACAGCTGTCGGCGTGGGAATCGGTGGCAGTGTAGGAGAATCTGTCGGCTGCGGCGAGGGCGTAATCCACGGCGCCAGACCGGTATCAATCGGTTCATTTTCTCCCGGAACATAGGCATCAGCCGCAAGCGGAGGATACACAAGCTGTCTTTCAATTTCAAAAATATTGCTGTCCTCTTTATGGGTTTCCCCAAACGAATCTCCCCCCAGATTTTCATCCCTCACAGAAGAGCCCGTAAGAAAATAATCATAGAAAAATACAGCCGGCCGATCGGCATCATCCCAAGTGACATCCACAGCATACCATTGCTGGTCCGACATCTGTACATAATTCCACATATGAGTCTCGCGCTCCTGTCCCTGAACGCCGTATCCGCCCACACAAACACAGGGAATTCCATAATAATCACAGGCTACTTTAAAGGCCATTGCATAGCCCTGGCACACCGATTTTCCATCCAAATATGCTCCCGGGACAAAAAAGCACCGGGACTCGTTTTCTTCATATTTTTCTTCATATACAGTATTTACAATTAAATAATTATGAATAGCTTTCAGCTTTTCCCAGCGCGTCCCCGATGCCCCGATTTGCCGGACTTTATCAAGCACCTGCAAATACTCCTCCGCATAGGCACCGTATCCTTCCAGGGGAGTCAATTCAATAACAAAGTTTAAAAATACATCCACCGTTTTTTCCTTTTCCAAGTCAAAATCATACCAAAAATAAGATCTGCAGCGCTTTCCGAAAAGTTCGGGATGATCCAACTGCAGCGCGGTATGCGCAGAATCAAGTGCAGAAAAGATTTCCTCCTGCACCGCTTGTATTTCCTTTATTTCATATACCGCCGAAGCATAGTCCTCCTCTCCGGCAAAATTTGCTTTATCATAAATAAAAACATAATCAAACTCTTCAAATTCAGCAATCTGCGTAATGGCAAAGCTATCGTTATAAAGCGCAATCAGCTCGCGATACAGCATTTTTTCATCTGTACTCAATTGCCAGTAATAATACTCATAGGGAACCAGTTCTTCTTCGACCGCAAAAACCGGAATTGAAAATACTAAAAGACTGGAAACAAGGATACCGGCAAAAAGCTTTTTTAT
>CAJMLN010000085.1 GCA_905214315.1 uncultured bacterium | reverse complement strand
CTCCGGTATAGGCGACGGTGTTTGCAGGCTGTCGCTTGGCTGCGGAGTTGAGGGATCCGCGGGCGTTGTGGCTGCTGAAGAATTCAGCGGCATTTTTTGAAAGCTGAGGTGGGGGAGGATGTCAGTATTGATAACATCGTATACATTTCCTCCTTCTATTGTATTTCCAAAAATCCGCATTAGGTATTTATTTTCCCAAATAAATGAAGCGTAACTGGAATTTTCATCTTGACGATCCGTTACTATCGTTACCTCTGTTTCTATATCGCCAAAAGTTATCATTTGTTTATTAAAGACTAAAGAGGTTGTCTTTGTCCATTCTTCTTCAGTATCCCCGCGTTTATATCGGTTAATACCGATATATCCCCATTTTTCTGCAATCGGAATCATTTCCTCCTCTATATATAAAATTTCAACTCTATATCGATAGTTATCATCAATTAAATGATATAAAAACTCCGGAGGGAAATATGCGTTTTCATATTCCGGGCATAGAACAACTAATGTACCGTTCACTGTTTCGTATAATGTTGAAGGCTGCCCGTCAAAATACGGTCGGACGATATATCCCTCTGCTTTTACCTGTTCAATGATGTTTTTAAAATTTCCGTTTTCAAAGGTATTTGCATCTACTGTATTTAGAAAGGTTATCATATCTTCAAAAGAAGCTTCTGAATGTGGCTGCTGTGGAATGCCGTCGGCCTGAACAACCGGCGTAGGCTCGGCGGAGGATGAGGGCAATTCGGAAGGATTGGGATTCGTTTCACCGCAGGCTGTCAGTAAAAAGACAGAGAGCAGAATACAGCTAAATATTGCCAATGAATTCTTTTTCATGTTTTACCTCCCTCAAAATAGAAATGAACTTCTGCATTTTGCAAATTCATCCGTTTGCGGTATTACCATTTTTATCATAGCAAATGAAAAATGAAAAGTCAATAGCGAAAAAACCGCCGCAGATTGCGGCGGTAAAAGCTTTATTTATTCTTCCGGTACAGACGATGGTGTTTGCAGGCTATCGTTTGGCTGCGGAGTCGGGGACTCCGCGGGCGTTGTGGCTGCTGAAGAATTCAGCGGCATCTTTTCAAAGCTGAGGTGATTTAATATCTCTAAATTGATCGTCTCATGAGCATTTCCGTTTTCTTCAACATTTCCGTTAATTTGTATAAGATATTTGTCGTCCCACATAAATTCGGCATGTGAGGTATCTCCTGTACGTGAAATAAATATGTTTATATATCCATCTGTTTTGTTAATGTTAGTTTTATGCTTTTCAGAAGAGGGAGCGTTCTCTTCATTTTTTTGGATTCCCATTTGATAATTATACAGTCCTCCAATTCCATCTTTTTTAGCGATTGAAAGAAGCTCTTCTTTAATATAAAAAACTCTAATTGTATATAAGTATTCGTCATTCTTGCAAAAATAAGTAAAATTTGATGGATAACCTATATTATCGTTTTGGGGTGATAAACGTACTTGATTTGTATTTTCTTGAATTCCTGCAGGTTGCCCGTCATAATATGGACGAATGAGATATCCTTCTGCTTTTACACGATTAATGATATCTTTAAAATTGCTGTTCTCAAAGGTATTTACATTTACTGTATTTAAGAAGTTCATCATATCTTCAAAGGTTGCTTCCGAATGAGGTTGCTGAGGAATTGTAGAATCTTGTTGATTGGGTGTTGCAGAGGGAGAAACCTTTGTAACAGTATCTTTCCCACAGGCTGTCAGTAAAAAGATAGATAGCAGGATGCAACTGAGTATTGCTAATAAATTCTTTTTCATTTTTTCTCTCCTTTCAATCAATGATGTTGTAGTAGATATGCATTCATATCAGATCTGCAGTCAACACAGAAAAAATTTTTTTTGGAACCTAAATAGTGTTGTTGTCTATACATAGTACAGTAAGATGAGCGTTTATTAGGACTATTACATTCTGAACAAAGCTCATAATTTTTGCATTTCCATATTCTATTTTCTGCATCATATATTTCTTCATGATAATGATCCGGAGCACCTATTGTGTGTGCGGTTTCGTGTAATAATACATATCCATTTAAAGTCATAGTGTTTTCATTGTTCAGCATCATTATTATATGACTGCCATCATTATCGTCTTTTACATGGAAACTCCTATTTACATTTTCTGCCCATTCGGTTCGATGCCCTGACCAAAGTACACTTATCTGTGTATTTTTGGTACCGTCATAATTATCATGAAAAATTCCATACATGGTATGGGCATTGGAACAACACGGATTATGATTACATATTGCATCAAGATTTCCTTTACCAACAATACCTTTACAAATATCAGGGGGACTGTTATACTCGGATATTGTATTCGTTGTAATGGTGACACCGAAAACTTCGTCAAATATCTCTGAAACCAATGTCTGATCTGCTTCTATACCTGTTACTGCATCGGTATAACGGGCTTTTAGTCCTTGATCATAATAATGCCATATTTCGAATTCATACTTTACTGAAACCTTGCAGGTAATTTTTTTATTTGGATTCGACACTAAATAGGCAGTAATTGTTGCATCGCCGGGAGTTCCCGTGAATACTTGCCCTGTATTTTCGTTTATCGAAACAACAAGGGTATTGCTTGATTCATAGCGGATATCTTGATCATCCGCATCCGGCGGATAGACGTGTGCTTTTACTGAATAATTTGTACCGCTGCTGTTTTTATATGGTTTGAAATGATATAATGATTTTTCAAAATACAGATATGCCGCGCTGACTGTTTCCTGTTCAATGCAAAAATCATCTATGTATAATACCTGATCGCTCGCCGTTCCGAGATAATCCAGCGCTAATGTGAAAATACCGTCTTCGGCGGTCAGGTCTTCCGGACGCACAGTTACCGTGCCGGAAAGGTACTGCCAGTTTCCTACCGACATTCTTACGGGAGAGGTTAGGGCATAAAAATAGTTGGAGCCCTGCTGGGTAATAAACGAATTCTCTTCCCAGCCGCGGATCAGCATCCGGATATTGGGATTTGACAGGTTGATGGAATTTGTGCGTACCCACATGCTGATGCGGTATCGGCCCGCGCCGTTTTGCTTAAAGGTTTCGTAGAGGTTGATTGCCGGCGTGTACCAGCTTTGCTGCCGGCCGGAATATTTCAGCGAACGGTTTCCGGTGCGGGCGCAGTCGGAAGAAAGTACGGTATATCCGCCGTAGGCGCCGTACCAGCCGGCCATATCGCTTCCGCTTTCAAAGCTGTTCGTCTGCCCAAGGGAGAGGGAAACTGCCCGTACGGTGAGTGGGTGCAGCCCCAGGCCGCACAGCAAAAGCACCAGTGCTAAAACAAGGGCAAACGTTTTGGTTCGGTGTTTTTGTAAAAAAGCGCTCATATACGTGTATCTCCTTTTCTTATGAAACTCTGTTGTTTTTTTCAATCGGTTCTGCAGCGGCTTGCGTCAGGTGCCGGCGCACGGATACAACCTCCTTTCGCGGCGCGGTATAGCCGCTTACTGTCTATAGTATACAGGTTATGATTGTAAAAGTCAATATTTGGCATAAAAATATTTTTTTATATTATTTTTATATTTTTACTAAAAAGAAACGGACGGTTTTGTTACAGCAGACGTTCGGGCTTTGCTAATTTCATTTACAAAATAGCGTTTGTGCGGTATAATAAAATGAATTCTGCCGTAATAGAGGTTTTTATGCGTCGGTTTTATGCGTTAAAAGAGAATATTACCGGGGATACCGTGCTGTTTGACGGCGCGGAATCTGCGCATATCCGCCGGGTACTGCGCCTGGAGCCGGGAGAGCGGATTCTTGTTTGCGACGGCAGCGGAATGGATTATGACTGCGTGCTTCAGACCTGCGGCGAGCTGTGCTCGGCCCGGATTGAACGGCGCTTTGCAAATGAAAATGAGCCCGGGACAGAGCTTGCGCTGTTTCAGGCGGTTCTCAAAAATGAAAAAATGGATATTGTGGTCCAGAAAGCCGCGGAGCTGGGAGTCAGCCGGATTGTGCCGGTGCTTACCGGGCGGACGGTGGTGAAAATTGCCCCGGAGGACGCGCATAAGCAGCAGCGCTGGAAGAAGATTGCCCTGGAGGCCTGCAAGCAGTGCGGCCGTTCCAGAGTGCCTGTTGTGGAGGCGGCAATGCCCTTTGAGGCCGCCGCTGCGGCGTTTGCGGAATATCCGTTAAAAATAGTGGCATATGAGGAAGAAAAAACCGTGGGAATAGCCGGGGCGGTAAAAAAATGTGAAAGCGCCGCCTATTTTATCGGGCCCGAGGGCGGAATTACCGGGGAAGAGCATGCGCGCCTGCTGGAGGCGGGAGCCGTAAGCGTAAGCCTGGGGCGGCGCATCCTGCGGGCGGAGACGGCCGCTATTGCAGCGGGGGCCGTTATTTTATGCCTGATGGGGGAAATGGATGTTTAAGTGCGCGCTTGCCACGCTGGGATGCAAGGTCAACCAGTGTGAAACACAGGCTCTGGCCGAAATGATGAAGGAAAACGGCTATGCGGTTGTGGATTTTGAAGAACGGGCCGATGTGTATATTATCAATACCTGCTGTGTAACGGCGGAGGGAGAGAGAAAATCCCGGCAGCTGGTGCGCAGAGCCGCGGCAAAAAATCCCGATGCGGTGATAGCCGTTACCGGCTGCGCCGTACAAAAGGAGCCCGCGTTGTTTGCCGCGATTCCCGGCGTTTCTGTTGTAGCGGGGAATACCCAAAAACAGGATCTGCCGGCTATGATTTTAAACGGCCTGAGGGGCTGCAGGGTTGAAGACATGGCGCATTTTTCCGCCTATCAGGAGCTTCCGGATTCCCTTGGAGAAAAAACAAGGGCGTTTATCAAAATACAGGACGGCTGCAATAATTTCTGCACGTATTGCATTATTCCCTATGTGCGCGGCCGGGAACGCTCGAGAAATATGCAGAGGATTGAAGAGGAATGTAAAAAGCTGGCCGGAGCCGGGTTTTGCGAGATCGTGCTCAACGGAATTCATCTTTCTTCGTATGGGCGAGAGTGGAATTTTTCCGCCGGCCTTGCCGACGTGGTGGAGCGCGTTGCCGCGGTTGATGGAATTGAACGCGTGCGGCTGGGCTCGCTGGAGCCGAACATTATTACCGACGAGTTCCTTACGCGCGTATGCGCCAGAGAGGAATTCTGCCGGCAGTATCATCTTTCGCTGCAGTCCGGCAGCGACACGGTACTGAAGCGGATGAACCGGCGGTATACGGCGGAGGAATATTTTCAGGCTGTGGAAAAAATCAGAAAAGCAGATCCGCTTTCGGCAGTTTCTACGGATATTATTATCGGGTTTCCCGGAGAAACGGAAGAGGAATTCCGCCAGACGCTGGCGTTTGCGGAAAAAGTCGGCTTTGCCTGGGTTCATGTGTTTCCCTATTCGGCACGGGAGGGGACGCGGGCGGCCGCCATGGCGGGGCAGCTCCCCAAAAGCGTTAAAGCGGAGCGGGCGGCACAGCTTTCCGCGCTTTGCGAGCAGAAGAGCAGGGAGTACCGCCGGCAGTTTATAGGCATGACCAAAAGCGTGCTGTGTGAAAATGACACCGGAGGCAGGCAGTACGGTCTGACGAAGGAGCATTTGCA
>CAJMLN010000084.1 GCA_905214315.1 uncultured bacterium | reverse complement strand
ATGCTACGTATATAATTTTTCTTTTAAGAAGGTTTATGGATGCAAATTTTAAAGGATAAAATTATAAAGGAAGGAAGAGTTCTGCCGGGCAATGTGCTGAAGGTGGACAGCTTTCTGAATCATCAGCTTGACATGGCGCTTTTCTGCGCTATGGGCAGGCAGCTTGCTTCACTCTTTTCCAACGCCGGCGTTACAAAAATTCTTACGGTGGAGGCCTCGGGAATTGGCCTTGCCTGTATGGTATCGCAGTATCTTGGCTTTGTTCCGGTGGTGTTTGGCAAAAAGCATAAGGCGCTGAATCGGGATGCCAATGTATACAGCACTCCGATTTTTTCTTTCACGCATAATACGCAGTATCAGGTTACAGTTGCCCGCCGTTTTCTCTCCGGGGAGGACAGGGTGCTGATCGTGGATGATTTCCTGGCCAACGGAGAAGCCGTGCACGGGCTTATGGATATTATTTCCCAGGCCGGCGCGTCTCTCGCCGGTGTGGGAATCGCTGTGGAAAAGGGCTTTCAGGGCGGCGGGGACAAGCTTCGTGCCCGGGGCGTTAGGGTGGAGTCTCTGGCAATAATTGACCATATGGAGGAAACGGAAATCGTATTCCGGCCGTAGTTTCGGGCTTTGGAATTTATGATGCAATATTTTTGCCAAAAGGCAAGGAGGAATAATAATGAAAAAGTTTGTTGTAATGCTGATGGCAGTATGCCTGCTTTTTGCAGCCACTGCCTGTAACGGCACCGCAAACGAAGCCGGAGGAGACGACGAATTTAAAATCGGGATCATCCTGCTTCACAATGAAACGGTTGGCTATGATAAGAATTTCATAGATGCAATCGAAGCTGCTGCTGCGGAGTTGGGACTGAAGGATTCTCAAATTATCTACAAAAAGGATATTCCCGAGGACGCCAAGTGCTATGATGCTTGCGTAGAGCTTGCCGAAGAGGGCTGCGATGTTATTTTTGCCGATAGCTTCAGCCATGAGGAGCATGTTATTAAGGCAGCCAAGGAATACCCGAATATCCAGTTCCTGCATGCTACCGGCCAGAATGCCGTCATTGAAAATCTGCCCAATTTCCATACCGCTTTTGCCAATATCTATGAGGGCAGATATCTTGCCGGTGTGACTGCTGGCCTGAAGCTCAATCAGCTGATCGCCGACGGAACCATTACCGCCGAGCAGGCCAAGATCGGTTATGTAGGCGCATGGCCCTTTGCTGAGGTCATTTCCGGTTATACCTCTTTCTTCCTGGGCGCCAGAAGTATCTGCCCCAGCGCGACGATGCGCGTGACCTACACCAGCTCCTGGGCCGATTATGCCAAGGAAAAGGAAGCTGCCAATAAGCTGATTAATGAAAACTGCGTGATTATCAGCGAGCATGCCGATACCAACGGTTCCCCCGAGGCCTGCGAAGAGGCCATGAAAAATGGCAAGATTGCCTATCATGTAGGCTATAATATTGATTTTACCTCTGTGGCTCCCACGGCCAATCTGGTATCCTCCAAGATCAACTGGACGCCCTACTTTGTATATGCGTTCGGCAGCGCTATGAAGGGCGAGGCCATTGACGTTGACTGGTGCGCCGGCCTGGAGAAGGGCTCCGTTCTGCTGATGGGCTATAACGACGCTAATGTTACTGCGGAAATGAAGACGGAGATTGATGCGATTTCCCAAAAGATCCAGAGCGGTGAGATCAAGGTGTTTGATACCTCTACCTTTACCGTTACCAATACCGCTGTATTGGAAGCTAACTTTATTTTCCCGGATATGTATAAGGTGGATGAAGAAGGCCACTTGATCGAATATATGGCAGACGCCGTTGCGGACAGCGCCTACACACCTGATACCCAGGTTATTAAAGACGGCTGCTTCCAGGAATCCACCGTGCGTTCGGCACCGTATTTCAACGTTATTATTGACGGCGTTACTTTGGATAAAACCGAATAATTACAGGCTTTCAGTTTAGCGGAGGGCGTATACACTCTCCGCTAAACACTTTCATTTGCTTATAAAAAAGGTTGAACGGGTTTTAACATTTTTTATAAACAAATTATTTTTCTGTTTTTGGGGAGGGCTTTTATGGAAAACCATGCGGCGATAGAACTGAAAGGGATTACCAAACGGTTCGGCTCGGTGGTTGCTAACGCCAATATCTCGCTTTCTGTCAACAAGGGCGAGATCCTTTCAGTTTTAGGGGAAAACGGCAGCGGAAAGACCACGCTGATGAATATGCTTTCGGGAATTTATCATCCTGACGAGGGGCAGATTTTTGTCAATGGACAGGAGGCGGTCATCAATTCGCCCAAGGACGCCTTTGCCTATAAAATCGGTATGATTCACCAGCATTTTAAGCTGGTAAATGTGCTGAGCGCGGCGGAGAATATCATTTTAGGCTTAAAGGAGACGGGCAGATATAACGTGGCAAAAGCGGCCGCAAGGGTTCGTGAAATCTGCACGGCGTATGGCTTTGAGATTGATCCGGATAAAAAGATCTATGAAATGAGCGTTTCGGAAAAGCAGACGGTGGAAATCATCAAGGTAATCTACCGCGGTGCGGAAATTTTGATTCTGGACGAGCCTACGGCTGTGCTTACCCCGCAGGAGACGGTGAAGCTGTTTCAGATCCTTCGCAATATGAAAAATGACGGCAAGTCCATTATTATCATTACGCATAAGCTGCATGAGGTGCTGGAGATCTCCGACCGGGTGGCAGTGCTGCGCAGGGGCGAGTTTGTGGGCATGGCGGAAACCTGCCGGGCAACGGAGACATCTTTGACGGAAATGATGGTGGGAAAGGCCGTAAGCCTGAATATTGAGCGTACCCAGCCGCATGACGCTGTTCCGCGGCTTGTGCTCACCAACGTCAGCATGGTCAATAAAGAGGGCGTCGGCGTGCTGAAAAATGTGAATTTTACGGCCAGATCCGGGGAAATTTTAGGAATTGCCGGCGTTGCCGGAAGCGGCCAGAAGGAGCTTCTGGAGGCTATTGCCGGCCTGCAGCATATTCAGAGCGGCAGCATTCTTTATCACAATCCGCAGACCGGCCAGGAGGAGAATTTAAGGGACAAAACGCCCCTGCAGATCCGGAATCTGGGCGTGCGGCTCTCCTTTGTGCCGGAGGACCGCCTGGGAATGGGGCTTGTGGGCAACATGGGTATTACTGATAACGTCATGCTGCGCAGCTATAAAAAGGGCAGGGGCGTGTTTTTGCACCGCAGGCAGCCCAAGGATCTGGCGGGCCGTATTATTCAGGAGCTGGAGGTCGTTACCCCTGACAGTGAAACGCCGGTGCGCAGGCTTTCGGGGGGAAACGTACAGAAGGTGCTGGTGGGGCGTGAAATTGCTTCGGCGCCCACGGTGCTGATGGCGGCCTACCCTGTGCGGGGATTGGATATCAATTCCTCTTATACGATTTATAATCTGCTGAATAAGCAGAAGGAAAGCGGTACGGCAGTTATTTTTGTGGGCGAGGATCTGGATGTGCTGATAGAGCTGTGCGACCGTATTTTGGTTATGTGCCATGGACAGATCAGCGGCGTAGTGGACGGACGCAGCGCCACCAAGGAAGATATCGGCCTGATGATGACCACGGTAAAAACAGAGAAAGAACAGGAGGAGGCCTGATTTATGCGTCATAAGAACAGCCATGAGCCGTTGCTGCGGCTTTCCAAACGGACGGATATTCCTCTTTTTAAAGCGGTTTTGATACGGGCGGCGGCCGTGATTGCCGCACTGATTCTCTGCGCGGGCATCGTTATGCTGATTACCGGCGGTAAAACCGGGTTTTTTCAGGTATATTCCGAAATGTTCCGCGGCGCGTTCGGCTCTACCCGCAGAATTATGATGCTGCTGCGGGATATTTCGGCGCTTCTGTGCATCGCTCTGGCGCTTGCTCCGGCCTTTCGGATGAAATTCTGGAATATCGGCGCCGAGGGGCAGACCATCATCGGTGCGCTGGCGGCGGTTGCCGTGATTAAGCTGATGCCCTCGCTGCCGCTGCCGGGAATGCTGGCGGTTATGTTTTTGGCAAGCGTTGCTGCCGGCGCGCTGTGGGGCATGGTTCCGGCGTTTTTTAAAGCAAATTTTAATACCAACGAGACGCTTTTTACGCTGATGATGAATTATGTGGCCATGCAGCTGGTCAGCTGCTGCGTAATCCTCTGGGAGCGTCAGCCCGGCTCCAATGACGTGGGAATTCTTAAGGGCGGCAATTTTCCCAAGGTGTTCGGCGTGGATTACGGCATTAACCTGTTGGTGGTTGCGGTATTGACGGCAGTGGCCTATATTTACCTTAAATATTCCAAGCAGGGCTATGAAATTGCTGTTGTGGGCGAGAGCGTCAGTACGGCAAAATATATCGGCATCAACGTAAAAAAGGTTATTATCCGCACCATGGCCATCTCCGGCGCCATATGCGGCCTGGCCGGCTTTTTGCTGATTGCCGGCACGCATCACACCATTAATACCGGCGTTGTCAACGGCGACGGGTTTACCGCCATCATTGTGGCTTGGCTGGCCAAGCTGAATCCCGTATTTATGCTGATGACCTCGTTTTTAGTGGTGTTCCTGAACCGCGGAACGGCGCAGATCGCCTCCAGCTGCGGCCTTAACAGCTATGCCTCGGATATTATTATCGGCGTGATGCTCTTCTTTGTTATCGGCTGTGAATTCTTTATCAATTATAAGGTTTCCTTCCGAAGCGCGCATAAAAAGGAGGCGGAATAAAATGGAAACGATTGCATATTTTCTGCAGCGCGCCATTGCCCAGGCACTGCCGCTGCTCTACGGCTCCACGGGGGAGATTATTACCGAAAAATCGGGGAATCTGAATCTGGGGATTCCCGGCATTATGATCTCCGGCGGTGTTGCCGGAATGATCAGCGCCGTGATCTATGAAAAATCAACGGCAAACCCCATCGGTTGGGTCAGCCTGCTGATTTCCTTTTGCTGTGCGATTCTTTTTGCCGTGCTGGTTTCCCTTATATACTGCTTTCTTACCGTTACGCTGCGGGCCAACCAGAATGTAACGGGTCTGGCTATCACGATTTTCGGCACGGGGTTCGGCAATTTCTTCGGCGGCGCCATCGGAAAATTATTGGGTGTTCAGGACATTTCCATTCTTACAACGGTGGAGGCCTATAAAACAACGCTTCCCTTTGCCCAGGACGCCGGGATTTTCGGAACGATTTTTTTAAAGCACGGCTTTTTGTTTCCGCTGGCGGTGATTATCGCGCTTGCGGCGGCCTATATCATCAGGCGAACCCGGACGGGCCTGAATCTAAGAGCGGTGGGAGAAAATCCCGCCACGGCGGACGCGGCGGGCATTAATGTGACCAAATATAAATATCTTGCCACCTGCATCGGCGGCGCGATTGCCGGCTTAGGCGGCTTGTATTATGTAATGGATTATTCCCGCGGCACCTGGGACACCCAGAGCTTCGGTGAGCGTGGCTGGCTGTCCATTGCTCTGGTTATCTTTGTGCTGTGGCGGCCCAACTGGGCGATTTTGGGCTCGTTTGTGTTCGGCGGGCTGTATATTGCCGACGTCTATGTGCCGGGGCTTTCCGGCGCTTCCAAGGAGCTTTTTAAAATGCTGCCGTATGTGGTGACGATTATCGTGCTTATCTGCACCAGCTTTACCAAAAAGAAGGAGAACCAGCCGCCTGAGAGTCTGGGCGTGCCGTATTTCCGAGAGGC
>CAJMLN010000083.1 GCA_905214315.1 uncultured bacterium | reverse complement strand
GTACGTGACGACTGGCTCGTATGTCGCGGATTATACCGACAGCAAGCTGGAATCTGCTGCAGCTTGTCCTGCTTTTTCAGGCAATTGGTAAAAGCAAATACCATAAATACTAAAATAACAGGGTTTACCAAATAAAACGCACTGGCGGTATACATATTAAAATGCACCCCGGCCGGAACGGGAACGTCCATTCCCAAAACGGAAATGTTTTTCCAAGTAAACTCCGGCAGTCTGAAAATCTGCGCCAGATTTTCAGGCAGATACGCTAAAGAGAACTGTCCGTTTTCAGAATTTACAAATTCCGGAAGATAATTGTGCCCAAATTCCAGAGGATTGCCGAACCGGACAGTATTATAAGCCATCAACCCCAATGCCACTATGGCCGGAGCGATCAGATACAGGGAAAACCGCTTAAAAAGCTGAAATTTCTCTGCGCCGTCATTTTGGAGATGCCGGTACAGCTCCCACAGCAAAAACGGAAGAAAAAGCACCGTAAAGGGGCGGCAGCCCACAGCCAGCGCCGCAAGAAACAGAGAAAGTCCCCAGCACCATTTCTTCTTTGAAGAAATCAAAGCAGCGGCAAGCGAACACAGCATAAAAGAGAGCCCCTGTGCCTCATGCCATACCCCCCCAAAGAGAACAATGCCCAGGAAATTGGTGCCGACGCTGCATAAAAGACCGTAGCAAACCGCCACTGCCGGAGAATGTTTTCGCAAAAACAGACAAGTAAGCGCAACGCCGGAGATCAGGCAATATAAATACAGCAGCAGCTGGTTCGGTGTATTCTGCCCAAAAAAGGGCGTAAGAAAAAATTCAACGCAGGAAGGCACCGGCGGGAAGCTTACATAGATTTTATCCTCAAAAAAGGCAAGCTCCAAATAGGCCACCGAGCTTTTTTCCACAGCCAAATCCGTTCTTCCCTCATGCCAGGCAAGAGCCTGACGCGTATAGCTGTCATAGGGATTATGCCTGAAAATATCCTGCCCGTTAGCCGCCGCAAGATAAAACAATACCAATACAAGGATTACAAGCGCCGCCAATACGGCGATTCGCTTTTTCATAATTCTACAAAAGTACTTCCTGTCGGCCGTACGGAAAGCTCCACGCAGGCACCCTTACCGAAAACACGCTCCATTTTTTCCGTATACGTTTCCTTCAGCGCTTCCGGTACAAACGCAAGAATCGTCCCGCCAAAACCGCCGCCGTGGACCCGACAAGCGCCTTTTTCGCCCAAAATACGGCGGCTCAGTGCCAGACCGAGCGTCATGGCCTGTGCCGTACTGCCCGTTGCATGGGTATTCTGCAAAAGCTTCCAGCTGCTTTCGCCCGAAGCGTTTACTGCCTCAAGGAATGCCGGTAAGTTATCGTTCTTTACCGCTTCCACTGCCTGCAAAACCCGTTTGTTTTCTTCAAAAAAATGCATTGCACGCATTAAGGCACGGTCACTTACGTGCTCCCGCAGCTGCGGAAAGCTTTCATAAAAAAGCTTTTCGTTTACATCCCTCAGAACGTCCTTGCCGAAATAAGCCGCAACGCTCTTCATCTCTTCGGTAATCGCGGCGTATTCTGCCGTCAAATCCGCATGATCCGCATGTACATCGGTAATAATAATGGAATATCCCTCTTTGCTGAAATCAAAGTCAATTCCCTCAATAACCGGCGAGGAAGGATCGTTAAAATCAATGAAGACAAGCTTTCCCAACGCACAGGCCGTTTGATCCATCAGGCCGCAGGGCTTGCCGAAATAGTTGTTTTCCGCCCACTGGCTGGTCTTAGCCCCCTCAACGGCATCCAGCTTGCCGTCATTGTATAAATAATTAAAAATGGTATAAATCATTACCTCAATGGCCGCCGAGGAGGATAGACCGCTTCCCCGCAGCACGTCACTTTGTACATATGCCTGAAAACCGCCGATATTAAGCCCCAGATCCTCTTTCATCCGATAGGCGATGCCGCGAATCAGCGCTTTGGTTGTTCCGCGCTCTTTGATATTGAGCGAAAGATCCGTTAAATCAATGGTATTTTTATCCGGATATCCCTCGGAAATAAACTGAACCTTCATATCCGCCGTCTTCCTGACGGCGGCAACTGCGTCCAGGTTTATTCCCGCAGCCATAACGCAGCCATGGTTATGATCGGTATGATTGCCGATAATCTCGCTTCTTCCTGAGGTGGAAAAAAACAGCACCTCCCCTTTGCCGAACAGCGCCTGAAATTTTTCTTCAATGCGCTCATAGCGTTCAAGCTGGCTCTTTGCCTGCTCGCCGTAAACTTTTTTCAGTGTCTGCGTTGCTTTTATATCCTTTATTAATCCCATAAAAAATAAACATCTCCTGTATTTTTATCACTGTGATTATAGCATGTTTATACTGAAAAAACAACAGAAATCTTATATGCAAAAGGTGTATTCATTGACAAATACGCCGAATTCCTTTATTATAATATAAAATATAAAAAAGCGGAGGCTACCATGGAAAAAGATATCAAGCAGCTTATAGAACTCTGTACACAATTTGCCGTAAAAAAGGGGCTTTGTCTGCCCGCGGATGAACCGCTGATACGCAACCGGCTGCTTACGCTTTTTCAGCAGGACGCGCCGTATGACGGAACGCTTCCTCCCCTTCCGGAAAGCCTGGTACCCATCTTGGAAGAGATGGTGGACTACGCCGCGGAAAATAATATGCTGGAGATGAACACCAAAACCTATCGGGATCTGTTCGATAACAAAATCTGCGGCTGTCTGCTGATGATGCAGTCTCAGGCGCAGGAAATTTTCGCGCGGCTTTATGCGGAATCGCCCCAAAAAGCAACGGATTGGTTCTATACGCTCTGCCGCGACAGCAACTATATTCGCACCTTTGATATCGCCAAAAATATCAAATACGATTACCCTTCCGCTTACGGTACGCTTGAAATCACCATCAACCTGACCAAGCCCGAAAAGGATCCCAAAGAAATAGAAAAACAAAAGGCCATGCCGCAGACAAACTATCCCAAATGTATGCTGTGCCTTGAAAACGTCGGCTACGGGGGAAGACTGGGATATCCTTCCCACGAAACACTCCGTACCGTACCGGTGGAGCTGGACGGAGAGCCGTGGTATTTTCAATACAGCCCTTATGTATATTACAACGAGCACTGCATCGTTTTCTGTGAAAAACACACACCGATGACAATGAATGAAAGGAAATTTATCCGGCTGTTCAGCTTTTTAAAAAAATTCCCGCATTATTTTATCGGCTCCAATACTCAGCTGCCGGTCGTAGGCGGTTCTATTCTTACCCATGAACATTTCCAGGGCGGCCGCCATCAGATGCCCATGGAAAAAGCCGCCCCGCTTTTTGGATTTTCCTGCGGGGATGACGCCGTTTCCTGCTGTGTTGTCAACTGGCCCATGACGTGCCTGCGGCTGACGGCTGCAAAAACGGAAAGCATCTTGCCGGTGGCATCGAAAATCTTAAAAACCTGGCAGAATCATTCCGACCCGGACTGCGGTATTTTTGCTTTTACCCACGGACAGGAGCACAATACCATTACCCCCATCGTGCGAATTAACCGTGCCGGCCTGTACGAATGCGACATCGTACTGCGCAATAATTTGACCACCGACGCGTTTCCTTTAGGCGTATTCCATCCCCATCCGGATAAGCACAACATCAAAAAAGAAAACATTGGTTTAATCGAAGTTATGGGGCTGTTTATTCTTCCCGGACGCTTGAAAACAGAACTGGAAGAACTGGCGCAGGCCTGGGTGAAGAAAGAAGAAATCGCACCGGAGAACATCCATTTTTCATGGTTCAACAGCTTCAAAAACCGCTTTGCCCCTCAAAGCCGCCAGGAGGCAATGGATTTGATTTACCGTGAGGTAGGGCATGTCTGCGAAAATGTTTTAAAGGATGCGGGCGTATATAAGGAAGATGCCGCCGGACGTGCGGGCGTAAAGCGCTTCCTTGCTGCCTGCGGATTTGAGGTTGAATAATGGAAATACTGTTTTTACTGACGGGTCTTCTCTGTGCCCTGCTCGTTCCGCTTTCACAGCTGACGCTATTTGGCCTAAAGGGTGTGTTTTTCTTTTTCATCATGGCGCTCTTTCTTTCTGCTGTCATGGCTTATATGACGCTTTCCATCGCGAAATTTTTGATTGCCAAGCTTGATTTCCTGCGTTCCAATACCATCGTCAGCTGGAATTTGGAGCAAAAAGCAGAAAAAAAGACCTCTCCTCTGCCCTATGCTGTCAGTGCCGCGGCGGGAATTCTCGTAGGCGTATTTCTGCGCATCCAGCGTGTAAACGTCACCAGCGCAATTTTAATTACACTGGCCGCAGCTTTTGAGCTTTTAGGTTGGTGGCTGATTGCGCAAAAACGTGTACAGAACAAATTAGAGGAGGTTCCTGATTTTCTATTATCCCACATGGGGCTAATTTTAAACGGAAAAATGTCGGTTTTTAACGGGTACAGCAAAGGGATTACCAATGTGGACGTTCAAAAGGATACCCTTGTTCTCACTGTAAAGAAGCACCGGCAGGAATCCGCGATTTCCCTCAAAATCCCTGCCGACCAAACCGAAGCAGTGCAAAACTTTATTGCGGATATGAATGATTATTTCAAGGGTGAAAATAATGCCGAAGAATAAAAAGCAGCGGTTGGATACCGCGTATCAGAAACATTTGGATCTTTTAAAAGCACTTGGGATTTTCCTTTTAGCTGCTTCCCTGATCGCCACGGGTATCATTTCCTATCTGCTTGCCCAGGAACAGTATACTGAGTTGCTTTTCTATATTTTTGTTGCCGCGCTGATTGCTTTTGCTGCGGGAATTCTGATCGGTGTAACTGCCTCCATGAAGCAAAATATTGCGGATATTATCAATGAAAATTTATATGCGGTATGGAAATACAAGCCGGAAACAATTTACCGCTTTTACCGCAAACAATGCCGTTATCAAAAAAAGACAGCCTTTTTCAACGCTTTTTTTGCAGCTGCAGCGGTATTTTTGATCGGTTTTTTTATGACGTTAAACGCCACAGCGCACTATCTGGGTATTATTTTTTTAGTGTTCTCGGCTATTCTTTTTTTGTATGCGCTCATGCTACTGCCGTACAGTCAGTATCTTTTACTGAAGCTTCGCACCATGCTGATGGGCGACGCCAAAGAAATTATTTTTTCCCGCAGTGGTATATGGTATTGCGGAAAGGTCTGCTATTTTGGCGATAAAAATGTTACCTATCACCGGGTAGAGAGAAAAGACCTTCATGGCCAGGACGCCATTGTTTTTTATTATACGCATACCACCGGCTTCCGGCAAACCGCAAAAGAGCTCTGTATTCCCGTTTCGCCCAAGATGGCCTATGCTGCCGACGCTTTGGTGGAAGAATTCAACCGCAGTGATCTGCTGAAAGATAATGAAAAAAAAGATTGATTTTTTTCTCTTTTTCAGGACGTATGATTTCATACGTTCTTTTTCATCTTCAAAATATCAAGTATTGCTTTAATTTATTTGCAAATTAAAGGATTTTATGATTGAAAAAATGCAATTGTACCTTTATAATAAAATTAAATGAAAAATAGAAAAAGGAAGACAGAAAAATGTTCAAACGGCTTCTGCTTGGTGAAAATATAAAAAAATACAGAAAAAAGGCGCAGCTTACGCAGACACAGCTTGCCGAAAAAATGTTTGTGAGCACACAAGCCATTTCCAATTGGGAGCGCGGGGTTTCACTTAGATAAAGATACCACACCATTCCCACGCTGACTTTTGCTCAACCGATACAGCCGGAGGGCTGGATAACAAGAAAA
>CAJMLN010000082.1 GCA_905214315.1 uncultured bacterium | reverse complement strand
TACATAACGGGATTTTTGTTGTATAATGTATAAAAACAAAATGGAAACAGGAGATATTGCGTATGCTTTTTCAAACCAGAGATAATGTAAGCCTATGGCTGCAGATCGTTGCCGTAGCGCTTTCCATCGCGATATTGGTTACCGGCGGTCTGATGATTTTCTGGTCCTGGTATTTCGGACGGATCGGAGAAGGCCAGTACATCCCCAATCAAGGTACGAACATAGGCAGCGGCACAATTATAGAAGAACCAAACGATGCCGAACCGGAAGATCCTGCGGCCTCCGACGAACCGGCCGGCCCTACGGGGGATATCATCCATCCCTCTGCCTTAAACAGCTTAAAAAGCAATATCAAAAACTGGATGAGCAACGGCGATCCCGTGCGTTCCAACGACGTAACCAATATCCTTTTAATTGGAATGGACAATACGGATCTTTCCAAAAACTCCCGCGCCGACGCCATGGTGATTTTCTCCATCAACCATAAAACCAAAACAATCACCTTAGCCTCGCTTATGCGGGATCAGTACTGTTATCTTACCCACAACAACGTAGGCTCCTTTCAAAAGCTTCACCATGCCAACAGCCTGTGGGGACCCTCCGCGCAGATACAGATGATTGAGCGCTATTATAAGGTAATTATCGATAATTACGCCATTGTAAATTTTGCATCGCTGCCCAAAGTGATCGACGCTGTGGGCGGCGTGGAAATCGATTTAACCAGTGTGGAAAGCGAATACCTGCGCAATACCTGCGGCTTTAAGCACCTGACCACCGGAAAAAACACCTTAAGCGGCGATGAAGCCCTGATTTATATGCGCATCCGCAAGGGCAATACCGGCGGCGATACGGCGCGCGTAAACCGGCAGCAGACAGTCATCAAGCAAATGCTTGCCAAAGCCAAAGGGTACGGCATTACCACCATGATCTCCGTAGTCAATTCCATTATTCCCTATATCCGCACCGGTCTCACCTCTACCGATATTTTAGGCTATGCGACTACTGCCCTGAGCGACGGCTGGTTTAATTATGAAATCAAGCAGGTGACGCTGCCCGACGACGAATGCTCCAAGGGCTTTACCAACAGCGAAGATGATCTATGGTACTGGAAAGTAGATTTCCCTGTTGCAGCACAAAAGCTGCAGCTGGCACTTTACGGACAAACGAATATTGAACTTGACCCCGGCAGAAAAAGCTGGATTTAACAAAATGACCTCTTTGAGGTCATTTTGTTATAAAAGCAAGTCCTTCCTATTTTCCACAAATATTCCGCCGCCAAGCCGTAGGAGCACAGTGATATTTTTTAAAAAAAGCCTTATAAAAATTGATATAATTTTCAAACCCCGTATCACGGGCAATCTCCTCTATTGTCATATCGGACTCCGAAAGCAAATGCATCGCCGCGTCCATACGCAGCTCTAAAAGATACTCCTGCGGTGTCTTTCCGGTTTCCTTTTTAAAAACATTGATCGCCTGATTTTTGCTGTAGCCCATCCATTGCGCAATCTGGCTCAGCGTATATCTGCACCGGAGATTTTCCGAAATTTCAGAAACCACACGCTGGATCTTCTCTTTATTCCTGTTATCCGAGTTCTGCTGTTTTAAAACGGAAAGAATTTTGAAAAACACCGCACTCTTTTCCACCTGGCTGCCCCCGGAAAGCCGAAGCTGTTCCAAACGCCGGCAAAGCGGTGAAAGAACTTGCCACCAGGCAATGCCGGAAAGCGGTAAAGTCTCCTTGGCATCAACATAACGCCCGGCAAAGTGCAGAAAATAATATTTTGCATTGCTGCTGGGAATAAGCCCTTCCTGCCGCAGACCGCAACGCTGAATATAATATTTGTTTTCCTTTACGGCTATAGCATTTCCATCCTCATGAAAATACAGTGTTCCCGCTTCCATAAGGATCAGCACATCTGCTGAAAAAATACGGGTAACATGCTTTTCCCCTTGCCGAAATATTTTGAACGCAGACGTTGAATAACAGGGAAGCATATTCATATCTAATCCAAAACTCATCTGCAGCACCTCTTTTTTAGTTTACAATAGAATTGTGATATTTGCAATAAAATTTGCAATATATTGCATATACAGCCTTTTTTTATAGTGATATTCTATAGATAGAGGTGAACAGAATGTATGAAACTATAGATTTTAACCAGATAAAGCCCCAAGGGTGGCTATATCAACAGCTGAAAATTCAGGCAGACGGACTCTGCGGGAATTTAGATAAAATTTGGCCTGATATCCGCGACAGTGCCTGGATTGGTGGTTCCCGTGAAGGATGGGAACGGGTTCCCTATTGGCTGGACGGGTTTATTCCTTTGGCTTGGCTGCTGGATAATGAAGATATGAAACAGCGGGCAAAATATTATATCCGTTCAATCTTAAGCCGGCAGCAGGCGGACGGCTGGATCTGCCCCTGCAAAAAAAAGGATCGCTTTCAGTATGACGTGTGGGCTCTGTTTTTAATAGGAAAGGTATTCGTACTCTATTACAATTTTACGAAGGATCCGCTTGTACAGGACAGCTTATACAGAGCGATGAAATGCTTTTATAAAATGTTAAAAGCCGGAAAGATTTCACTGTTTAACTGGGGAAAATTCCGTTGGTTTGAAGGCCTGATTTCCTTACAATTCCTCTATGAACACTATAATGAATCCTGGATTCTTGACCTTGCCGGTATCCTGCGCGCCCAAGGAGCCGATTATACTAAGTTTACAGCCGATTGGGAAAAGCCGCTGAACCAATGGCGCTTTGAAACGCACATCGTCAACATTGCAATGATGCTCAAAACGGAAGCTGTATGCGGCCGTTTTTGGGGTGAAAAAGAAAGCGGTCAAAGCGAAAAGCTGTGGAATCAGCTAAAAAAATACAACGGTACCGCTGTAGGAACCTTCAGTGGTGACGAATGTCTTGCCGGGCAGGAAAACAACCGGGGCACCGAACTTTGCAGTATAGCTGAACTAATGTATTCCTGTGAGCTTCTCTATGCAGCCACAGAAAAAGGCATTTGGGGCGATCGACTGGAAAAAATCGCTTTTAACGCGCTTCCTGCTGCATTCCTTGACGATATGTGGGCGCATCAGTATGACCAAATGGTTAATCAGATTGCCTGCATAAAATTTCCGGGCAAATCTTTTTTCGGAACAAATTCGTCAGACGCGCATCTCTTTGGCCTGGAGCCCAACTTTGGCTGCTGTACGGCTAATTTCGGTCAGGCCTGGCCTAAACTGGCACTTTATGCGTTCTTAAAAATAAAAAACGGTATTTTGTGCGCTATGATGCTCCCTTGTAAAATCAATACCCAGATAAACGGAGTGCCCGTGCAAATCACCATGGAAACAGAATATCCTTTTCGTCACAGCTGCCGATATAAAATCAACGCCGACGCTCCGGTAAGCTTTACATTAAAAATTCGGATTCCGGGCTGGGTTCAAAGCTATACCGTAAACGGAGAAAAAAAGAGCAAAGCCCCGTATTTTTCCATTTTCCAAAAATGGCAGGGCGAAAGCGAGGTTATCATTACGCTCTGCAGCAGTCCTCGTATAACCTCCAGGCCAAAAGGTCTGAAAGCTGTGGAATACGGACCGCTCGTATTTTCTCTTCCAATCGTTCCGGAATATCAAAAATATGAGTATACCCAAAATAATGTAGAACGGAAATTTCCCTACTGTGATTATTCGCTTATCCCCGCTTCTCCATGGCAATACGGCTTTGGCAGTCTGCATTTTACCGTACAGGAATGTATGGGAGATGAATTTCCCTTTTCCTCTAAAAAACCGCGCCTGATGCTGAAGGCATCGGTTCATCGCATTCTTTGGGAACCCGCCGGCGGATATGATTCCGTTGCTTCCGCTACGCCCCATTCAAAAAAACCAATAGCACCAAAGGAATATAAAATGCTTTGGCCCTACGGTTGCGCAAAGCTGCGGATAACAGAACTGCCGGTTTGCACAAAACAAAAATAGCCGGAAAAATTAAAAAGAATTTTAAATCGCATACAAAAATTAAAAAAGGCGTTCAAAACAACGCCGTTTTTCCATTCTTATCATCGCATTGCCTTTACCTGGTCAAACTCGTCACAGATCTCCTTTGCGGGAGGAGAGGTAAGAAGACTCACTGCAACAATAGCGATGCAGGAGAATACAAATGCCGGCAGCAACTCATAAATTTCCCATACGCCGCCGAGCGGGCCAATCATAAATTTCCATAAAAATACCATAGCCCCGCCGGCAAGCATTCCCGCCAGCGCGCCCCATTTGGTGGTGCGTTTCCAAAACAGCGAGAAAAGCATCAGCGGGCCGAACGCGGCGCCGAAGCCCGCCCACGCAAAGGAAACGATGCGGAAAACCGAGCTTTCGGGATTCCAGGCAAACAGAATCGCTACCACTGTAATAAGCAGCACCGTAAGACGCGCCACCAGCATCTGCATCCTTGCACTCATTCCTTTCCAGAAAAAGCGCTTTACGATATTCTCGGAAACACTGGAGGCCGCGGCCAGCATCTGGGAATCGGCCGTAGACATGATGGAGGCCAGAATGCCTGAGATAATCAACCCCGCAATAATGGCAGCAAAGGAATCCAGCTTGCTGATTGCCGAAGCAATATAAATAAGGATACGCTCCGAATCAAAGCCTTCCATTCCCAAAAGAGCATTGTTTTTTGCAAAAGTGTAGCCGATAATGCCGATAAAAATGGCAATTCCCATGGAGATGACCACCCATACGCTGGCAATCCGGCGGGAGGTCTTCAGCTTCTTTTCATCTTCAATGGCCATAAAACGCAGCAGCACATGCGGCATACCGAAATACCCCAGTCCCCAGGCCAGGGTAGAGATAATCGGCAAAAGCCCGTAAGAGCCGTCGGTTCCCGTCAGGCTGAAATAATGCGGGAACTGCCGGGTATTTTCCATTACATTTTCCAGTCCGCCGGCATTTTCCACGCCAAAGCACATTACCACAAACAGGGCAATCGTCATAATAATACTTTGAATAAAATCCGTTGTGGACGCCGCCAGAAAGCCGCCGATAACCGTATAGGCTGCAATTACGCAGGCGCCTGCAATCATAGCGGTATGATACTCGATGCCAAACAGACTATTAAACAGCTTTCCCACTGCGGCAAAGCCGGAACCGGTATAGGGAACAAAAAACACAATGATAACAATTGCCGATATTGCCAGAAGCATCCCGCTGGTATCACGGAAGCGGTTGGAGAAGAAATCCGGAATCGTGCTGGAACGGGTTTTTTCCGAATATCTGCGCAGCGGCCGGGCAACAATCAGCCAGTTGGTATAGGTTCCCAGCGCCAGGCCCACAGCCGTCCACACAGCCTCGGCAAAGCCGCCCACAACAAGTGCCACGCCGGGCAGTCCCATCAGCAGCCAGCTGCTCATATCCGACGCCTCGGCGCTCATAGCCGTCACAAGCGGCCCCAGCTTTCTTCCGCCAAGATAAAAATCGTCGGCGGACTTATTGTTTTTAGAGCATCTTACGCCAATGGCAACCACAAAAACCATATAGGCAAGAATAGCAAGTATGATCATGGTATTTGTCATATGTAAATCTCCCTAAATATAAAAATTCCTGCTCATTATACCATAAAAGCGTTGGAAAAGCAATACAGGCGAAAAAAACAGAACTTTTTTATTAAAATAACGGTGCTCTGCTCACGCAGAAGGACGGCCGTACATGTAAAAAATACGGTTTCGCGTCGGCAAATGCCAAAAAAGCGTCCAAAAATAAAAATAAATCATTTTGTTTTACGGTTTTATTTGACAAAGGATTTTAAATATTATACAATAAGCTTGTATTTTATTATGCGGGTGTAGCTCAATGGCAGAGTTCTTGCTTCCCAAGCAAGCCGCGTGGGTTCGATTCCCATCACCCGCTCCACAGCCGCATGGCGCGGTACAAATTTAAACGGTGTATCAGGAGGAATAAGAAATGGCAAAGAGCAAGTTTGAAAGAACGAAGCCGCACGTAAACATCG
>CAJMLN010000081.1 GCA_905214315.1 uncultured bacterium | reverse complement strand
ATAAAGATTTTTTGCCGGAGAGTTTTAAAGACAGGTTGAATTTTTTATAAAAAATAAAGGGAAACCTTTTCAGGTAAAAAAAGATATGGTATAATAAACAAAATTTTTATTCCATACTTGGCAGCCTATCCTAACTTAAAAATTAAATAATGCCTATATGCACATATATTGATATAGATGGAATAGGAAGAAATTTTTATGGAGGACTTATGAATACTACTTTAATTTACCTTGAAAAGGACAGTAAATATCTGATGCTCCATCGTATAAAAAAGAAAAACGATATTAATAAAGATAAATGGATCGGTGTGGGCGGTAAATTTCTGCCGGGAGAAAGTCCCGACGAGTGCGCCCGCAGAGAGGCTTTGGAGGAGACGGGCCTGACGTTGGGTAAATTGGAGTACCGTGCGGTGGTGACTTTTCTTTTGAATGAAAATGAAACGGAATATATGCACTTGTTTACCTGCCGTGATTTCTATGGAGATTTGGGCGAATGTGATGAAGGAACTTTGGAATGGATAGATAAGAAAGAAATATACGAGCTGCCATTATGGGAAGGGGATAAGATTTTTTTTCGTCTCCTGGAAGAAAGGCATCCATTTTTCTTCCTTAAGCTTACCTATCAGGGAGATGAATTGCTTTCAGCAGTATTGGATGGCAAAGAACTGCTCAAATTATAGGCGGTACGGCGAATACCTGCGAAGGGAAAAGTATTGTTCTGGCAGCTGAAGCATGTTATAATAACAGTAAATGTTTCATTTTTAAGCAGGAACGGGGAGGTACGGATGGATTTTTCTCATATTACGGCGCTGGTAAAGGAAGCTGGACAACTGGTCTTTCATGAAGAGCTGCGCCGAAAGGTTGATGTAAAGGGCGAAGCGGATTTTGTTACGGCAATTGATTTGGGTATCAGCGCATTTTTAAAGGAACATTTGGGTAAGATCGATGCTTCTGTTGGCTTCTTCAGCGAAGAGGAACAGGGAACTCTTACGGATCCCTGCTGGATTTTGGATCCGATCGACGGCACTACCAATTTGATTTACGGCTACGGACTCAGCTCAGTGTCGCTGGCGCTGTATCAAAACGGTGCGGTGCGCTATGGCGTTGTGTATAATCCCTTTAACGGTGAATGCTTTACCGCCGAAGAGGGGAAAGGGGCGTGGCTGGGGAATAAGTACCTGCGGGTAAGCATGCGGCCGATGCGGAAGGCACTTATTGAATTTGGTGCGGGTTCCACCCACAAAGAAAATGCAGATGCAAATTTTTCTCTTGTAAAAGAGGTATTTAAACAGTGTATAGACATCCGGCGCATCTGTTCCTCGGCATTGGATTTATGCTATATTGCTTCCGGGCGCATCGACGGATATTTTGAAAAAATATTAAAGCCCTGGGATATTGCTGCGGGCGCGCTGATTTTAACCGAGGCCGGCGGGATGATTACCGATTACGATGGTGCGCCGCTTCAACTTGCGGAGGCGACTTCCGTTATTGCGGGGAACGGTATTGTAAACCCGGTACTGCAGGAGATAATTCAAAAATATAGGGGATAAAACAATGAGAAAAATGGATGAAACGGATGCTTCCCGGCAGATTTATAAAAATACGGCGATTGCAGCACTGGTGTTTTTATTAACGCTGATTCAAATTTACGTGTCCCTCAGCGCACGGGAACGTCTCTGGAGCTTTTTGGCCATTGGAAATCAAACGCTGCTGGAAATTGTAAAGGGAATTCTGGATTGGCTTGTTTTCGGTGTTTTATATACGGTTATTTTTGCGGTTATTCATTTCTTTTACCGCGCGCAGTGGATTCATAAAAATAAAAATATCTATATTCGCGGCAAATGGCTGCATATTCATAAAAAGGATGAGCTGCGCATCGGTGTAGTGGACTTTACGCAGGATTATTATACCGTAGGCGCCAGCGGTGAAAACGTTACGCCTAATTTGGAGGGACATTATATTCCGCAAAAGCGCACTAAATGGAAATATATGCTGGGGCAGGTGCGATCGGATAATACCGCGCGCGATTTTATTGCCTGCTATACCGCCACAAAAACCGATACTGCCGTTTCTAACGATGGAATGCACATGCTTACTATTTCTTTGGATAAAGAGGGATATCCCGTAAAAATGGACGGACGCTTCAGCGATACATTTCGGGTTTCGGATACCGAGATCAATCCTGATAATCACCATGGCCAGCTGTATATGTTTCGTATGAGCAAAGAGGTGGAGCGATATCTTTATAACGGAAACGGACTGGATTATGAAAATCTTGAAAACCTGTGCAACGAGGAAAAATTTCAAAAAGAGCCCTTTGTACGGGAACTGAAAAAGCTGGCAGAGCTTCATCAAACACAAATACGGCCGGTTAGCTGAAATCGGCTTTGTTTTTTAAGGAGAGAAGACGATGCAGTGGATGGGAATACCTGAGGAGTTATGGGAAAAAAGCCATGCTTGTCCCGGAAGAGAGATTATAAGCGCCTTTTTTTGCCGGGCGTTCTGGTTGGAGGAGACAGGGAAGCCGCTAAAAATACGCATCGGTGCGCAGGATCAGTTCAAGCTGTGGGTCAACGGGCAGGCGGTACTGTCGGGACCCTGCCGAGGGGATCGGTTCCGTACCTATTATGATACGCTGGACCTTAGTCCGTATGCGAAAAAAGGAAAAAATATACTGGCGGCCGAGGTAGTGGCGTATCCGCAGAACCCGAGGGATGCGCATCAGGTCGGGCCGAATTACTGCTATCCCGGCAATGAGCCGCTGCTGGCAGTGGAGAGCGATTGCCTGCCGCTTTCGGAGGCGAAGGAGTGGCATGTACAGATCAACCGTTCCCGCAGATGGGAGTATGCCTATCCTCTTCTGCTGGGGGCGACGGAACGCGTGACGGCGGCAGAGATTCCGGAAGGCTGGAATACCGAGGAGGCGGTATGGGAGGCGTTCCCCACCGCGTGCATTCGGGGAGAGGGGCAGTTTAACGCCTATGGCGAACTGCGCGGTCGCTGGCTGCAGGAGCGGCCGATTCCGCTTCTGACGCGTGAGGAAGGCAGTTTTTTAAACGCGCAGTCCCTTACGGTACCGCCGCGGAGCACGAAAAAAATCGTTTTTGACGCCGGACGGATTACCACGGCGTATTTCAGGCTGCGGGTATCCGGCGGTGCCGGCGCGCGCGTGCGTATTACCTATGCTGAAAGCTATAAAGCGGCCGATGAAAACGGAGGTCTGCATAAAGGCGTCCGCGATGATGCCTCTGGGGTGATTGAGGGCTGCGCGGACGAATATATGCCCGCGGGCAATACCGCGGTATATGAGCCGTTTTTGTTCCGCACCTTCCGGTTTGCGGAGGTGCAGGTGACAACGGCGGATGCGGCCGCGGAGATTATGCCGCTGCCGTATATTGAAACAAATTATCCTCTAATCGCGCGGGCGGAGATTTCCTCCGGGCAGCAGTGGGTCGAAGAACTTTGGAATATCAGCGTAAATACGCTGAAAAATTGTATGCACGATACCTATGAGGACTGTCCGTATTATGAACAGCTGCAGTATGCGATGGATACGCGGCTGGAGATTCTTTTTACGTATATGCTCTCAGGGGACACGCGGCTGGCCCGGCGCGCGGTTGAGGATTTTTCCTTCTCCCGTATGCCGGACGGTCTGCTGCAGGCGCGCTATCCCAGCAATGCCCTGCAGGTGATTCCGGGCTTTTCGCTGTACTGGATTTTAATGCTGGAAGACTATTTTTGGCAGACCGGTGATCTTGTATTCCTGCGCGGGCACATTCCCACGGCGCAGGGGGTGGCCGAGGCGTTTCGGAAAAAACTCGGCCCTAAGGGGCTGGTTGAGCCCATGGGGTATTGGGATTTTGCCGATTGGCCTAAGGAATGGGATGCTTGCAATGGCGAACCGGCCGCGCTGAGGCAGGGGCCGTCGGTTCTGCAGAATTTGCTGTATGTATACGCGCTGCAGAGCCTGAACCGTATGCTTACTGCGCTTGGGTGGAAAACTGACGAATATGAAGCGGTTGCGGCGGAAATTCTCTCTGCGGTGGAAGCCCGTTGCTTTGACCCTGTGCACGGCATGTATCGGGAGGGCGAGCACTTTGCCCAGTACAGCCAGCACACGCAGGTTTGGGCCGTGCTGACCGGTCTGGCATCGGGTGCGCGGGCGCAGGAGGTGCTGAACCACGCGCTGGAGGAAAAGGATGTGGTGGCCTGCTCGTTTGTGATGCAGTTCTATCTGTTCCGCGCCCTTGAAAAAGCGGGCATGTACGCGCGTACTTTGCCGCTTTGGGAAAACTGGAAGCGTTTGCTGGCGCTGCACTGTACAACGGTGCCGGAAAAGCCCGAGGAGCCGCGCAGCGACTGCCACGCCTGGGGGGCCTTGCCTTTGTATGAGTTTACGGCCAAGCTGCTGGGGGTGGAGCCTCTTTCTCCCGGCTGGAAAGAAATTAGGATTTCTCCTAAATGGGATATTTTTGAAGAGCTTTCCGGCCGTGTGCCTACACCCCGGGGCGAGGTTGCGGTATGCTGGAGCCGGAGGCAGAACACCGTGCATATAACGGTGCAGACGCCCCCGCAGACGCCCGCGTTCTTTGTTTGGCCTGACGGTACAGGGGAGGAATTTCCCGGCGGCGCCTGGGAAAAGACGGTATCGCTGTAACAGACTTTTGCCGCGGATGACTGCAGAAGAAGCGGACGACTAAAAAAAGAGGAAAATCGAAGAAAATATGGTCGGATTGAAAAGGGGCCTGGTACAGCTGTGTGCGCATCAGGAGGAATGGGCCGCGGAAGCGCGGAATACAATGGCTCGGCTGCAGGGGATTTTAGGTGAAAGAATAGAGGACATTGCGCATGTTGGCAGTACGGCGATTCCTTTTATTCAGGCAAAACCTATTATTGATATCGCAGTAGCCGTAAAGGATTTTTCAGTCATTTTGGAAAAAGAAGACGCTCTGCGGGCGGCTGGCTTTTATTACCGCCCGGAGGCCGGTCCTGCGGGACAGCTTCTTTTTGCCTGCGGCAGCTGCTATGAGGGAACGGGCGAGCTGCAGACGCATTTTATTCACATTGTTTTAGCCGGCAGCGTACCATGGCGGAATTATTTGGCTTTTCGGGATTATTTGAACAGAGAACCCGAGGCTGCCCATGCATACGAGGCACTGAAGCTGTCGCTTGCGGCGGCGACGGACGGCAGGGAGGCGTATACAAGAGGAAAACAGGCTTTTATTGCGCGTATCCTGCACAGAGCACTGGCGGACTCTTATTTGGGAAAAACGGTGCGTATAAAAATCGACCGTCCACTGGGCAGCCGGCATCCGGTATATGCCGAATGGATTTATCCCGTCAATTACGGATACATTCCGAAGACCTTTGGCGGCGACGGAGAGGAAATGGATGTATACCTGCTGGGCGTTGCGGAGCCGGCGGAAGAATATACGGCTCGTGTGATCGGCGTTATTCACCGCAAAACGGATGTGGAGGATAAGCTGATTGCCGCGCCGGAGGGCATGGTGCTTACCAAAGCGGAGATAGCCCGGGCTGTAGCGTTTCAGGAACAGTATTTTGAAGGGGAAATAGAAACGATTTTTGAACCGGACGAAATTCAGTTCTCTGCCGCGGGCGGCGGGAAGAGTTAGCATTCTGCAAAAAAGAAAAAACGCGCCTCGATTGTAACGGGCACGCCTTTTTTGTATCTGCTTTTTCCGTGCTTTTAGGAAAGCGCCGTCAGGCGCAGGATTTCCTCTGCAGCCTCTTCTGCGGAGAGTGCCGAAATATCCGTTTTTATGGTGTTTAGCTTTTCGTACAGCGGAATCCGCGCCAGGCTGCGGGGCAGAACGTCCGGCTGCCGCAGGCCGGCGGAAATATCCTTGGTTAAACGCGCCGTCAGCGCCTCCGGATTACAGAGCAGGGAAATGCACAGAATTCGGCAGTCCTTTATTTCCAGCCGGGAAAGGAGCTCATCCAAAATGCTTTGTTCATGCAGAACCCAGCAAAACAGGATATTTTCGTACGCGCTGCACCGAAGAAAGCCGTTCAGCAAATGGCAGATATTATCCAGCACCATGGCTTTGGTCTCTTCGGTTACAGTAAAGGGACGCATATCCCAGCACCAGTCGC
>CAJMLN010000080.1 GCA_905214315.1 uncultured bacterium | reverse complement strand
CAGTTCACTTTACACCGAAAACATATTGGACGAACGATCCTAACGGCATGGCTTAAAGGATTTTGTTTGCGCCGATCAGGGCAAATTCCGCATCAAACAGCTCGATGTCGATCGTAAAGGACTGCAGAAGATGCTGCGGATCACAGGGAATTTGCAAAACGCTGGCGGAATCTGTGGCCTCCGAAGTGTGCAGTTTTACCGGAATGACTTTTTCGGCAAAATGATGGAACAGCGAGGAGATGTTCTCTCCCACCGTCAGGGGGATTACCTGCCGGAATGTATCGTAATTTAAAATCAATTTTCCCACAGCAGAGCCCGTCAGGCGGCTGGCCGCTTCGGTGGCATAGAATAAGTCAAGCCGGCGGAGGCGGTCATTTACAGTAAACGTCTGGCTGGAGGGAAAGCCGGAGGGAATCGGCGCGCCGCTGAACTCGTGAGAAAAGCCCGGGCCGATAACGCAGAGAGGCACACGGTTTCCTTCTTCTGCAGGGGAAGAAGCAAATTTTCCCGCGGGCGTCAGCAGGTATCCGGGAATGGAAGCGAGCGCCGTCCGGGGAATGGTGTAAGCAGGATCCCTTCGCCAAGCGGAGACAGCAGTCATATGGTCGCTGTTGAATTTTTCGGAAAGATCGATGGGAACACCTGTTCCGGCATCCGCCGGTACGGGCGGCGTTTGTTTATCGGCAGCAAAGCCGCAGGCGGGAACGGGCGGCGTGCTGAAATCAAATAACGGAGTGATTTGCAGCGTATCGCCGGTGCCTGCAGGGAGCGTAAGCGTGATGAGAAAGCGGCCGAACCTCGGCTCTGCCTGCCCGCATATACTGTTTCCGTTTACGGAAAAACGGGCGTCGCTGCCGTCGGAATAAAAGGACAGGCGCAGGGCTTGAATCTTTTCGGCCTTCACGTGGACGGAAAACGTTTTTCCGCAGACGGTATATTCGGCAAAGGGCAGGGAAATCGCCGCCTGCGGCCATTGGTCGTCCAGCGAGGGCGCAAGGCATAATTCGGTGCCTGCCTTTTGAACGCTGATGCCGAAGATGCCGGAAACGGCTGTGTACAGGAACGAGCCGCAGGGATTGCCGAACAGATAGTTGCATTCGCCCTTGCCCTCGTCGTTAAGCCGCTCGGGCGAGCTGCCCGGAGATTCGGTAAACACCGTTGCACCACGTGCCGCGGCGTGCATCAGCGACAGTGCCAGATTTTTATCGCCGGTTTTGCAGAAAGCACGGGCAGTTTCCGCCATTTGGGTGGGCATTACGTTGTTGTTTCCAAAAATATCAGGCTTTAAATCGCCCACGCGCATCAGAAGTTCTCCGGTTTCAGCAGATCGGAACAGAAGCGTTTGCTTTAAGTGCTCCAGACCACCTGAGGAATAGCCTTCCTCCCATTCTCCGTAAAGCGCGGGAAAGATCAGATCCGTATAGTAATGCGCGCTGTGGCGGACGCCCTGAAGATCCAGGTGGCTGTAAAAATATCCTGCGTCCCGGTTCCAGAGCCTTTGTATGACGGCAGCCTTCATGGAAGCGGATTTTTCTGAAAAAGCGGCGGCGTCTTTTTCTCTGCCAATCAATTGCGCAAGGTATGCCAGTTTATCCAGCATGGCGGAAAGCATAACCGAGGGCGAAACGGCGTCCCCCGGCAGCTGCAGGTGATCTGCCTGATATAAAAAGGTGTTGCAGCCATAGCGCCAGCCGATCAGGCCTGACTGATTCAGATCGCAGGCGGAAAAAAGATCGTCTACTGCGGCGGTTACGCGGTCATAGACCGTTTCGGCAACCGAAAGATCGCCGGTAGCTTCCGTATACTGCCACAGCTCATATAAATAATAGGGGATTCCCTCAAAATGGAGGGTGGGTTTCGGGGTATGCGGATATCTTTCTTCATTGGCATTCTCCCCGGCCGCGTTCGTACAGGAATAGCCGTCCTCCAGCAATCCGAAAAAGAGCAGCGCCTTTCTGGCGTTTTCATACTGCCCCAGAGCGATCGCTGCGGAAATCTGAAAATTGTTCGCCCAGTAGCAGTTCCACCAGTGGCCGCCTTCAAACCAGGCGTTTTGAATGTGTATGTAGTCTAAATTCAGAAGGCTGTGCCGGATAGCCGCGTTGAGCAGCGGCGAGGGCGTGCTGACGCGGCAGCTTTGCAGCAGCCGGTCCGCATACTGATCCATTTGGGTAAAATCCTTTTTGCACGCCGAAAGCGGCAGCATCGCTTTTTCCGGCATTTTTTCCAAGCTGTGGAACATCATAAAATCCGCGGTGTTGTTTTCTGCGCTGTTAAAGGAAAACAATACGTGTCCGTTTTGAAGATGAGCGTCGCCAAAGCCGTTGTCAAAATTCACATAGACCTTTTCCGTGGAAAATGGAGAGTTCTCTGCTGCGGGAGCAAGCATAAAATGCCCCGGCGCGAGCTGTTCGGCCCGGGAGGGCACTATGGCGCTGTCGGGCTGAATAAAGCAGGGGTCCAGCGGCCGGGTGCCGAGTTTTAATCCGCCGAAGCGCAGCTCGGCCCGGGGAAGAACCGCTGCTTTTTCAAGAGCTTCTATGGTAAGAGAACCGCAGACGGCACTTCGGTCAAAGACGGAAACCTTCAGCCGCACCTTTAAAGAGGGCAGTTCTCTGCTTATTCCCACCCATTCGGTGGCAAAGGGGTGAAAATAGGCGGTTATTTCATCAAAGTCGTGGAAATACAGGCTTTGCTCCTGCAGCTGAAAGCGGATGTCCATATCGCCGAAGATCAGGAACGGGGGATCTATGGCGCGGTCCGGATGCGTGGATGCGAAGGCGAACCGGGGAAGGTCACCGGTTATGAGGAGCGTTTCCTCGTGCCGTACGCCGCGGTTGAAAACCTGGATTTTCCGGCAGCGCACCGTTTCGCTGCGGTGATTTTGCCGGTTGATTTCCGGCGCGGGATGATTTTTGCCGCATTGGATTGTAAGCGTCAGTTCGTCCTGTGAAAGGGAATAGAGGCTGTCCTGCTGAAAAGCGTTCATAAGGGGATCCATCCTTTCTTTTTATAAAAACCGGCAGCAGGCCGGGAGATCGAAAGGGAACTGTTTTTCCGCTTTCTTCTGCGGGGAATCCTTAGGGAAGAAAAACCTTTACGGTGGCGAATACATTTGGTTTGGGCGGGTCAGCATCAAAATGAAAACTGTATAGAAAACACCGAATATAAAAACGGAGTGAGCAATACCCCGGTATATGTGCCGGGAAAAAAGATGCTCCGCCCTGCAAAAGGTTGACAACGAGTTGAGAAAGCATTTGCAACCAGTGAGACGGGACCTTTTGCGAAAAAAGGAGGAGCAGGGGGCGCGGATGTATGGCTTATTGCCTGCCAAAGGTAAAAAATAAGCCGGAGCAAAGCGGACTTTGCTCCGACGTGGTGGAGATAGGCGGACTCGAACCGCTGGCCTGTTACATGCGAAGCAACCGCTCTACCAACTGAGCTATATCCCCAAAGCAATGCTATTATAGCATAAAAATAAAAAAATGCAACTAAAAAATAAAAAAATTATCGGTTATTTTATCTGGGGTAAAAGGAAATAAAACGAGAAAAATAAGAGGTATAATTGTTGAATTTGAAGAACGGTTAAAAGGAAGAGAAAGGACTGTTTTGTATTTTTTTGGTAAAAACCAGTTTTTTGGCGATTTATGTATACGAAAAGATAACCTTATGTTATAATAATAAAAATATATTTTATTCATTCAATAGAAAATGAGGACTGCGTATGAAAACATTTATAAAAATTCTAAGTCTGCTATCCGCCTGTTTGCTTCTGGCGTGCGGTTGTGCCAGAGAACCGCAGAAGACTGCCGCTACGATTTATTGCGCCAATGAACAAAAAGACGGATTGACACAAAAACAGGTGGAGGTTGGCGAGCTTTCGGCACAGGGATTGATTGATGCGCTTTCTTCCGCAGGCGTCCTTCCTTCGGAAATAGCGGTGCATAATTTTCAAAAGTCGGTTTCTGCTGGGGCAGAAAGCACCATACGGTTGGATTTGAGCATTGAATTCGGTCGATATATCGCTGATAAAAGCGCGGTGGATGAAGAGCTGATTATGGGATGTGTTACCAATACTTTTTTAAGTAATTACGGCGCGGACAGGATTTTTATTACAGTCGATGATCAGATTATTAAAACAGACCATTTTGAATATACCCAGGAGCTTGCCTATTATGAATTTTCCGGCGGTAAGCTGGTAACTTTGCAACCGAGTGCGGAAAGTACTGTAACGCCCGGCATTACCGATACTCCCGGTGGTACTCCTGGCCCCACGCCTTCACGGGTTCCGGGGAAAAAACAGGTTGCGCTTACCTTTGATGATGGCCCGCATGCGGAGTATACTGTAAAAATTGTGGATAAGCTTAAGGAGTACGGCGCTTCTGCTACGTTCTTTATTGTAGGTAACCGCGTCAATTCTGCTTCTACCCGCAGCGCGCTTCGCTATGCTGCGGAAAACGGCTGTGAGGTAGGCATTCATGGGTATACGCATAAGTTCTTTTATAATAAATGCACTGATGAGGAATATCAGACGGAGCTGGAAGAAACCGCAAAGGTCATTGCGGAGGCTACCGGAAAGCGGCCTACTCTGATGCGCCCCATCGGCGGGAATATTACAAAAGAGCGGATTGAAAGCTGTCCGTATTCAGTTATTTTATGGAATGTGGATTCCGAAGACTGGAAAAATAAACAACGGGGAAGCGACGAGGAAGCTGCCAGAAATGTACAGACGATTGTAAACAATGTGATGAGTACCGTGGGAGACGGCAAAATTATTTTAATGCATGAGATTTACCGCAATTCGTATGAGGCCTTTTGCATCATTCTGGATGAGCTGTATAAGCAGGGCTATGAAGTGGTTTCGGTTACCGAGCTTATTGGAGCCGACGTGATAAAGCCCGGTCAAAAGTACAGCTGTCGATAAGGTTTTTTGTAACTATGAGGAGAAAGCGCGTCGGACATGGCCTGTGCCGTAGAAAGCTCAGGAGCCATGCACGGTGAATACATTTCTTTTTTTCCTTGCCGGAAATTTTTCCGGCAGGTTTTTTTATAGGTTTGAAGAACAGGAACTTTTTTTTTTTGCAGAATTTTTGAAACAAAGGAAAAGTTCTTGTTGTATTTTTTTCATAGCCTGCATATAATAACGGCGGCTTGCTGTTATAAAAGCATAGGATGAGAACGGAAAAGAAATAGCAGCCCTCCTGACAGGAAGGCTGCTATCGTTTGAGCCTTTGTTTTTACTTGATCAGATCACTTAAATAGGTTTGTGGGTTGACAATCGCTCCGTCACTGTATACTTCAAAATGCAGATGCGGTCCGTCGTCTACTTCGGCTGCTGCCGAAGTGCCCACTGCGCCGATCACCTGACCCCGCAGTACGGTTGCGCCTTCGGCGATGCCGTTGGCCAGGCTGTCGAGGGATGCATAGACCGTTTGATAGCCGCCATCGTGATCAATGGTTATGGTCAGTCCCATTAGGTCGTCTTCCTCTACTTTGGTTACTTTTCCGTCAAGCGCGGCAAATACTTCAGCACCCTGCTCTGCGGCAATATCCAGTGCAGTATGCGTGGCCCAATGTTTCAGCGTGCTGGAATATACCAGCATGTCCGCCGCATAGCCCTTCAGCACGTTGCCCGACGATACAGGAAGCAGCATTTTTTGTGCTACGCTTACGTTGTTTGAGGTTTCGGCATCTGATTTTCCGCTTTCGCCTTCATTATTGTTTTTATCGGCGCTGTTGCTGTCCGGCACTACCTGTGCATCTGTTCCGGTTTGTGCCGAATCAGTGGGCGTAGGAGCAACCACTACGGGTATTTCCTCCTGAGGCTGCTTATTTGTCAGCGATACTGCCGCAGTAACGGCAATTACCGCTACGCAGCATACTGCTGCGGCAGCACATATTCTTTTTATTGTGGTCTTTTTTAAGTCAGCCTTGCCCGATTTGTCTTTGATCGATCCAAGATTCATTATTTAACACCTCCGTTCATTATTTTTGCCCCGGTCAGGTAAAATATACAAAAAATTATTAAAAAATGGTGAATAAATGCCAAAGAAATTATTTTGCCGATATTGACAGGCAAATTTGCTTTTGCTACAATATAAATAAAGTAAATAACAAATAGGAGGCTGCCGGCAAATGGGAAAAGAGAATTTTACAAAAAGCAGAATGATCAGCGATTTTGACTTATATCTGGCTTGTGAGGGAACCCACCG
>CAJMLN010000079.1 GCA_905214315.1 uncultured bacterium | reverse complement strand
GCTGTGCGGCATCGCCCTGAACGAAAACGGCGTTTGCCCCAAATGCGGCTACAAAAAATAAGCTTTTTCCCATAAAAAACGGGACTCCTGCCCAAACGGTGCGAGTCCCGTTTTTTCATATCCGCGCTGTGCGTTTTTTCAAAAAACGGCAGACCGGCAATGTTAAAAAACACCCGGCCTGCGTTCTATCAGGAATGGCGCAGGCGTATCAGCAGCGCTTTAATAGCCCCCGCAGTATACCGCACATTGGACCACAGGCCCTTTTTCTCTTCAAAATCATCCTGCGGAAGCGTATTCTCAAAGCGGTATAGGCCCTCGTATACCGTATAGGAATCAAAAAAGTCCGCCAGCTCATCAATGGCGTAAAACCGGTCCTTTTCAATGCCGGTATCGGCCATGCTCAAAAGCTGTACGGCAAATTCCGCGCAGGTAAACGCATTGCGGATCAGCACGCGCTTTTTCAGCGGCACAGTCAAAGCCGAAAAAATATTATAGATATACTCGTCCGGATAACGCTTGACGGCATCGATATAATCCTTTACCCGCCGATATCCCTCTTCCCCGACGGGAACCGCACAGATCTTTACCTTCGCTGTTTTTTCCTTATAGACATATCGTTCCCTGGAATCCCTGACAAAGCCGCCGTAGAGGGGAACGGACCGGTAATACCTTGCAAAGGTGTACGTTTCCTTTAAATCCTTATCAAAGGCCACCGCCACATGATTATACTGCCAATGGGTCATCGCTCGGATAAACGTTCCCGTTTTAAAGGGCGTTACCGAAAAAATCAAATAAATTTTATGTTCCATCTTTTGGGAAATCGCCTTTCCTTTCCGCCTGATTGTTATGATATGCCGCTGAATTTTTGCGTATAACGCTCCTGATCGAAAAAAGCGTGGTCTACCTCAAAAACACTGCACAGCCGATGCAGCGAACGCTTTCCGATTTTATCGCCGTCGCAGAGAAAGACCGTCTGCGCCGCATTGCGCAGCATGATCTTCCGCAGCCGGTTCTCCGTTTCGGAGGAATCGGTAATCTCCCCGTCGTCGCTTAAGCACTGGGAAGAAAAAAACAGAATATCCGCATACAGCTTTTCGGCCATTTCATCCGCATAGCTGCCGGAAAGCACCGCGTACTGATCGATCGCTTCCCCGCCGATGCAATAGGTCCGAAGTCCCGCCTCAATCGCGTCGCCGACGGTTTTAAGGCTGTTAGAAAACACCGTAATCCCCTTATGCTCCTTTAAATACGGTATCAGATACATCGCGGTGGAGGAGCCGTCGAGCATAACGGAAATATTGTCCTTAAGCAGGGCCGAGGCCTTTTTGGCAATACGCTTTTTGCCCACGATATTTTTCCGGAGCCGCGCTTCAAAATTCAGTGCCCTGCGGTCATCCTCATACAGCGTAACGCCGCCGTGATTCCGCCGGACCTGCCGCTGTGCCTCCAGCACGTTTAAATCCCGCCGGATGCTGGAAGGGCTGGTATATAAAAGCTGCGAAAGCTCTGCAACGCTGATAAACTTGCTTTGCTGCAAAAGCTCCAGGATCAGCTGCTGCCGTTCAGATCTGCTCATTTTGCGCATTTCCTTTCATAAAAATGCTCATTTTCCGTTTTTACCGCCGGGTATTGCACATTTTCTATCTATGTATTATTATATAATATATCATATTTTTGTCAAACAGTGAGGAGAGACGCACCATGCTTGAGGAATTAAAAAAAGAGGTCTGCCAGGCAAATCTGCTGCTTCCCAAATACGGCCTGGTTACCTTTACCTGGGGAAATGTTTCCGGCATCGACCGCAAAAGCGGCCTTGTTGCCATCAAACCCTCCGGCGTTCCCTATGAGGAGCTTTCACCGGAAAAAATGGTTCTGGTCGATCTTCAGGGGAACCTCGTGGAGGGAGAGCTGAATCCGTCTTCCGATGTGGAAACACATCTGGCGCTATACCGCAGCTTTGCGCAGATCGGCGGCGTAGTACATACCCATTCGCTATTTGCCACCTCGTTTGCGCAGGCAAAAAAACCGCTTGTACCGCTGGGAACCACCCATGCGGACACCTTTTACGGCGCGGTTCCCTGCACCCGGGAGCTGACGAAGGAGGAAATCCGTACGGATTATGAAAAAAATACCGGAAAGGTGATTATCGAAACCTCGGAAAAATTCTATGAAAGCATTCCCGCCGTTTTCGTAGCGGGCCACGGACCGTTCGCCTGGGGCGCCACGGCAAAAAAAGCGGTGGAAAATATCACCGTGCTGGAGGAAACCGCAAAAATGGCCGTCCATACCCTTGCGCTGAATCCCGCGGCGGAAGCGCTTGACAGTGCGCTTTTAGATAAGCATTTTTTGCGCAAGCACGGTAAAAACGCCTATTACGGGCAAAAAGCCCCCGGGCGGTTTGACGCGCTGCTGCGCGATTTTCCCTGCAGCTGCGGAAGAACCCACCGGGTGCCGATTCAAAAAATTCTTCTATGCTCCGGCGCGCTGGAAAAGCTGCCGGCGTTAATTAGAGAACTCGGAAATTTTCAGAAGATAACGATAATCTGCGACCGCAGCACATACAAGGCCGCCGGAAAAAAAGCGGAAGAGCTGTGCTCCGCCGCACAGACAATTTGTCTGGATCCCCGGAACCTCCACGCGGACGAACGGGCGCTGGAGGCCGTGCACCGCACACTGCCGGACGACTGCGATCTGCTGCTGGCCGTAGGGGCGGGAACAATCCACGATATAACGCGCTATATCGCCCGCGAAAAGGGGATTCCGTTCCTCTCCGTCCCCACCGCCCCCAGTGTGGACGGCTTTGTTTCACCGGTAGCCGCCATGACGCTGCGCGGGGCAAAGGTTACCCTGCCGGGCGTATGCCCCATCGCCATGGCTGCGGACACCGATATTCTTGCCGCCGCACCGCCGCGGCTGATCAGCGCGGGATTCGGCGATCTTCTGGGCAAATACACCGCCCTGGCCGATTGGAAAATCAGCCGTCTGGTAACGGAGGAATACTGCTGCGACCGCATTATCGCGCTGGAGGAAAAGGCGCTGGAGGAGCTTCTGGCCAATACAGAGGGAATCCGGCTGCGGCAGAAAAAAGCCGTTGAAAATCTGATGTACGGGCTGGTTCTCTCCGGCATTGCCATGCTGATGGCGGGAAATTCCCGTCCGGCCTCCGGTGCGGAGCATCATATTTCCCACTTTATTGAAATGAATGTAATCAACCGCTCCAACGACGCCCTGCACGGCGAAAAAGTAGGCGTAGGTCTGGCGCTTTGCTGCGACCGTTACCGCGCCCTGGCGCAGGCGCTTACCCCCGCCCTGCCGATTTCCGAAAACACCGCGCTGCCGGAGGAGGAAATCCGCCGGGTCTTCGGACCGCTGGCGGAGGAAATTTTTAAGGAAAATGAAAAGAATCCGCTCGCCGGCATCGATGCCCAGCAGCTCCGCGAAGCCCTGCCCCGGCTCAGGGAAATCCTTCTGAGCCTGCCCTCGGGCGAACAGGTGCGCTCCTGGCTGCGCGCGGCAGGCGCGCCGTGCACGCTCAGCGATATCGGACTGTCCGAAGAGGCAAGGGACATTCTGTTTGCCGATTCTCCCTTTGTGCGCAGCCGGCTCACCTTTCTGCGCCTGGCTCGCCTTTGGGAGCCGCTGAAGCTCTGAACAGTTCCGGCTTTCCGTTTTTTCCGCATTCCCGGAATCTGAAAAAAGCAATCCTCAAGCGCCGCGAAAAATTTTCGCGGCGTTTGGCATATCCGCAGGCACCGCCGATTCCCCCGGCAGAAGGTAATAAAATTCCTGCGTCCGCAATAAGCTGAAACTGCCGTCCAAAATCAAAATCCGTCTGTTTTATCTTTTATATGGATCTTTTCTTTTGGGCGGCGGCGTGCTATAATGCAGAAGAAAGGAGACGGAAACGGTGAAAATATTGAATTTAGGCTCCTGCAACATCGATTATGTGTATCACGTGGATCACATCGTCCGCCCGGGGGAAACCGTAGCCATCCGCAGTATGGAACAGTTCCCCGGCGGAAAAGGGCTGAACCAGTCCATCGCCCTGGCCCGGGCGGGCGCCAGGGTATACCACGCCGGATGTATCGGCCGGGAGGGGCTGTTTTTAAAAGAGCTGATGGCCTCCTGCGGCGTGGATGTTTCCTTTGTGCGCATGAAAGAAGGCCGCAGCGGACACGCGATAATCCAGGTAGACACCAGCGGGCAGAACAGCATCGTTATTTTTCCCGGCACCAACTATGAAATCACACCAGCCTATGTGGACCAGCTGCTGGACTGCTTTTCCGCCGGCGATCTGCTACTTCTGCAAAACGAAATCAGCTCTCTGCCGTATATTCTGCAAAAGGCCGCGCAGAAGAAAATGAAAATTTTATGGAATCCCTCCCCCTTTTCCGAAGAGCTGAAAACCGCAGCGCTGGAGAAGATATCGGTTCTGCTTTTAAACGAGGTGGAAGCCGCGGAATTTTCCGGCCAAGCGCAGCCGGAGGACTGCCTGGCGTATTTCGGCCGGAATTATCCTGAGCTGACGGTGGTTCTGACCCTCGGGGAAAGAGGGTGCCTGTTCTATCAGAACCAAAAAACAATTTTTCAACCGGCTTTTTGCGTAAAAGCCGTGGATACAACTGCCGCCGGCGACACCTTTACCGGCTATTTTACAGCGGCTATGGCGCAGGGGGAAGAGACGGCGCAGGCGCTGCGCCTGGCCGCGGCAGCCGCGGCGCTGGCCGTTACCAGAAAAGGCGCAGCCTCCTCCATTCCCCTCCGGCAGGAGGTGCTCGCTGCCCTGAAGACGCTGGCCCCGCGCACAGAGGACAACGGCGTGCTGCGGCAGAAGGATACCGTTCTGCGCTATTTTGACGCGCACTTGGCACAGGCGAGCATCAGCGCCCTGGCAAAGGAACTGGGATATACCCCCGGCTATACGCACGGCTGGCTGAAAAAGAATATGGGCGCGCCGTTTTCCCGCCTGCTGCAGCAGCGGCGCTGCCGGGAGGCCGCCAGGCTTTTGGTACAGTCGGATCTTTCCGTCGGTGAGATTATCCGGCGCACAGGCTACCGGAACGAAAGCTTTTTCAGGAAGCTGTTCTTTGCTTCCTACGGTATTTCCATGCGGGAATACCGAAAAAAATATCAGAATTAAAGGAGAAGAAAAATGACAACCGAAGAACGTCTGCATAATCTGGAGGTTCCCCGCGGGCCGATAGACGTCGTACTGGATACCGACGCGTACAACGAAATCGACGATCAGTTTGCCCTGGCCTATCTGCTGCGCGCAGAAGAAAAACTGCGTCCGCAGGCCATTTACGCCGCGCCGTTTTTCAATGCCAATGCAAGGGATCCCAAGGACGGAATGGAAAAAAGCTATACGGAAATCCAAAAGATCCTGCGGCTGGCCGAAAAAAACGTTCCCGTTTTCAAAGGCTCGGAGGGCTACCTGCCCGACGAGCGCACCCCTGTTCTTTCCCCCGCGGCGCAGGATCTGGCCGAACGCGCCCTGCGGTACAGCCCGCAAGCGCCATTATACGTTGTGGCTATCGGCGCCATTACCAATATTGCCTCCGCCCTTCTGCTGCGGCCCGAGATCTGTGAGAATATCGTCGTGGTCTGGCTCGGCGGACATGCGCACCATTTCCACAGCACCGATGAATTCAATATGAAGCAGGATATCGCTGCGGCAAGAGTGGTGATGCAAAGCGGCGCGCCGTTCGTACAGCTGCCCTGCATGGGCGTGGTAAGCGCGTTTACAGTCTCGGGGCCCGAGCTTCGCCTTTGGCTTTCAAAAAAGAATCCTTTGGCCGATTATCTGGCCGAAAATACGATAAAAGCTGCCGAAAGCTATGCCGCCGGCAGACCGTGGACGCGGGTCATCTGGGATGTGACCGCCGTTGCCTGGCTGCTGAATGAGGACAACCGGTTTCTTCTCTCCCGCGTGATTCCCCTTACCCTGCCGACCTATGACCATCTCTACAGCACCGCTTCCCACGAGCTCTGGATGCGCTATGTATATTTCGTCAACAGAGACGTGCTTTTTAAGGATCTGATAGACAGGCTGACCCGATGATCCTGTTTTCTTCTTAAAAATAAAAAGGGAACAGCCTGGGCGCGCCATAAAAAATCCCGTCCGGAACACAGTCCGGACGGGATTTTTTTCATCTTTGGCGGCAGCACGCAGACAGGTGCGCCGCCCTTTTATCGATCCTCTCGGAAATACGGCA
>CAJMLN010000078.1 GCA_905214315.1 uncultured bacterium | reverse complement strand
CGATACGGATTGCCAGTCCCGGACCGGGAAAAGGCTGCCGTTCTACCAATACTTTGGAAAGTTTTAATTGACGGCCCAGCTTGCGCACTTCATCTTTAAAGAGCCCGCGCAGAGGCTCTACCAGTCCGATGAAGCCCATGTCCTCCGGCAGACCGCCTACATTATGATGACTCTTGATTGTAGCGGAATTGTTGGCGCCGGATTCAATAACGTCTGGATAAATAGTACCCTGGGCGAGGAATTTGCAGTCGCCGTGCTTACGTGCTTCCTCTTCAAATAAAGCTACAAACTCACGGCCGATGATTTTTCGTTTCTGCTCCGGATCGGAAACGCCGCGGAGCTTGGAAAGAAAACGGTCTTCTGCATTAACACGGATGAATTTCAGCCTTTTTTTAGAAAAAACAGCCTCAATTTCGTCACCTTCGTTTTTCCGCATGCAGCCGTGATCGACAAAAATACATACCACCTGGTCAGGAATTGCTTTTTCCAAAAGGGCTGCACATACAGAAGAATCTACGCCACCGGAGAGGCCTAAGAGGACTTTTTCCTTACCGACCTGTGTACGAATGGCGCTGATCTGCTGCTGGATATAATCCGCCATTGTAAAATCGCCTTTTGCGCCACAGATATTGTATACAAAGTTTTTGATGATTTCCGTACCGTTATCGGTAGTTTCCACTTCCGGGTGAAATTGCAGGCCATATAGCGCCTTTTCGGTATTTGCGATTGCTGCATTGGCACAGTTTGCTGAGTGTGCAATAGAAACAAATCCCGCGGGGAGTTTTTCTACATGATCGGTATGGCTCATCAGGGTTTTTGTCTGCGGAGGAAGATTTTGAAATAATGGGGAAGAAGGCGTCAGATGGGTATCAACTTTTCCGTATTCCCGCATATTCCCGCTTTCTATTGTGCCGCCCAGTGTGTGGCACATCAGCTGCAGGCCGTAGCATATGCCTAAAATCGGAATCCCCAAGGAAAAAACGGCAGGATCGCAGGAAGGAGCGTCTTCTTCATATACACTATTGGGTCCGCCGGTAAAGATGATGCCGATGGGGGCAATTGCTTTGATTTGTGCTGCTGTAAGGCTTCCGGGTTTGATTACGGAATATACATGGCATTCACGTACGCGCCGGGCAATCAGTTCTTTATACTGGCCGCCGAAATCAAGAACAAGGATCGTTTGATTTTGCATGGGGATTCTTCCTTAATGATAGATTTATAATAGATGATATAATAAAAGGTGTATTTTGTCAATGAAAAACGCAGAACACGACGAAGAACAGCGTTTTTTTGACAAAAATGTTAGCGGAAGTTTTTTATTCACAGCACATAAAGATTGCTTTAAAAGATATTTGATGATATAATATCTGCAATAATTATTTATGATAAAGATTTGAGGGAGCCTTATGAATCGGGTAATTGTACCGGAAAATTATAAAGAAAAGCTGGATATTTATCAAACACAGCTTGCAATTAGCAGGGTGAAACAGGTGTTTCAGCAAAAGCTTGCGGCTGCACTTTGTTTAAAGCGTGTGACCGCGCCGCTGTTTGTTTTGCCGGAAACCGGACTGAATGATGATTTGAATGGTATTGAGCGCGCAGTGACCTTTGATATAAAAGCAACGGGAAAAACGGCACAGGTAGTACATTCCCTTGCCAAATGGAAACGGATGGCATTGCATCAGTACCATTTTGAAGCGGGAACCGGACTCTATACGGATATGAACGCCATTCGCCGCGATGAAGAACTGGATAATATGCATTCGATTTATGTGGATCAGTGGGATTGGGAACGGGTTATTACCCGAGAGCAGCGTAATACGATGTTTTTAAAAAGTGTTGTAACGGATATTGTGGCAGCGATTGCTGATACATTGCAGGAAGTAAAAAAGGAGTTTCCGGCATTAACCGTCGAGCTCAAACGGGAAACGGCATTTATTACCGCACAGGAATTGGAGGATCTGTATCCGTCACTTTCCCCAAAAGAAAGAGAAAATAAATATACCCGAGAAAACGGTACGGTCTTTATTATGCAGATTGGAGATCGATTGAAATCAGGAAAACCCCATGACGGCCGGGCTCCGGATTATGATGATTGGAAACTTAATGGAGATATTCTCTTCTGGAATGATGTCCTGGGCTGTGCAATGGAAATTTCGTCTATGGGGATACGGGTAGATGAAAATGCCCTGGATGAACAGTTGGATAAAACCGGCTGCAATTACCGGCGTAAGCTGCCCTTTCATCGCATGCTGCTTTCTGGGGAGCTTCCGCTTACCATAGGCGGAGGCATCGGACAGTCCCGCCTGTGTATGCTGTTGCTGGAAAAAGCGCACATCGGACAGGTACAGGTATCGCTCTGGGATGAGGAAACAATGAAAATATGCGGTCAAAACGGTATTGTTTTGCTTTGAACGCCAGAAAAGAGGGAAGCTTTTATGAGATATGATTATCAAACAAAGGGAACCTGTTCTACAAAAATTTCCTTTGATATAGAGGGAAATGTTGTGAGGAATGTGCAGTTTACCGGCGGCTGTAACGGTAATTTAAAAGCGATTTCTGCTTTAGTAGACGGAATGACTGTAGAGCAAATTGAGAAAAAGCTGAATGGAATTACCTGTGGCTGGAAAAAAACCAGCTGTTCTGATCAATTGGCAAATGCTGTGCGCAAAGCGTATGAGGAAAGTAAGAATGCATAATTTTACATTTTATACACCTACCAGGGTGTTCTTCGGAAAAGACGCATTGAATCATCTTGGCGTTGCGCTTCAGGAGCGGGGGGCATCCCGTGTATTGCTTCATTTTGGCAGTGGTTCAGCGCTCTCCTGCGGGTTGATTGATCAAATAGAAGTACAGCTGCGGAAATTCCAAATTTTTTCGGTGCGCCTTGGCGGTGTGCAGCCTAATCCGCGTATTGAACTGGTGCGGGAGGGGATTGAACTTTGCAAAAAAGAACAAATTGATTTTATTCTTGCCGTTGGCGGAGGCAGTGTGATTGATAGTGCTAAAAGCATTGGCATGGGGCTGGCAAATCAAAGGGATCCTTGGGAGATGATTTCCGGCAATATTATGCCTCAGAGACATTTTCCCCTGGGATGCGTTCTTACGATAGCAGCGGCGGGCAGTGAAATGAGCAATTCCCATGTGATTACAAACGGCATTTATAAAAGATCGCTGAACCATGACCTGCTGCGGCCGGACATTGCTTTTTTAAATCCTGAGTTCACTTATACAGTATCGCGGTTTCAAACCGGGTGCGGAACAGTGGATATTATGATGCATACGCTGGAGCGCTTTTTTACGCAGGATGCTGTCATTCAGCCTACTGACGCTTTAGCCCTTACACTTTTAAAACAGGTAAAAATTTTTGGCGAAATTGCCGCAGAAGAACCGCAGAACTATGAAGCCAGAGCCGGTTTAATGTGGGCATCCAGCCTTTCTCATAACGGACTTACCGGCTGCGGAAAGAAGACGCTGTTTCCGGTGCATAAACTGGAGCATGATTTCAGTGGCCTGTATGATGTAGCGCATGGTGCAGGCCTTTCCGTCCTGTTCCCTGCTTGGGCACAATATGTGTATACCTATGATATTCCGCGCTTTGCTGCCTTGGCCCGAGAAGTTTTTGATGTTTGTGAGGCGGGGGAAGAAGCTGCTGCACGGCAGGGGATCGAGCAGATGAAAGCATTTTTTAGAAAGATTGGTATGCCGGTAACGATGGCTGAATTGGGCATCAAGGAAAAAGATTTTTATGGAATTGCGGATATGACTACCGATGGCGGCAGAAAAATAATTTTGTCTTATATACCTCTGGAAAAAGAGGATATTTTAAAAATTTATCAGTTGGCAAAATAAAAACGGAGGGATTTTTTATGGAAAGATATGCATGGAAGGCAGTAGTGAAAGAGGGATGCTTGGAGGAATATGTGCGCAGGCATCAGGCAATATGGCCGGAATTGGTAGAACTTTTGAAGCAGGCAGGGATTTGTAATTACAGTATATGGAACGTGGGAAATGAATTGTTTGGGTACTATGAGTGCGCCAAGGGCATTGATTTTGCGGCTAAAACTCAGGCGGAAAGCCCGTTAGTGGATAAGTGGAATGAATATATGAAAGACGTTATGATCATGGAGATGGATCCTGTTACCGGTGCGCAGCCGATGCTTACCGAAGTCTTTCGGATGGAATAGTTGAAAAGTAGTTGTTTGTATCAAGTTCATTTTTTGCTGTTCCGGCAGGAATGTATCTACTATTGATTAAAAAACACCTGTGCAGGAGAGAACAATGATAACGAAACCATGGGAAGGCTATATAAAACCCTTTAAAATCTATGGAAATCTGTATTTTGTAGGAACGCATCCGGCATCTTCTCATCTGATTGATACCGGCGAGGGATTGATTCTGCTTGACAGCGGTTATCCGCAGACGTTGTATTTGGTTGTTGCTAATATTGCAGCACTGGGCTTTTCTGTGCAGGATATACGGTATATTGTACATTCTCACGGACATTACGATCATTTGGGCGGTACGCGCGCATTAAAGGAATTGACAGGAGCCAAAACATTTCTTGGTGCAGCCGATAGAGAGTATGCAAACGGGACCCTTGATCTTACCTGGGCCAGAGAACTGGGTGCGCAATATTATGAAAGCTTTGAGCCGGATGTATTGCTTTATGACGGCGATACTATTGCCCTTGGCAGTACTGTTATTCATTGCATAAGCACGCCGGGACATACGCCGGGAACGTTCAGTTTCTTTTTTGAAGCGGAAGAAAACGGGCGAAAGCTTGTTTGCGGAATGCACGGCGGTGTAGGCACAAATTCCATGGAGAAAGCTTTTTTGAACCGTTACGGGCTTTCCTGTCAGTGCCGGGAGGATTTTCTTTGCGGATTGGAAAAAATGCGCCGATATTCTGATGATATTACGTTGGGAAATCATGTGTGGAATAACCGCACCGAGGAAAAAGCGGAATTACTGGAAAAAGGGGAAGAAAACCCTTTTATCGATGCATTGGAGTGGGAACGCTTTCTTGTAGAACGCGCTGCACATATGGAACAGTTGATTGCCGATGGAAGATAGGCATAGACCGGAAATACTTTTTGTCCTTTAAAACGATTGGTGCCCCTTGATGTTGTAAACATCAAGGGGTGCCTTTGTATTTTCAGTTTTTTTTAATATTTTTCGTCAATATTGTATAAAATTTTGATTTTATCGCAAATAATAGTAGACAAATTATGGAAAATATTGCATAATTATGTTGAGGTGGTTAAAAATGATTTACAGTGCCTATAAGAATTGCCGCAATTTAAGTTGGAATATCCTGATAAAAGAAAATATTATTCAGCTTCCGGTTAATATTGTAGATTTGTGCTGCCGCATGGGGATAACTGTTAAATACTATGAATCAACAGACGATAATGATGGAAAGAGTATGATCCTTAATGGGGTTCCCATTATACTGGTTGATAAGAAATGCAGTGTTCAGCGGCAGCGGTTTACTGTAGCGCATGAGCTGGGCCATATCTTGTTAGGGCATGTGGGCGAATATGTCCTTTTCAACCGGGAACCGTCTTTAACGGATACGTCTATAGAGCAGGCAGCAAATATTTTTGCAAGCAGACTTCTTGCTCCGGCATGTGTTCTATGGGGAAAAAAGATTCGTACCGTTTCTGAAATCTCTGATTTGTGCGGTATTAGCAGGGAATCGGCTGAGTATAGAATGAAACGAATGAATATATTATATCAGCGCAACCGATTTCTCACGTCACCGTTGGAACGGCGGGTATATGAACAGTTTAAGCCTTTTATAGAAGATCTTCCGGAGGAACATCAGGCAAATTAATGATTTCTTCTATTTCTTTTTCCGACATGTATACCTCTTCAAATTTACCGTTCCGCGCAGCGATTTGTACTTTGTGCAGTTTTTCGTTTTTAGGGTGCGCGGATTCTTTCGTTACGTTTAGCAGTGTGTCGACAGCGCTTTGCATTTCAGGTTTCCTGCGGTAAGCGATTAGCAGCTTTTTTTCATGATCAGAGAGTGGAAAATCCAAAAAAACTGTTTTCTTATTTTTTGTGGCTTCTTCGGAATGGTATCCCATCAATTCTATAGGAGAGATTTTTAATGCTTTGGCAAAAGCTTCTATTTTGGATTGCGTTAAATCGTTTTCCCCGGATTCTATTTTTGTTATAGTCGAACGGGAGGTATAGCCCAATTTATCTGCAAGTTCCTGCTGGGACATTCCTAATTCTTCCCGCCTTAGACGAATATTTTCATACAGCTTCATTCTAAATTCTTCAGTAGATGCGGTAGGGTACTAAAGTGTCATGCTTTGCATGTACTCGGTCTTTATGG
>CAJMLN010000077.1 GCA_905214315.1 uncultured bacterium | reverse complement strand
CAATATTGATACGTTTAATGAGGAAATATCCGGGTTTGCCGATTGGAAAACAGTTTTTTATATTGATGTGAATCCTCTTTTTGACGATGAGAACGGAAATCTGTCGGACAAATATACGGCCGATAATTCGCATATTCTCGGAAAGTATTATAAGAACTGGAAAGAGTGGCTTTTTACGGTGGCTGTTGTAAAATAATAAGGGATAGGAATTTTTAAAAACGTTGCAGAATACGGCGGAGGAATAAAATGCCGGGGGAAGAGAAAACCGCGTGGTTTTGTCAAAAAATCAGTCAGCTGAAAAACAGTATGTATATCACGGCCATCGGCATTGTAAGGAATAAGGAGGATGCCGAGGACGCCATGCAGAACGCGTTGATGCAGGGGTATGATCATTTGGAGGATTTAAGGTTTTTTGAAAAAATAAAACCCTGGATCTTTAAAATCCTTGTGAACGAGTGTTATAAAATATTAAAAATGCGGACATATACTTTGGATATTGAAGAAATCGAAGTGCCCGCGCAAGAGGATGCCGGCGAGCAGAAAACCGTGCTTTGGGAGAGTGTGTTGGCGCTTGAGATGAAATACCGCACCGTGATTATTTTATACTATTATGAAAATATGTCTGTAAAGGATATTGCCAAAGTATTAGGGCTTACGGCCGACGCGGTAAAGCAGAGGCTTTCCCGGGCGAGAAAAATGCTTCGGGAAATTTTAGAGAGCGAGGCGATTTTGTGAATAAGCAGGATAGAAAGATCCGCCGGCAGTTAAAAAAAGAAAAGATCGTGATGCCGGAGCAGATGGAGCAGCGGTTTGATTTTACGGTGGCATGGCTGCAAAAGAAAACACAGAGAAAGCCGCATTTTTTTACCATCGGTATTCGTACGGCGGCAGTGCTGCTGCTGATTGCTTTCTTTGTTCTGCCGAATGTAAGCCCCGAGGTTGCCTATGCCATGCAGGAAATTCCGGTGGTGGATAAAATCGTGCGCGTTATTACGGTGTATGATTTCGAAAAAGAGGATGAAAACCACTCTGAGAATATCCGGATTCCGCAGATAGAAACAGAGGATGGTATGCAGGAGCCGCTGGACGCCATTAACGAAGAGGTAAAAGAGCTGACAGATGAGATCATTACCCGTTTCCGCAAGAGCGCGGAGGAGCTTCCGGATTCACATTTTGATTTATTAATTGACTATGAAACCGTAACCAATAACGAAAACTGGTTCACTCTGAAAATTACGGTTACGGAAAGCGCCGGTACCGGCAGCAATGCGTACCGCTATTATCATATTGATAAGACCCGGGGAGAGATTGTAACGCTGTCGGATGTTTTTAATGAGAATTTTGATTATGTTTCTGTTTTCAGCGAATATATTAAACAGCAGATGCTCCGGCAGATGGAGGAGGATCCGGATGTGATCTACTGGATGTATTCGGATAATAAAACGTTCTGGGGCTTTTATGAAATTTCTCCGGACCAGAATTTCTATTTTAATCAGGACGGCGATCTGGTAATTGTGTTTGATAAATACGAGGTGGCGCCCGGGACGATGGGATATCCGGAATTTGTAATTCCGCGGACGCTTTATACCGGCGGTTTGTAACAGAAAGCACACAGGAATATTTCCTGTGTGCTTTTCTGTAAAAAAGCTTATTCTGTGCGTAAATTACAGCTCCTGCTCTTCTATTTTTGCAATTTTTTCAATGCGGGCGGTATGCTGCTTGCCCATGAATTGCGCGCCGAGCCAGGTATCCACGATATCCAGCGCCAGACCCGGGCCAACGACGCGGGCGCCTAACGCCAGAATATTGCTGTCATTGTGTTCAGCCGTGGCATGGGCGGAAAAGGTGTCTGAGCACAGTGCGCAGCGGATGCCCTTTACTTTGTTGGCGGCAATGCTCATACCGATGCCGGTACCGCAGATCAGGATGCCCTTTTCTGCCTCACCCCCGGCAACGGCCTTAGCTACGGGATAGGCATAGTCGGGATAGTCGACGCTGGCATCGCTGTGACAGCCGAAATCCTTTATGGTATATCCCTTTTGCTCCAGATGCTTAAGAAGCAGCTGTTTGAGGGAGAAGCCGCCGTGATCGCAACCGATGGCTATTTTCATTTATTGGCCCTCGCTCTCATTTTCATCTGCGGCAAGAAACTTGTTGATCAGCTCCAGAAGCTCGTCCGCATCGATATTATGCACCATGCAGGCTTCCTCCAGAGATTCATTTTGGGCGCTGGGGCAGGAGATACAGAACATGCCGTGGCCTAAAAAAAGCGCGGCTACTTCGCTGTTCATTTCTAAAATTTCACCGATGGTGTTTTGCTTGGTTGCCTGTTTCATAAAATACCCTCCTGTTATATATTCTTATTTTGCTGCGTTTTCGTTTTTTTATAAACAAGCGCAGATGTTTTTATTCTTGTAAATTATAGCTTCAAATATTGTTTTTGTCAAATTCGGCAGGCGTTTTTTGTATTGTTTTTACTTGTTTTGTCAGCTGTGCGGATTCGGCAAAAATAGCTATTTCAATCCAATCTGTTTTGTTCTATGATAAGAGGGGCCCGGACAGGCTCTGGGGCATTGAAAGTGTTAAATAAGAAAGTTTAAATAAGGGGAGTTATTTTATGGGAAGGGTAATTGTTGTAACATCCGGCAAGGGCGGGGTAGGAAAGACCACGGCCTGCGCAAACATAGGGGCGGCGCTGGCAAAAGCCGGAAAAGAAGTCCTGCTGATCGATACCGATATCGGTTTGCGGAACCTGGATACGGTGCTGGGGCTGGAAAATCGCATTGTATTTGACCTGGTGGATGTGATTGAAAATAAATGCCGGATAAAACAGGCTATTATCCGGGACCGGCGTAATGAACATTTAAGCTTGATGGCGGCCAGTCAGACCCGGGATAAAAACGCGGTAAATGAAGCACAGATGAAGCATCTTTTAAGCGAGCTGCGCGATCAATATGATTTTATTCTGCTGGATTGCCCTGCCGGCATTGAGCAGGGCTTTAAAAATGCGATTGCCGGCGCGGAGGAGGCGCTGGTGGTCTGTACGCCGGAGGTTTCCTCCGTGCGCGATGCCGACAGGGTGATCGGACTGATGGCCGCGGGGGAAATTGCCCATACCTCTTTGGTGGTAAACAGGATCAAGCCTGATATGGTAAGCAGGGGAGATATGCTTGCCGTAGAGGATGTAGAAGATATTTTGGGGCAGAAGGCGATAGGTGCAGTATTGGACGATGCCGCAGTGGTAAAGGCCTCTAATTTAGGTGAGGCTGTCATCAGTATGCCCAAAAGTTTGGCCGGAAGAGAATATGAAAATATTGCCCGACGGCTGATGGGGGAGAATATCCCTATAAACGTACCTTCGGCGCTGGGAGTTATTCTGGAAAAACTGTTTGGGAAAAAAGCGGTTTGAGTTTGTTTTGCGGAGGATGTTGTATGTTTGGATTTTTTAAAAGAAGAAAGAGCGGCCTTAACAGCCGTAAGGTGGCAAAACAGCGCCTTCAGTCTGTGGTTTCCCGTGACAGAGCCAATGTTTCAGCTGAATTCTTGCTTAGAATGTCGGCCGATATTATTGCGATCGCGGTAAAATATATTGAGCCCGACTATGACCGGATTTCCGTTACCATAGAGCGCTCCGGCACGGGCGCCTGCCTTTGTGCAAAGCTGCCGGTCATTGCATATAAGGAACTTTTAACATAAAGATTGAAAATATTTTAAAAGTGTGATAAAATAAAAATATATTTTTATGTTGAGGTTTTCTTATGTGGCTTTTTGATAAGCGAAAACTGCATAATATAGAGTATATTTTATTGATTATCGTTGGGGTTATTTCTCTGTTTGGTCTGCTTGCCATTTTAATGGCTACGGCAGATGCTTCTACCGGCGGGGAAGAAACTACGCTTTTTGAGATGCTTTCGCGCCTGAATCTCTCCAGTGTTGTCAAACAGGCGGTGTGGATTATTATTGGCTTTGCCGCCATGGCCTGCGTGGCTATGCTGGATTATCATATCTATTCCCGCATATGGTATATAGTAATGGTAGTTTGCATAGGGCTGATTGTTTATACTTCTTTTTTCGGATCGGTACGCGGCGGTACCCGCGGCTGGATCGCTATCGGCGAAAGCTTTACGTTTCAGGCTACAGAGGTGGGAAAGCTGGGGCTGATCCTGCTGCTGGCCAAGACGATTGCCATGCATGAAAAGCTTTCTACCATAAGGGAACTGGGGCTCAGTTTCGGTGTAATGGTTATTTTTGTGGCGGCACTGCTTACGCAGATGGATATCGGTACTTCGCTGGTATATGTATTTATTTTTTTAATGATGATGTTCGCAGGCGGTATGCGCTGGAAGCATATCGGTATCTTGGCCGGTATCGGCGCAGTGTGTATGGTGGCGCTGTGGTTTTTAATGGGTGAGCAGCAGCAGAGCCGCATTATTAACTTTATTTCCGGTAATGAGGTAGAACAGCTACAGTATTCCAAAATTGCCATCGGCTCCGGCGGCTTTTTGGGCAAGGGTGTTTTAGGGGATAATGCGATTACACAGTTGGATTATATTCCTGCGGTGGAAACAGATTTTATTTTTTCGGCTATTGGAGAATCCCTTGGTTTTTTGGGCGGCATTGTGCTGATTGTGCTGTATGCGGCAATGGAAGTGCGTATGTGGATGCTGATGCGTAAGGCGTCCGACCGTTATGGAGCCATGATTATTGTGGGTGTAATGGCGATGTATATGTTCCATATTTTTGAAAATATTGGTATGGTTATCGGTATTATGCCTATTACAGGTATTCCGCTGCCGTTTGTCAGCTATGGCGGCTCCAGTTTTCTGGCTAACATGATCGGTATCGGTCTGGTGGAGAGCGTTTGCATGAATCGCCCGATTGAACCCTTTACCGGAAAATAGTATTCATGGATTTTTCCCCTGTGCATATATTTTGCATGGGGGTATTTTTTTATGGATGAAAAACATATAAAGCGCACGGCGGCAGTCGCTGTTATTTTGCTGATTCTTTTTGCGGTTTTGTATATTGCTTTCGGCAAAGGGGTAGCAGCCCAGCGGCTGCGGCAGGGCGTTACTATGAGCCTTGAAGAGGATTTTAAAATTAAGGAGAGCCTGGGACAGGTGTTTTTGGTTCAGGGAGATGAAGGCTCTCAGGAGGTAAACAGCGGCAATGTTTCCGTTACGGGGCTGATTCGTCCGGCGGACGGTTATCTTCATGAGGTAAGCGCAGCCAATGAGGCATATCTTGAAATAGAATGTGGCCGATTCAACGGGGTTTACGCTGTAGCGGACGGGAAGATAGAAAGCTGTGAAAACGGACGGATCACTCTGCGGCACGGGGACGGAAAGCTGAGCGTTTACAGCGGCTGCGGCTCGCTCACCGGGCAGGGAAAACAGGTAAACCAAGGAGATGTAATCGGTTATGTTGACGGGCTGCTTACCTACCGGCTGTATGAAAACTGCGTGGCGCTCAATCCTATGGATTATATCAAAGAATGAAGCTTTTTACCGTATGCGGTATCGATATAAAAATTAGCCTTTTAATGGCGGCCTGTATTGTTCTTTGGGTTTTGGCGGGGAATATTGCGATGCCGCTTACACTGGTTTTTCTTATATTGCTGCATGAAGCTGCGCATTGTTTTATAGCTTTTTTGCTGCACTTGCATACTGCGAGCATTGAGCTGTATCCTTTTGGGGGCGCTGCGCAGATCGAGGGAATAGGAGATAATCATATTTATGAAGGCCTGATTGCTGCTGCGGGGCCGCTGTGCAGCCTTTTTACCGGCTTTTTATGGGATATCGGTACACAGTATGGCATTTTGCCCCTGTGGAATGATTTTGTAAAATATTCCTATACGATAGCTATGTTTAATTTGCTGCCGGCATATCCTCTTGACGGCGGCAGAATCCTGATGGGGCTGTTCTGCAGTGCGTGGGGAATTCAAAAAGGACGGAAGCGGTGTATGGCAGTAAGCCTTGGCTTTGCATTCCTTTTGCTTGGGGTAAGTGCTTTTGGCATGATAACCGGAGGAGAGAGCGCTTCCTTTTTAGTAATGAGTTTATTCTTGGCTGCTGCGGCAGTCCGCGCAGTAAAAAAGCCTTATGAAGGTTACCGGCGGCAAAAGCTATGGTGTAAAGCAGATAATATCAAGCTGATCAAAGCGCATGAAAACGACAGCTTGCTGGAGGTTTCTTCCCGGTTTTTCGGCAGCAGCTATTTTTTTGTAGTAGTTGTGGATCAAGGCGAAAATATAAGGAATATTTTAACGGAAAAAGATATTTTTGAATTTTTGCTGCGCGATAGTACGCTTCTGTTGAGAGATGTTTGTGTTGAATTTCCTTGGAAAAATAAGAGTCTTTCGTCTAAATGATATTTATTAAAGCTTTATTAAAAAAGAACGGTTCTGAATTTGGGTAACGCCTGATAAGGAATTTTTTCATGCAAAAATGGCACAGCGCTGTATTGCAGTTCTGTGCCATTTTAATTGTTTTCGTGTCCGTACAGTTCCCTTGCTCGTTTATTTAAGGTCATCGTCATAAACTGTATATCATCCGTTTCCGTGAAAGCACGCAAACCCGCTCATTCCACCGCCCGTCTTTTCTACCGAAAATCTTGCGATTTTTCAGGATTACGAAGATTTTATTTCGCC
>CAJMLN010000076.1 GCA_905214315.1 uncultured bacterium | reverse complement strand
TTTTTATTCCGTTTACCGTCTTACTCGTGCGGATTCCGTTGTCGTCATAGGTATAAGTTATCGTATTGTTTGCATCCGTCACGCCCGAAAGCTGACGTCCCGCCGTCCACGTAAACGTCTTTCCGTTCGTCCAGTTCAGGGGATTCCCTATCGCGTCATAGGTTATCGCCGTTCCGTTGTAGTTCGTCAGCAGGTCCTTCCATTCCGTATTGCCATAGCTATACGCCTTTTCGGTTATTGGCGTGCCGCTGACGGCGCCCGTGGTATACGCGTATTCCTTTACCGACGTGATATTTCCGCCGTTATCATAGGTATATACAATCGTTTTGTTCCGCTCCGCATGATTCTCCCGCACCAGCTGATTCAGCGCGTCGTACTCATAGCTTACCAACAGCGTCTGTGTTCCGTTACTCTCCGTAGAAATGCTTGTTATATTCCCGTTCGCGTCATACGCGTAGATATACGGCCTGTCTCCGCTGTACGAGATCTTTTCCAACAGCGTGCTGGTATAAGACTCATTCCAGTCCTTATACTGGTACTCCGTTACAAACGGATTTGTGGTGTTAATTTTACTGCTGTCTCTGCGCCCCAACAGGTCATACGTATACGTCAGCTTTTCCACTCCGTTATACTTTACGCCGTAGATGACGCCGTTTTTCTCCTTCGTTCCGCTGGAATTTCCATACCTCCAGGTGGTTTTCAGCTGAGCATCGCCAAAGCTGAACTGTACGTCGCTGGTACGGTTGTACTTATCATATGTCAGCCGAATGCCGAAGCCCGCGCTCGTGCTTACCCGCACCAGGCGTCCCAGCAGGTCATACACATAGCGGTATGTAACGCCGCTGAGCAAATCCTTCAGCTGCGTCAGGCTTCCCTCGCTGTTATACGTATATTCATACCGCACTGTGCCGTTTATCAGCAGCTTTGTTACGCGCCCCTGCTTATCGTACTCATAGCTGCGGCTCGCCCCGTTGCCGTACTCCGCCTTGCGCAAAAGACCGGTTTCCGCATAGTACATGTTTTCTACCAGCACACGCTCGCCCACGCTGATTTTTTTGCTCCGACCCATCGCGTCATAGATAAAGTTATAGGTAAATCCATTATGCGTTATTTCGCTCAGCTGATCGTTGCTGTAGCTGTAGCTTACGCTGATTCCTCCCTGCGATACCGAGGATATGCGGTCGCTGCTGTCATACGTATACGCGGTGGTATTCCCCCTGGCGTCGGTAGTTGAGGTCATTAAGCCCTTGGCAAAATCATATGCATAGGTTACCGTATTTCTCAGCGAATCCGTCTGTTTCGTCAGGTAATTGTAGTTATAGGCATTTGAATATTGTGCGCTCGTCCATATCCTTTTACTTTGTTCTTCCAGTATCCAGCCGCCATGATCCGTATACAACGTATCTCCCGTAGAAAATACCGGGTTGTATTCATTTGTAATCAAATAATCGCCGGTATACGTCTGTATGGCATACCCGTATGACAGCTTTACAAATTTGAATTTTGTATAATCGTATTGACGGAAATAACCATAAGAAACCTGAGCACTATTTCCTTGATAATATAAATAGCGAGCGAAATCAATATCAAAGGCCGGATCCATTAATATATAAAAATATCCGTCTCCCGCATCCTCTAATACAATTTGATATGCCGAAGATTTCCCCGACATAAAACAATTTTCGCCATCACCGCTGATATAACTTCCCGTATATAAAGACCGTATTACATATTCTTTTCTTGCTTCCGGAACTGCTTCAACCGGAACATACGCAATACCGTTCCATTCTTCTTCGTAGTGATGCAGATACCACTTTGCCGTTCCGTTCTTCGTGCACGTCACATAGCCATTATTCACGGTGAGTACCTGTTCTCCCTCTCCGCTGCTGCCCTGCACAGAGCGCGAAACAATGCGGTAGGTGCCGTTCGCCTCGGGAATAAGCTTCCAGTCCTGCCCGATTCCGTAGTTATGTGTATTAAAGTTTACGGTATCGTTTATTTCGTTTTTTTCAAGGTACATATTTCCGGAGGATATTTTGTAATATCCCTCTTCCGTTTCTGTTATCTTCAACCGGATATCCGATGCCTGCGAACCAAACACCATTCCCGGATTGGGCGAATAGTTTGGATAATATTTTAAATACTTGCTTCCGTAATTAAAATAATAATATTCTCCGCTCTGAATGCTTTGATGATACGGTGCCCCCTGAACCGTCGCGCTTATCGGATTCCCGTAATTATCATAGGTATATTTTCCCCCTACCCCCGAGGAGCTCCGGTATTCCGTTAAAAAGCCCTTATCATTATACACGTATTCATATCCCGTTCCGTCCGGCGATGAAATGCTCGATACATCCCGCCCAGTATTCTGGAACGTCGTCTTCTGGCTGGCCGCATCCACACTGCTGATGACATTCCCCTTTTCGTCATAGCTGTACGCCTCACCGAATTCCTCATAAAACATCTGAATATCATCAAAATACGCGTAATTGATATTTTTATTATAGCACAGATACAAATCAATGTACAGTACATTTATTTCTGTTTTGTAATCGCTCTTCAGCGGCACCGCTCCGCACACATACTGCCACGGCGCGTTTGTCGTATCATCGTCTATCCGCACCGCCGTGTTAAATTCCACCGGCACCACTTTTGTGGCTCCCGCGCTGTCCGCATAATGAATTTTTGCGTACATGCCAAACCAGCGGCCGTCGTTGTATTCCTCATTGTCCGGCACCGCGTCCGCCTTCGCCCAGCCGCCTATCACAACGCTGCCCGAATCCTCCACATTCATATACACCCGCTGATACAGGGAAACATTATCCATATATTTCCCCTCCATCCGCAGAACTTTATTCTGTTCCCCGGTGGGTGTAAATATGATGTCGTCCAGCTCAATCAACACCGCATCGTCACTGCCAAAGCACAGCCATATCCGCCCCGCTGCATCCAGCTGTTCCAGCTGGGCCGCGGACAGATACAACGTTTGATTCAGCGTGGCCCACTGTCCGCTGCTGCTGCCCAATCCATGTAAATGCACCTTGCTTCCGTTTTCGTCCATCAGATACGCGTTTACCGTCCATCTGCCTGCTCCAAGGCCGCGCGCACGGAATGAAAGCTTGTAGCTGCCCTCCCCGAACCGCTTTAATATACTGTTGGCGCTGTAGGTAACCGCTGCATCTTCTCCGGAGAACTCCGCTTGCAGTACGCCGCTGCTCACGCTTAGCTCTGCACCGTCTTTTCCCATCCACAGCAGTGCTCCGTCGCTGAAATCTCCGTTTTTCACCTCCATAGACGGCGACGCCGTAATGATAAAATCATCGATATACAGATTCTGGCCCTCCGCACCCGGCAGCGTGTCGATCATCAGCCAGAAATTACCGCTATCTTCCTTTAAATCGTCTTCGGTAACCTGCACCTCACACTGCAGCTGCGTCCAGGTTCCCCCCGTCACCGCTACCGGCTCCGACGCACGGTAATACAAGTTGCTGCCGTGCGCCGTGATAAACGAATTTTCTTCCGTTCCCCGGATTAGCGCCGACACGTTGGCAGAATCCGCAACCGTATCCGCGTACACCCAGAAGCTGATGCGGTATACCCCCGCTCCCTTTTCCTTGAACGTGTCATACAGGTTATATGCCGGCGATGACCAGCTGTTGCCCCGGGATGTCATCTTTAACGAATAATCACCCGATTTGGCTGCAGTGGAGGAAACCGTCACTGACCAGGTATTGTAACCGCCGGTAAAGCCCTGCCAGTTCTCCGGCAGAGCAGTGGACTCAAACCCCTGGCTGTAAACAATATATTCCTGTGCAAAATTATCCTGATACTGCACCTGCTCGGTAATAATGCCATGCTTGGAAAGATCCATGCCTTCCCAGCCGGAAGAGCCAAAATCAAATCCGCCGTTGCTCAGCAGGTTAAACCGGTTCATTACCGGTCCGTCCTCCAGCTGAATGCAATCAAAATATGCCGTACCCTCGGCATACAGCATCAGCTTTACCGTTTGTTCCTCTTCCGCTGTAAACGTAACGCTGGTACGTTCCCATTCTCCTCCGGCTACCGCGCTGCCCACCGCAAGTTCCGTACCGCCCGCGGAAATCTTTAAATACGCGCTGCCGGTACCTGCCGTTTTTATATAAGCTGAAAACGTATACGTGCGCCCTTTTTTCGCATTAAAGCTCTGCGACATACTTCCCCCCGATACACAGAAGGAATTATATCCCAACATTTTCTCTGCTTCGGACGCCGCCGCCGTACCGCTCTCTACCGTCCAGTAATTCAGATTTCCTTCGGCCCCGTTGTTCATTATATAATTCACTACTGTCTTTTGCAGCTGTGACTGCACCAGCAGCTTGTTCCACAGATAATAATTGTTTTCCGCACTGCCTCCTTCATTAGGATTCATGTTCGAATACGCGCTGTATACCGCATTCCCATCCTCGTCTGTCACACTTATCGTTTTGCCGTAAAAATCAAACTGATACAGCAGCTCCCTGTGGAACGAATCGGTAATCCGCGTTGTGTTTTTATGCTCATAGCTGATTTTATATTCATATGCGCAGACCTTGTTCCGGTCAAACTCCCGAATGCCGCAAACACGCTTAAACATGTCATAAAGATACACCAGCTCTTTTCCGTCGGGTGCAATTACATAATCCAGCTGTGCATACGGATAATAGCTGAACTGAATATTATCTCCGTCAGAATATACAACCTGCCACAGCAGCACCCCGCCATGGTAATAAAACGAAATGGTTCTTCCTGCGGCATCCTGCAGGCCCGTCACACGATCGGTTCCGTAAAGCACGGTTACCTCCCGCCCGGCGCCGTCGGTTATCTTTGTTACCCTGGTTCCACTGTAAGTCAGCGTCTGACGGTCTCCCGATTCATTTTCAATATATTCCAAATATGCTTTTCCAGAAATATATCGGAAATACGCCTTTCCTTTCTCCTCCTCACGGCTAATTGTAATCCCTGTTCCGTCATCCGTAAGCACCATGCCGCTTCCGCTTTCATCTACGAATTTCCCGTTATACTCACTGAAATAATGCTCCGTTCCGTCCGCATCGGTATAGGAATAATACGTATATGCATTGGTATCGGATTTTTCCACTTTTTCTATATACTGCTGAAAGCTGAATTTCCAGCCCGGTCCAAATCCCAGATCATCAATCGGCACATTCGCGCTGTTATATACCAGCGAAATACTCAGCGGCATTCTGCTTCCGCTCTCTTCAATCAGCGGAACCGAATACACCAGGTTTCCGTTAAACGCATTTACATAGCCGCTGCCCGCACCGGTCATCGAAGACGCAAAATAATCATAGTAACTCTCTATACCTTTGGCGTCGTTGTAAAACATCACAATGGCCGGACGCAGATACTGATCCGCCGCGTTGCAGTTGCCTGAATAAAAGCCCGCATAAAAGTCATTGGTCGCTACATTTTCATCTCGGAACCGCAGCATCATTCCAGGTTTATAATCTGCCGGAACATTCCCGCTGTTTTTCATTTCATAGTAATGATCGATCAGACTGGTAATATTCCATTGATAGTAGTCTCCTTCGGCCGCCGGACCCAACCGCAGGCACTGATAATCCGTCACTTCATCCCGTACGCTTATCTGGGTCCGCGTATTCCAGCAAAGATCCGAAATCGCTACATTTTGCTCTATAATCTCATACAGATCAATACTGATTCCCTCTTCAATGTCCTGATAATTTTTCCATTCATCCGGATGGCAGAAAAGCGTCAGCTTTGCATCGCTCACCCTTGAGCCCGCCGGAATATTCGGCATATCAAACCAGATATATGTCCGATACTGTTCAAACGTCTGGCCGCCGAAATCTCCTCCTCCGTTCGAGGTGCCGATCAACAGCCTGTCCCGCAGCTCTCTTCTGGTATAATCCGGATACTGCGGATTGATATATGTATCATAAATCGCCGATTCCGTCTGGAACGTAGACGTTGTCGGATCAATAGTTACCGGATATACCCTCTCCTCCGACGTCAGCCATTCCTCGCTTGCCGTCAGCGTATACTCGTATCCCGATCCCTTCGGCGTAAGCGTCACCGTCACCGCTTCGCTTTCCGCATTCGCTGCGTCATACATAAACGGCGCCGCAAGTTCAAACACACGGGTCTCTCCATCCTTCAGCACTACGCTGCCGTCTGCAAGCAGCTCCGGCTTCAGCTGGCCGAAATCATAATGAAACGTAAACGAATTCATTCCGCTGTACTGCTTCAGCACAATACTTTCCTTCAGCTTCGCCCCTGTAAGATCATACACCAGATCAATTCCTGAAAACACATCCTGATAGCTTGCTTCCGAGGAATTCTTAATAACCTCGTTCTTCTTTCCCGTATTCTCGTTTTTCTTAATTTTTACCTGCTTGTTCTTTGCTTTTTCTATGCCAAAGCTGATGGTATAACCTTCCAGCTTTATTTCTACCATTTTTCGGCTCTTCGGCTTCTTCGAAAAGCGGATTTCCGCCAATCCGTCCGCCGTTTTATATCCGTCTTCGTCTTCTACCAGCGTATTATCAATTTCCACATACCGTCCGTTTTCTTCCTTGTGCACCGCCTCCGGATACACTGCCGCCATCACACTCCCGTCGCTCATGCGGAAATGCTTTACATTCGCTTCCCTTCGGTCTTCAATTTCATTTACGATTTCCGCCTCGGACTCCTGCTCCGACACACTTGGCTCCTGTAATCCTTCCTCCGCCCTTACGCTGCCCTCCGGCGCCGTCTGAAATACAAACGCCACCGCAAGCAAAACCGCCAGTATTGTTGTAATTTTTCTTTTCATATGTTCTTTCCCTCTCTTTCAAAGGTATTTCTCTTTTTCCAGACTTATCCAAAGTATATCATCTTCTTCCTGTAAATGTCAATATTTTTACACCATTTTTAACATTTTATTTATACAAAAAAATGCAAATATTACAAAATTTTTTCATTTGTTTTGCAATTTAGCAAACCCTCTCAATAACTGATGCGTTCGTTCCTCTTTTATTGACCCAACTGCAAGTATGCCATGAAGCTATAATTTACATCTATTACAACTTTTTATACTATTTTCTAAATCTTCCCAATTAT
>CAJMLN010000075.1 GCA_905214315.1 uncultured bacterium | reverse complement strand
TCTCCTGACTCCGGCTTTGATTTTTGCCCAATTGCTGCTAACCTTCTGTAAGGTATGGAGGATTATTACTTGATGCCGGAGGGGACTTTCGGATTTATAGAAGTATATTATGATAGAATGTCGGTAGTTACGGAGGAAGGTGAAGGACGGGTATTGTGGTGGGATTTACAAAAAGCAAGAAGCGAACTGAATGATCGAATAGAAAGCATGGGCGGATTTAATACGCGGTACACGCCGGAAGATCATGTTAGAAGCTTTGAATTTACAAAAGTAACGGTGAACGGAATAGAGTATATTGTAGAAAGGGGATTCAGTTCACCGAAAGCGATAGAATACAGAGAAAGCGTAGGGGAACCGCTTACGGAAGAAGAAAAAATATATCCAAGAGAGGTAACTGTATACTGGGAACAGGACGGAGCATTTGTGAAAGTGTATGCAGATGAAAAGATAAAAATAACAGATGATGCGGAACTGGTAAGCCATTACGGCAGACTGCAAAAGGTATATTATAATACGAATAATGCGGCGCAAGGCGCATAAAACAGAGAAAAACAGCGGCGGGAGCCGCTGTTTTTTTGTGTGTACATAACTTTATAGTCAGCCGTTTTGCCGGCTTTGCGGCAGTATAATGGAGTCTGTTTTGTACCTGTATAAAAAATTTTTTAAAAATGTGACTTAGTCATAGTTAGAAAGCCGTTTTATGTGTACAATAATAGCATAAACGGCGGAAATGCCGTTGTGTAAAAATAGATGCAAGGAGACGAAGAAAATGGCGGAACTGAAAATTACAAAAAATAATTTTGAAGCAGAGATTTTAAAGTCTGAAATTCCCGTTCTACTGGATTTTTGGGCGCCCTGGTGCGGCCCCTGCCGGATGCTGGGACCGGTTGTGGAGGAGCTTGCCCGGGAGTACGAGGGCAGGGCAAAGGTCGGAAAGGTCAACGTAGATGAGGAGCCTGAGCTGGCGGCGGCCTTTCAGGTTTCCAGTATTCCTACGGTGGCCGTTATGAAAAACGGCAAGGTGGAGAAAATTTCCGTCGGATATCAGCCGAAAGAAGCGCTGGCATCTATGCTGAAATAGGAGGAGCGTATGGGCGTTTTTGATTTGTTTTCCAAACAGACCATGGATGCGGGCGTGGAGGAATTCCGCCGTACACCGCAGGCGGTGCTGCTGGATGTGCGAACAGGCGAGGAGTATGCCCAGGGGCATGTGGAGGGCAGCTATCATCTTGCCCTGGATCAGATTGCCTCCGCCGCGGAGGTGTTCCCCGATAAAAATACGCCCCTGTTTGTGCACTGCCGCAGCGGTGCGCGGAGCGGGCAGGCGGTATCGTATTTAAAGCAGATGGGCTACCGCAGGGTAAAAAATATCGGCGGTATTTTGGAGTATCATGGAAAGGTGGTAAAATAGATGAAGGTAGTTGTTGTCGGCGGCGTGGCAGGAGGCGCGTCGGCCGCGGCAAGACTGCGGCGGCTGGATGAATCAGCGCAGATTCTTATTTTTGAGCGTTCGGGCTTTATCTCTTACGCCAACTGCGGGCTGCCGTATTATATCGGCGGAGTGATTACGGAAAAAAGAGAGCTGACGCTGCAGACGCCGGAGAGCTTTTGGACGCGTTTCCGGATTGATGCCCTGGTTCATCACGAGGTACTGCGCATTGACCGTAAAAACAAGAAGGTTACGGTTAAAAATCTGGATACCGGAAGAGTATACGAGGAAACTTATGATAAGCTGATTCTTTCTCCCGGCGCCAGACCGGTGCTCCCTGACCTGCCCGGAATAGACAGCCGGCGGGTATATACCCTGCGCACGGTAGAGGATACGCTGAAAATTCGGGAAAGCGCGGAAGGAGAGAAGATCCGGTCCGCGGTGATTATCGGCGGCGGCTTTATCGGCGTGGAATTGGCGGAAAACCTGCGGCGGCTGGGAATAGAGGTAAGCCTTGTGGAAAAGCTTCCGCAGCTTTTGGGGCAGTTTGATGCGGATATGGCGAGTTTTCTCCATGCGCATATCAGGGAGAAGGGCATTCATCTGCATCTGGGACGCTCGGTGGAGCAATTCCTGGAGGAGAACGGCGGAATTTCCGTTTGTATGGACGGCGGCGAGAAGCTGTTTGCCGATATTGCGATTGCCGCCGTCGGCGTTTTGCCCGAAAGTACGCTGGCCGCAGAGGCCGGGCTGACACTGGGCGTAAAAAACAGCATTGCCGTCAATGAACATATGCAGACGTCGGATCCCGATATTTATGCCGTGGGCGACGCGGCCGAAATCACGAATGGTATTACAGGGCAGAAAACCGTCATGGCTCTGGCGGGGCCGGCCAATAAACAGGGGCGGATTGCGGCGGATCATATCTGCGGCATCAAAAGGCCGTACAGGGGCGCCGCAGGGACGTCGGTTTTAAAGGTGTTTGATATGACCGCGGCGTCTGCCGGCCTGAATGAACGCGCGGCCCGGGCGGCGGGAATAGCGTATGAAAAAGTGATTCTCTCCCCGGTATCGCATGCTTCCTATTATCCCGGCGGCAAGGTTATGACGATCAAGCTGCTGTTTGAAAAGACCGGAAAAATTCTCGGCGCGCAGATCGCAGGCTTTGACGGCGTGGATAAGCGCATTGATGTGCTGGCCACGGCGATGCAGGCAAATTTGACGGTAACGGAGCTGTGCGACCTTGATCTTGCTTATGCGCCGCCATACTCCTCTGCAAAGGATCCGATCAATATGGCGGGCTTTGTAGCGGAAAATGTGCTTGCGGGCAGGGTGAAGCAGTTCTTTTATGAGGATGCGCTCTGCCTGCCGCGTGACGGCAGCGTAACGCTTTTGGACACCCGTACCGAAGACGAGTACCGCCGGGGGCACGCCGAGGGCTTTGACCTTAATATTCCGGTTGACCGGCTGCGGGAGAGGCTTGAAATGCTGGACCGGACAAAACCGGTCTATGTTATGTGCCAGTCGGGACTGCGCAGTTATATTGCCTGCCGCATTCTGACGCAGAGCGGATTTGACTGCTATAATTTCGCGGGGGGATACCGCGTATACAACAGCATTCACAGCCAAGAGGCGGCGTCTGCTTCGGCCTATCCCTGCGGAATGGCAAAAAGCCAGGGCTGAGCCTGCAGGAGATTTTTGGGTGACGGCCGGAAAGACGGAAATACGGCGCGGATTTTTCCACGCCGTATTTTGTTTTATCGGTATTTTTTATCCCAATGTTCCTGCTTACCGACGCCATACCGCTGTGCGATATGCAGAATTCCGTATTTATTACTTTGCGTTGTTGCCATCTGCGAGGAAGCCAGGATCCCTTTAAAGTGCTTATCTTCTGCCAGCGCATCTGCGGCAAAGCGGAACATATCGTTAGGCGTCTGCCGCCAGCCGGCAATCGTTATTTCGGGAATAAAATCATATCCGCAGGAGATCAGCGTTTCAAAAGCCGTCTGTTCCGGCGGGGTTTGATGAACATCTAGGGGATCCGGAAGATAGAGCCTACCGGCGTATTCGGCCGAGATTAAAACTTCCGGCGACATTTTTGCTAAAAACGCTTTGGGGTAACGGGAATAATATTCGCTGCTGATCCAGGGGCGGACACCTTTTTTGAACAGTACATCCCACATTTGATACATTTCTCGCCAGTAAAGGTTAACCTGCCGGATGATCAGATGACCGTATCCGTTTTGTGCCTGCGCGTTTTCATCGCCCATTCCCAGGTGAAAATATCCGGGCGTATCGAAGAGCTCACAGACCTCGTCGATAATCCTGCAGACAAGGGCTTCATATAATTTGCTGCCTACGGTTTGATGATATTCGCCCAGCCAGGCATCGTGTGCGGCTGAAAAATCCAATTTGGGCAGAACCGTAAAGCCCATGGTACGCAGACGGTCCAGCTCCTGCTTCAGCTCCTGCTTGGAAAGGCTGCCCTTTACGGCGATTTCAGGACAGGAATCCAGCCTGACACCTTCGGCAAGATTGATCAGTACCGTGTTGAAGCCGTGTTGTGGAAGTTCCCGGGTGATTTCGTTCCATGCGCTTTTTTCAAAATATAAAAAGTCACGGTAGATTGGATCTTCGTCGTCGCCCTGAAAGGAAGAAAATCTGTCGTGCCACTGGTTATAACCTAAGTGAAGCATCATCGCCCACATTTTGTTTTCCATCATTGTTTTCCTCCGAAAAATTTCTTTCTTGCGGAAGCAAACCGCGTGATGTCATTGTAATGGCAGTAAATATCCTGTTCGCTCGTTCTGCACCAGGGGGAGGACATATATCCCTTCAGCGTAGCCGTATCGCATACGTCACGGACATAACGCATAACGTCGTTGGCGCTTAATTCAGTATAGCAGGTTGAAACGATGGGCACATAGTCAAAGCCGTTGTTTCCTAAGTTGCGGAATGCCGCCATGGGTCCTGTTTCGAACTGCTCGGGCGTAAGCGTATGAAGGCGTACATAGATTGCAGGGGAAACCAGCGCTTCTTTGGGCGTGTTTTGAATATATTCTTCCGGACTTTCCCAAAAGCCGTCGCCCCAAATCCACGGGCGTGCTTTATTTTTATCCAAAATCTTAAAAAGAAAATTTACATCGTTCCAGAAAACGCGGCGGTTACGGCATACGCAAATGCCCATATGTGCCTGATGCTGGAACGCCTCTTCTTCAAGTCCGATATGAAACAGTTTCGGGTTTTCGAATAATTCTACGGTTTCACAGATCAGGTTTTCTGCCGCACGGTAGTACTGTGGAGTTGAAAGCATACGTCCGTATTCCCTGAACCAGGCGTCATGTGCAGCCGAAAAGTTGAATTTCGGTATAGGCGTTATGCCTAGGGAACGGATAAAATCCAATTCTTCTTTCAGTTCCTGCTTGGTCCACGCGCCTTTACAGGAGATTTCAGGAACGGATTCATATTGAACGCCTTCACCCATATCGATGAGCAAAGTGTTCACACCGTTTTGTGCTGCAAATTTTACTATTTTGCGCCACGCGCTCTTTTGTGTGAACATGGTTTCGTGGTATTTTGGTTCGTTATATCCCATGGCGATGTGATTATCCCAGTCAAACCACATATTAGACCCCAAATAGATCAGATATGCCCAGATCATAGTTTATTTCTCCTTTAAAACAGTTTTCTTTATTATAATGGGAATGCAGAAAAAAATATTTATCATAAACGGATTGTAATTTATCATTTTGTATGGTAAGATAGAATTGAAAAAGGGGGAGAACAAATTTGCCGCAAAGCAGATATCATTACGATCAATACTTTTTTTACCGTCCTGTGCGCTGCGGAGACTTTTTTGTTTATCAGCTGGGGGAACTGTATTGTAATGAAACGACAGCCGTGGAGGCGCATTGCCAGGTTTGCGATGAATTCACTTATATCGCCTCGGGCAGAGGCTGGTTTTATGAGGAAGGAAAAAAGTATTTTGTAGCAAAAGGGGATTGCTTTTTATCTTTTCGCAATGAGATCCACCAAATTGAAAGTGATCCGAAGGATCCCTTGCGTTTTTATTATATTGGTTTTGAAGCGGTAGCTTCTGACGGCAAAGAAAAACTGGAGTGCCTGCGGAATCAGACTAGGCGCAGCGTTCCTTTGGCATGTGCGGAACAGCTTTTTCCTGCAATTATTGAAGAAAGCTGGAATGCAAAGCCTTACTGTAATGAAATGATCGGGTCCTTGCTGCAGCGTATTATTTTGCTTCTGCTGCGGGCGCTGGTGCCTGAAACCAGCAGGATGGATGTTTTGGGGAAATTTCCTGCGGGGCAGGGCGGTGCTTCTTTGGTATACCGCATTGCAACATATCTGAAAACGCATATTTTTGAAATAGACGCTCTTTCGCATATAGAAGAGATATTCCATTATAACTATAAGTTGATTTCGCAGATATATCGCAGTGCAGTGGGCGAGACGCTTCACTCCTATTTTTTGCGTATCCGTATGGAAAAAGCGCGGCAGCTGCTTCGGGAAGGTTGTACCGTTACGGAGACAGCCATGCTTTTGGGGTATTCTACGGTGCATCCGTTTTCACGGGCTTATAAAACATATTTTGAAATAAATCCCAGCAGAGAAAGAATGACAGTCAAAGCGGGAAAATAAAAATATGGTTGTTTGCTTTTCATATTTTATACGCATATTTTTCATCGTCCTCTGTCTTGTATTTTCACCGTTTTTTTGCTATAATCAATAATAGAAATTTTATTTTATACAAATTATCTAAAAAGCGGTGCTGTCGCGGGTGCGCCACTGCTTAATCTGATATGAGGTTTTTTATGGCGTTTGCAGATTCTAATACGGTTTTACCCTTGGAGCAGGTCCTGCTCTCCCGCTTGCCAAGGGAAAAAATTAAAAAATGGATTCAGACGTACGCGGAACCCTACCGGGAACTGATGGCGTATTATCGTTGCGCAATGATGGAGGTCTCTACAAAATTCAATGTGCTGAATGAAGAGCTTTCGCTTCAATATGACCGAAACCCCATTGAAACGGTTAAAAGCAGGCTGAAATCACCTGAGAGTGTTATGGATAAGCTTTCGCGGAAAAAGCTGTCTCTTACAGTGGAAAATATTGAACGAAATATCTATGATGTGGCAGGGGTGCGGATAATCTGTGCGTTTCCCTCTGATATTTATATGCTTTCAGAGGCCTTTTTAAAGCAGGATGATATTACACTGATAGAAAAAAAGGATTATATTCAAAATCCTAAGGACAGCGGCTACAGGAGCTTGCATCTGATCGTGGAAATTCCTATTTTCCTGCATGATCAGAAACGGCTCATGAAGGTCGAGGTTCAGTTCCGTACGATTTCCATGGACTGGTGGGCCAGCCTGGAACATAAAATCCGGTATAAAAAGAATATTCTTCCATCTGAGCAAATTACAAGAGAATTGTATGAATGTGCGCGGATCGGTGCAGAGCTGGATCAAAGGATGGAGGAGATTCATCAGAAAGTAGAAAATACGCAGGCGGAAAAAAAGGAAGCATAAAGAAGCTGCTGTAAGATTTTTTAGCAATAAAAAATATGCGGTATAGGGGATAGTTGAATATAGTCCTAATATTTTTGCCAGCACATCAATTTTTATCGGCAAACTGTAGACGGGCTGCGGTCATTTCGGCCTTTTCAGGAGAAATAGCGGCGACACCGGGGAATTTTCATTTTTTCTCGTTTCGGCTTTTTGCAGGAAAAAAGTCTCCTCTTTTATCAGGGGGAGCGGGGCATAAAATTTTATCTGTTTGTTCACTTTTTTGCTAAAGCTCATCTCTTTTGAGCGGCCGCTGCATCACTTTTTTTGCAAAAAAAGCGTACGCCATTGCAATGGCGTACGCTTGC
>CAJMLN010000074.1 GCA_905214315.1 uncultured bacterium | reverse complement strand
GGAGGCGGAATATTGATGAAGTAACAGATAAAATTGAAGATGTTTTGATTCGTATTTACTACAATCATATCAGGAAGATTCCACCCGAAGCATTGGATATGATCAGGGTCGTGTGCCGATGCTGTGAGGCGGTTCGTACAATGATGATAGAGTTTGCGGATTTTAGACATTCTAAAAAAATCCACAGTCATGTAGTAATGATCAATACTCTGGAGGAAGACGCCGATAAAATTTTTATTTCCAGTATGTACAAGCTTCATGAATCCGGGAAGGATCCAATGGAAATCATTGCTTTACGGGAAATTTATATTTATTTGGAAAAATGCGCCGATGCCTGTGAGCATGTAGCGGATGTAGTTGAAAGCGTAATTATGAAGAATTCCTGAAATATATTTGGCAAAAACAGTCTGGATTTCTATCGTTTTTTGTTGTTATACAATCAGCGCTATAATAGTGCGGATAATTTTAGAATGATATTATGATGATATGTACGCAGGTATGTATCATCATTTCTTCATTATATAAAAAAAGGATGAAACGCTGTAAAACAAAACCTTGCAGGTCTTCCAGCGGTATGCTATAATACAAAAGAGGAGGAAACAGGAATGAAACCGAATTTTTTAATGATTTCTTCAGATCAGCATCGGTATGACTGCCTTGGTATAAACGGCAACCATGCAATTCAGACGCCATGCCTGAACCGATTGGCAGAGCAGGGAATAAATTTTACCAACGCATATACGACCTGTCCGGTTTGTACGCCCGCACGGGCCAGCTTTTTAAACGGGCAGTGGTCCTATGTGCACGGTTGTCTGACGATTCCGGAGCATACGGAGCCGCAGTGTGCGCTGCCGATGAATGCTCCTATGGTGCCGCAGCTGCTGCATGAGGCGGGCTATCGGCAAAGCTATATCGGTAAATGGCATTTAGGGCGAAAGGATAACAGCGCCCATCATCCGTCACCGTTGGATGTGGGGATGGATACTTATATTCCCGAGTATGAATATAACGCTTGGTGCAGGGAAAATCAGGTGATGACTGCGCGGTTCCAGCAAAGAGACGGGGAAGTGCCCTGCAGGGTATTTGAGAATCGGATTGATCCGATTGAACATACGCAAAGCCGTCTGCATTGGGGGGCGGACTGTACGATGGACCAATTGGAGGCACTTTCTAAAAGAGAGGAACCTTTTTTTCTGCAGTGGGATCCTTCGGAGCCGCATTTGCCCAGCATTGTACCGCAGGATTTTGCCGGCAGATATCAGGGAAAAGACATTCCGCTTTGGGGCAGTGTGCATGACTCGCTGGTAAATAAGCCGTATGCACTGCGAAAGCTGCGGAATGTCTGGGGGCTTAACGAACTGTGCGATGAGGATATCCGGGAGATGATCCGCCTTTATTATGCGGAAATTTCTCTGCTGGATTATGAAGTCGGCCGTGTATTGCAGAAACTGGAGGAACTGGGGCTGGCGGATAATACGGTTGTCATTTATACAACCGATCACGGTGATATGTGCGGCTCTCACGGCTTTGTAGATAAGCATTATAATATGTACGATGATATTACCCGCGTACCCTTGATTTTGCGCTGCCCCGGAGGAAAAAGGGCACAGAATGATATGTTTGTGCATCACACTATTGATCTGGCTTATACGATTCTGCAATTGGCCGGCATAGAGATTCCGGAAACCTTTCAGGGGGCGAGCTTGCTGGAGGATAACGGCCGCGAATTTGCCGTTTCGGCGTATCACGGCGCGCAGTTCGGACTGTTTTCGCAGCGGATGCTGCGGCAGCGGCAGTATAAGTATGTGTATAATGCAACGGATATTGACGAGCTGTATGATCTGCAGAATGACCCTTGGGAGCTGGAAAACTTGATTTTTTTACCGGAGCATAGAGAGCGTATTGCGCAGATGCGCCGGGATTTATATATGTTTTTGCATGAAAGCGGCGATCCGCTGATGGCCTCCATATGGCCGCGGGAAGAGCTGCTGAACAATAAAAAACTGGAACGCTGAAAGAACCTCGAAACGATGAGCAAGCAACCTAATATTATTTTGATTATGGCTGATCAGCTGGCGGCGTCATTTATCGGCTGCTATGGCAGCGGTGTGCCTTCTACGCCGAATTTAGACGCTATGGCAGCGTATGGCTGCCGTTTTACCCGCAATTATGCGGCTGCGCCGGTATGCGCGCCGAACCGTGCCTGTATTTTGACGGGGCGTTCCAGTATTATCAACGGTATTTGTATGAACAATATGACGCTGGGCGGTGAAAATCCGGCCTATCCGCATGTGCTGCGCCGTCAGGGCTATGCCACCGGAGGCTTTGGAAAATTTCACGTTACGCCTATGATGTGGCCGGTGCCGGAGAATCTGCGTTATTTGGGGTTTGAAGAATCTGTGATTACCGAAGACCCGAAATGGGGCCCGTATATCGATTGGGTACAGGAGAAATATCCCCAATATCTGGAGCGGGCGATAGCCATTACGAATGACCATAGCGGAAACCGCGGCGCTTCAGTGCCGATTGAAACCCTGCAGGGAGCAAGCACAGAGGAAGTGGAGCAGAAAAAGCAGTGGTTTGAAAAATATATGCGTCCGCGGATGGAGAAATCCCCCTGGGACAGAATGTATCCCTCGCCCCTGCCGGCAGAGGTGCATGACACGCGCTATATTACGGACTTAGGGCTGGATTTTATTCACCGGCATGCCGGTGAGGACAAACCGTTTTTCTGTCATATTTCCTATGTGGATCCGCATGATCCGTATAATCCGCCGGAGCCGTATGCCTCGATGTTTTCGCCGGAGGATATGAAGGAAGCCCTGCCGCAGGAGTGGAAAGAGGAGGACTTTCCGTATTTGGCGCAGGCACAGCGGAGTTATCTGCGGTTTGATAAGATCAAAGACCGGCCGGGGGTTATTGCCAAACTTCGGGCGCTTTATCATGGTTCTATTAAGTTTATTGATGACCAGATCGGACGGATTATTGCCAGGGTGCGCGAGTTAGGACTTTGGGAGAATACGGTTATATTGTTTACAACCGATCACGGCGATCTGATGGGGGATCACGGCCTGATAGCCAAGGGCGAAACACATTATGATGCCTGTGTGCGTACGCCGCTGATTGCAGCGGGAGGTCCGGTGCAGGAGGGAATTGTCAGTCAGCGGCTGACGACGTCGCTGGATATTTATCCTACGCTTTGCGCCTGGGCGCAGTGTCGGGCAGAGGAATTGCCGCCCCTGGAGGGAATCTCTTTTGCCGAGGTGTGCGGCGGGGCGGAGCAGGATCCGCATGAGGAGATAGGGATTATGCTGGGCAACAGCTCTACGGTGATTACGCGGGAGGGATATCGCCTTACGCTAAATACCGCAGAAAGAATCACCGGCCAGATGTTTTTCTTAAAGGATGACCCGCAGGAACAGCATAATTTGTATAGGGAATCCGCTTACGCTGAAAAAAAGCAGGAATTGCTGGAGCGGCTGATGCGGGTGAAAAATGCGCCGGCTTTTATGCCGCAGTATGCGGTTTTGCCAGTTCGGGATGGTCGTGCCTTCATCAATGACGGCGCGACCTGCAGTATTCCGCTCTATCCGCAGACGCGTTCGCCCTGGCATGAGGATGCTCCGAAGCCCTGCTGGCGCGCGGAGGAGAAGAGGCCGAAAGGCTGCGGCAGGAAGGAAAGCGACAGCAAATGAAAAACGTATTAATGCTTTTTACAGACCAGCAGCGGAGTGATACAATTGCTGCATTGGGAAATCCGGCGATTCAGACACCTGCGCTTGACGCGCTGGCGGCGGATTCGGCGGTGTTCACCCGCTGTTATACGCCTTCCCCGGTATGTGTGCCGGCCCGTCTGTGCATGATGCAGGGCGTTTATCCTAACCGCAGCGGCTGCAACGACAATGCCGATGGTTTTCGCTATGCGGGAAAAACGCTGTATCAGCGCTTTTCCGAACGGGGATATACGACAATGGGCATCGGAAAGATGCACTTTCCCTGTGATCCGTATGGCCTTCACGGCTTTTCCGCACGGAAGATACAGGAGGAATTGGCCGCGCCAGAGGATGATTATTACCGGTACTTGGTGCAAAATGGCTATACGGATGTTTTTGATTATAACGGCCAGCGCAGCGAGATGTATTATATTCCCCAAATCTCCCGTCTGCCGCAGAAGGCGCATCCTACCCAGTGGGTAGGAGACCGGGCAGTGGATTTTTTAAAGAAACAGCCGGAGGAGCAGCCGTTTTTCCTTATGGCGTCTTTTATTCATCCGCATCCGCCGTTTGCGCCGCCGGCACCTTGGAATAAGCTCTACCGCCGCAATTTGCCAAAGCCGTTTGTGCCGGAGGAAAGCCGGGAACTTATAAGCTTCCATAACCTTTTGCAAAACCAGTATAAAGGCCTGGGAGTAGGAATCGACGAGCATTTGCTGCAGGTGATGAAAGGGTTTTATTATGCCTGCGTTTCGTTTGTGGACTATCAGATCGGGCGGATTATTGCCGTGCTGAAAGAGCGGGGATTGTATGAGAATACGGTGATTCTCTTTTCTTCAGATCACGGCGAGCTGCTGGGAGATTACAACTGTTTGGGAAAACGCACGATGCTGGATGCCGCCTGCAATGTTCCCCTTTTGATCAAGAGCGGAAACGGACCTTGTGTGCGCCGGGATCCGGCCTCTTTGGCGGATATTGCGCCTACTTTGCTTTCTTTGGCGCAGATTCCCTATCAAAAGGAAGACTTTGACGGTGTGGATCTGCTGACGCAGAAGCATGACGTGGTATATTCGCAGTTCAGCAATGGCGATACGGGATTGTATATGGTATCCTCGGGCGAGGATAAGCTGATTTATTCAGAGGCAGACCGGAAATACTGGTATTTTGACGTTTTCCCGGAGGCGAGCAACGCCTATCAGTCCGAACAGGAGAGAATATGCTGTTTGCAGAAATTATTGGAAGACTACCGCGCCCGGGACTGTGCGCCGGCGGTGCGGACGGATGTGGCACGGCAGCTTGAAAATTGCCGAAAAAATCCCTATCAGGATTACCGGTAGGATCATGTATATCTGCATGAGCAGGAGCTTTCCGCCATGCCGGAGGGATATCCTATTGATTTATAGAAGCAAGGAGAACGTATGCCGCCGTTATATTTGTTGTTAAAGCCGGCCTCGGGACTGTGCAATTTGCGCTGCCGCTATTGCTTTTACCATGATGAAGCCTGCAGCCGCCAGCAGGAAAGCTACGGCATCATGCAGCCTGAAATACTGGAGAGGATTATAGAAAAAGCACTGGACTATGCGCAGGGCGCGTGTACATTCGCGTTTCAGGGCGGAGAACCTACGCTGGCCGGATTGGAGTTTTTTCAGACGGTTGTTGCCCTGCAGAAAAGATATAACCGCAAAAACCTCAAAATTTATAATGCCATACAGACCAACGGCGTGCTTTTAAACGAGGCCTGGTGTGCTTTTTTGGCAAAGGAAAAATTTCTGGTAGGGCTCTCTTTGGACGGGATCAAGGAAACACATGATTTTTGCCGTGTATATCCCGATGGAAAGGGAAGCTTTGCTCAGGTGATGCAGGCAGCCCGTATGCTGGAAAAATACAAGGTGGAATTTAATATTCTTACCGTGGTTTATGCTGCGACGGCACGGCATATTACCCAAATTTATGATGCGTACAAAAAGCAGAATTTCAGGTATCTTCAGTTTATTCCCTGTCTGGATCCGCTGCAAAAGCCCGCAGAGAGTTTTGCCTTGACGCCGGCGCGTTATGCTGATTTTATGAAGCGGCTGTTTGATTGCTGGTACAGGGACTTTATGGCGGGAAATTATATATCCATTCGGCAGTTTGATAATTATATCGGCATGTTGCGGGGATATCCGCCCGAATGCTGCGGGTTCAGCGGTGTTTGTACGCTGCAGAATGTGATAGAAGCGGACGGAAGCATTTATCCCTGCGATTTTTATGTTTTGGATGAATACCGCTTGGGCAATCTTTGTGTGGACAGCTTTGAAACGCTGGAGCAGCGGGGAAAAGAAAGCAGATTTATCGAGGATTCCGTACCGGTGCCGGAGGCTTGCCGCCACTGCCGGTATGCGGCGCTTTGCCGGAACGGCTGCCGCCGGCACCGGATAGAAGGGCCGGCCGGCGTAAATCGTTTTTGCGAGGCCTATCGGGCGTTTTTTGATTATTCTTTTGACAGAATGGTTTCTTTGGCGCAAAATATCCGGTAACGATTATAACCCTAAAAAACCGTAAAAAATCAGGCCCAGCAAGCCCGACCCCAGCAGAATATAAATGGGGCTGGGCTTGAATTTTTTCAGCAGGAAAAGACCTGCGGCAAAAAATGCAACGGCAAAAAGGTTAAGGTCAGAAAAGTTTGTGGAAAATTCTCCGCCCCAAAAAGCAACCAAAACAAGGGTAAGCGCCGCAGAGGCGATTAATCCCACCACAACGGGACGCAGGCCGGAAAGAACGCGCTGTACAGTGTTTGCCCGGCTGAACTTTTTATACAGAACGGCCAACGTCGTAACAATAATGCAGGAAGGTACGATACAGCCAAAGGTGGCGGCCAGTGCACCGGGAATTCCGGCTACTTGGGTGCCGACAAAAGTGGCGGCGTTTAAGGTAATGGGGCCGGGCGTCATTTCCGAAATAGTAACGACGTCGGCAAATTCCGCCATCGTCAGCCAGCCGAAACTGCTGACAACCTGGCTTTGGATCATTGGCATTGCTGCATATCCGCCGCCGATACTGAATAGGCCGATTTGAAAAAAAGCCCAGAATAACTGCAGATAGATCATTTTTCCGTCTCCTTTTTTAACAGCAGAAGACCGGCCAGCGCGCCGACTGCCAGTACAAGAATAACATTTACTTTGAAAAAAGCTACGGCGATGAACGCGCCTGCCATCAGCAGCAGGGAAATTATTTTTTTGCTTTTAATAAACGTACCGGCCATGGAAATAACAATATCCACGATAATTGCGGCAACGCCCGCCTGCATACCCTGCAGTATGCTTTGAATGAAATGGTTCTGGGCAAAAGCACTGTAGCCAAAGGACAGAAGAGAAAGAATGACCAGCGGCGGCAAAATGGTAGCAATAATGGTGGTCAGCGCACCTGAAAATCCGGCCAGATGATAACCTAAAAGCAGGGAAGCGTTAACGGCGATAGCTCCGGGAGCGGATTGGGCAATTGCCGTAAAATCCAGCATTTCCTGTTCGGTAATCCAGTGCAGTTCTTCTACATATTTTTTGCGCATGAGCGAAACAATTACGAAGCCGCCGCCGAAAGTAAACGCGCTGATCTGCAGGGTGGTAAAGAACAGCTTTCGGTAAAATTTATGATCTTTTTGCATAAAAATCTCCTGTTTGCAAGCTTATTATAACATATGCGTTTTTTCTATATAAGTAAAATACTATAAAATCCCAAATAACACAAGCAAAATCATGGGTATTTTTCTTTTCAG
>CAJMLN010000073.1 GCA_905214315.1 uncultured bacterium | reverse complement strand
ATCTCGTTTTTGGGTAAAGTAACGAATCATCCCTTCCTGTTCATTGATCATCTGGCTGATCTGGCTGGACTTATATTCTGCCGTTACGCTTCCCAAAGTCAGTTCCGCGTTGGACTGTCCCCCAACCAGATATACATCACCTACTAAAATACCCGTCAGGGTTTTACTGTAATCTCCCAAGGTAACCGTCATTTCACTTTCATTCTTATCGGCGCTTTCTTTAGGCAGCATAACCAGCCATTTTCCATTTTCATCTACGGTTGTACTGGTAGTCTTCCCTTTAAATGTTACCGATATTTCCGCGCCCTTTTGGCTGCTGGTTCCCCAGATGCAGATTTCCGCATCCCGCTGCAGTACCATATCATCTCCCAGGGCTCCCGCAATTGTAAAAAGTTCCTCTGGAGCGCCAAGCGCAGTAAGGGAAATCATCCCCAGCACCAACGCTATGCTCAAAAATAATGAAACCGCTTTTTTCATTTTCTATTTCTCCTTTTTTAGTTTGAATTTTATAAAAACAGTGCTTGACATTTTCCCCCGCTATGCTTTAATGTAATATCATAAACGAAACAATAAGGATTGATCTCTTTGCATAACGTAGAACTTACCGATGGTACCGTCATTGAACTGTTAAAATACAAAAGCTTTTTATGCAACGGTGAAAAATACACCGTATTTTTAGATCCGACTACTCCTATGGAAGAAAATGATCCGCTGCCCGCGCTCTTTATATTAAAAGTGCTCCCGGACGGACGCTACAGTCCGATGGAGGAGTCGCTGGCTCTCCAGCTGTTTCCGTTTTTAATGGATCTCTCCGAAGGACAAAGCCATTATTTTGGACAGGCGGAAGCCGAACTCAATATTCAAGAACTCGATCCCGACGATTGATCTGATCGATTTCTCCTTATTTTTAACACAATCGCCACTAGCACAAGGCTCAGCGTAACGCCCGTCGTGCCGATCGCCGCAGCCCAGGTCAACGGATTAAAGATTACTTTACTGCCCGTTTCCATACTGCCGTTTAGTTGATTTTGTCCATTTTGCTGGGTTTCTTCCTGCGGAAGCTGTATTGCTTCACCTCTGACAAGTGAAACACTGTCAATACTTACGCTCGCAGTATCTTCCGGCAGATTTCCAAGGCACAGCGCCCAATGGTGCGCGCCTGTCAAATCCCCTTGAGAAACTGTAAATGTACCCGAAACCGCTGTCCACTCTCCGGATACGATTTCCTTCTGCGTTCCGCCGATTCCCGTAAAGAACTGTGAATTATGTTTTTGAATAAAGGAATTCTGGCTGTCTCCCCGCAAAGTAAGTGACGGACTAGATGCAGCGCCTTTAAAATCGACCCTGATCAGCATTGCTACGCTATACTGGCCTGTCTGTGTAATGTACGGGTAAAGATTAAGCGCCGGAGAACACCAAGAATACCTCACGTTATGCAGTGTAATGCAGTTTCCTTGATACCCTGTCTTCTCTACGGTAAGAGCATCCCCCTGAAACGGAAACCACCGGCAGCCACTGGCATCAGAAATGGTATCAAAATCAGCCGAGGCTTTCTCAATCAGATTCGTACCGTTATCGGCAGATATTTTAACATCGGTCACTTCCATCAACGGATCGGAATTCTCCTGCGGCGGGATCGGCGTTGGCGTTGGCGGAGTATAGGTTTCTGACTGTTTTACCAAGCTCACATTATCAAGATATATGTAAGAAATATCATCTCCGATAGCGTCAAAGCAGAGGATCCAGCTATTATTGCCGGCAATATCCTCCTGGCTTACACCGAACGTGCTTGAAAAATGCCGCCAGGTATTATTGCTGATCTCATTGATTCTTCCTACGCTGCCTCGGAATTCGCTTTTATCGTCATTTGCCGAGGTACATACGCTGGTATTATTGGTACACCGAAAAAGCGTATTCAACCCGCTGCTCACCTGAGAGGTAGAAATCATGATATCAAATTCCAACCGGTACTCGCCCGCCCCGCTTGCCTGTATCAGGCTAAAAATTTCAACAGCCGGCGAACACCAGCTTTTTCCCGGAAGCGTAGAATAGACCAGCACGGAGTTTCCTTCCATCTGCCGATACTCAAGCTCACCGCCGAAAGGAAACCAGGAATCGTTGAAAGGATTCATTTCACTGGCATCTTGCGGCAAAAGGTTTATTCCGGTCACTGCCGAACCCGTGATTCCGCAAAACACTAAACAAATCAGTGCCGCCGCACATAAGAGAGAAACCGTTCGCGTCATCCGGTACATTCCCTTCTAAAATACTTATTGTAAACATTTTATCACAAACGAGAATCAAATGTCAATTTTTTATTGAAAATCCGTTGCCCATTACCTCGGAAGCCGGCAGTACAAATACAAAAGACCCGGTATCCTCGGCTTTTACAATCTGTTTCAATCGGGAAATATCCTGCCGCTGTACCAGGCAAATGAGCATATTATTTTTATTTCCCGTATAAGCGCCGCGCCCCTCCAGCACGGTAACGCCGCGCTCCAGCTCCTGCATGATGCGGCACGCGATTTTATCATTTTCACGGCTGATGATACAATACGCTTTTGCGCTGGAAAATCCGTTCAGTATATAATCTATGGTCTTGGTTGAAAAAAATACCGCAATCAAGGAATACAGCCCCGTCATAATGCCGGAGACAAGCATGGAGCCCAGCACAATAACCGCATCGGTGGCCAGCATAATGGAGCCCAGGCTCATCTCCGGGCGCCGCGCGTGTACCAGCTTGCCCAAAATATCCACGCCGCCCGTACTGCCGCCGGCGGAAAACGCCAGTGCCAGTCCCAGACCGGTAAGCGCTCCCCCAAACACCGCGCACACCAGAGGATCGTTTTCCACCGGGCTTTCAATGGGTACCGCGTCGATAAAAACCGAAAGTGCTATGGTGCCGATCAGCGACTTAACGCCGAACTCCGCCCCCAGATGCTTCCGGCTCAGAAAAAACAGGGGAACATTGATTAAAAGAATGGAAATTCCCACCGGAAAGCCGGTAACAAAGTTGATCAGCGCCGCAATGCCGCTGACGCCGCCCGGCGCCAGGGACGCGGGCAGAATAAACAGCACATAACCCATGGCTGCAATAAACGCGCCCAAAACCAGCAAAAAGTATTTAAAAATACGCATAAACATAAAAATCACCTCTGCTTATTTTACGCAGAAGTGATTTTTTTATCAATCTATCGGAAAAGCTGCGATACCTCGTCGTTCTCTTTGGAGGAGCGGTTCCGCCGATCCTTTTTTCTTTTTACGCTAAGCAGAATAAGCGTGGTGATGAAGCAGATCACACCCGCGGCGGTATCCATCTGCCTGCTGCTGATTGTCCCGATACAGCCGCCGTTATAAAAAATCTCCATTTCCGGCGCGGGCATCGCCGCCACAATCCAATCTTCGGCAGAGCCGGCTTCCGGCCCCCGGTGGCAAACGCGATTCCCACCCGCAGTGTATCGGAAAAGCTGATGCTGCGGCATTTTAACGCTTTATAGTCCGGCGGCGCGGCCGTTGGGGACGGTAAATCCAGCACAGCCGTCTCCTGCGACAGGGGCGAAGAGGTCGGGGAAAAAGTGTTTCTTCAAACACATCGATACCGCCCCAGCTTTCGGTCGGATACGCCGGGACCTCAGACGGCGGCGCTCCGGGGGAAGCGGACGGCTCCGGTCCCGGCCTGCAGGAGGCCAGCAAAAGCACCGCGGGAAGAAGCAGGTATACAACCGTTTTTTTATACTCCCTTTATGCAATATATGTAGTAAATTATATCACATCGCATTTGGGAATTCAATACGCAGTTTTAAAAAAACGGCCGGAAAGCAAAGCCCGCACCGTCTGCCCAAAGCAAAAAAAAGAGCCTCTGCCGCAGAACGCACAAAGGCTCAGAATTTTATTTACATCTCCCGCCGGCCGTCCAGCGCCTTGGCAAGGGTCACCTCATCGATATACTCCAAATCGCCCCCGATGGGGATTCCGTGGGCAATCCGCGTCGTCCGGATGCCCATAGGCTTTAAAAGGCGGGCAATATAAACCGCCGTGGCGTCGCCCTCCACATCGGGATTGGTTGCAAGAATGACCTCCTCCACGCCGTCCAGCCGCGCCAGCAGCTCTTTGATGCGGATATCGTCGGGGCCGATGCCGTCCATGGGAGAAATCGTTCCGTGCAGCACATGGTACACACCCTTGAAGCTCTCGGCCTTTTCCATGGCAATCACATCCCGCGGGTCCTTTACCACGCAGATCTGCGCATGATCTCTTTTCGGGCTTGCACAGATATCGCACAGCTCGCCTTCGCAAAAATTGCCGCACTGCGCGCAGTATTTTATCTTTTGCTTGATTTCCGCCAGCGCCAGCGTCAGCTCCCTGATGTCCTCCTCCGGCGCGCTGATCACATGATAGGCCAGCCGCAGGGCCGTTTTGCCGCCGATGCCCGGCAGCTTGGAAAACGCATTGACAAGCCTGGCCAGCGGCTCTATATATACGCTCACTTAAAACAGGCCTCCGCCCATGCCGCCGGTAATCTTGTTCATCCGCTCGCCCGAAAGCTCACCCGCCTGCCGGAGCGCTTCCTTTACGGCCGCCGTAACGGTGTCCTCCAGCATCTCCACATCCTCCGGGTCAACGATCTGCGGATTGATCTTAATGGAAACGATATCGCCTTTGCCCGTTACCTTACATACCACCATACCGCCGCCGGAGCTGACCTCCAGCTCTGTTTCCTCCAGCTCCTGCTGCACCTTTTCCATATCCGCCTGCATTTTCTGTGCCTGACGGAGCAGCTGCTGCATATTGCCGCCGCCGAAGCCTCCGCCGGGAAACCCACCTTTTGCCATAAGAAAAAACCTCCACTATTTTGTTTATTTATGAAAACAGATCCAGCGCGGCCTGCATTCTGTCTGCACTGCCGGCATCCTGCTCTTCTGCTTCGCCTTTTCGGGGATTTTCCCCTACCGCCGCATGCACCTTCAGCTTTTTGCCGCTGATTTCCTCAAGGTGCCGGGCAAGCACGTCCTCATATCTGCGCACCAGACTCTCCTTTGAAGCCGCCGCCTGGGGAATATACACCGTAAAGCCGTCGTTCTCGGAAACGGCGCCGTCAAAGCCGCGGATCATCATATACAGCGGCAGATCGGAGGCCTTTACCCGCGCTAAAAGCGTGCTCCACAGGCTGTCCGTACTTCCGGCCGCCGGACGCGGAGCAGAGGGCGCTTTTACCGGCTCTTTTTTCTCCCTGTTCTCCCGCTTCGGTGCGCGCTGTGCTGGAGGCGGCGTTTCCTCCCACGGCGGAATTTCCGCGCCGGTGCTCTCGGGGCGAGCAGAAGCCCTGCCGGGCACGGCAGCGCCGCCCGCGCAGAGCTGCTCTATCTTTTTTTCAAGCGTGCTCAAACGGTCCTCATAGGCCGAGTAATCGCTTTCCGCTGCGGGAATACAGATGCGCAGTGCAGCGGCCTCCAGCTGAATTTCCGGCCGGTTATGTTGCCGGATATCACCCTCCAGCGCCGAGAGAATTTCCACCGCGCGCAGCAGTCTCTCTCCGTTAGAGCGCGAGGCCTGCGTTTTCAGTTTTTCCTGCATATCTCCGGGAAGAGAAAGAAGCTCCTCGCTCTCCGGCGCATACATGCAAAGCAGAATATCCCGGATATGCTCCATCAGCTCGGCAATAAATACGCTGATATCCTTTCCCTCGGCCTCCAGCTCCCGGCACTTTTCCAGAACCTTTGCCGTATCCGAGGCAATCAGCGCCTCGCTGAAATCAAAGACAAAGCCCCTGTCGGAAATGCCCAGCACGCCCACGGCGTCATCCCGCGTTACCCGGCTGCCGCAATAGGAAAGGCAGACGTCCGCCAGCGAAAGCGCGTCCCGCATTCCGCCGCCGGCGCTTTTGGCAATCAGTTCAATCGCCGCCGCATCAAATTCCGCACCGCTCTCCTTCAGCACATATTCCAGCCGCTGCGCGATCACCTTTGCGGAGATCAGCTTAAAATCAAACCGTTGGCACCGGCTCAGAATCGTGGCCGGCAGCTTATGGATCTCCGTGGTAGCCAAAATAAACACCACATGCTTCGGCGGTTCCTCCAGGGTCTTCAGCAGCGCGTTGAAAGCGCCGCCGGAGAGCATATGTACCTCATCGATAATATACACTTTATATTTGCCCACTGCCGGGGCAAATATAACTTTATCACGGATATCACGAATATTATCCACACCGTTGTTGCTAGCGGCGTCGATCTCTATAATATCCATATTTTCATCCGCGCCGGAAGCCAAGCAGGCCTCGCATTTTCCGCAGGGCTCTCCTCCTTCGGGGTTCCGGCAGTTTATGGCTCTGGCAAACAGCTTGGCCGTGCTGGTCTTCCCCGTCCCCCGGGGACCGGCAAAAAGATACGCATGGGCAATCCGCCCGCTTTCCAGTTGATTCAAAAGCGTACGGACGATAGGCTCCTGCCCTACAAGATCTTCAAATCTCTGCGGCCGCCACTGGCGGTAAAGCGCAACATATGCCATGGTCTCTCCTATGAAATTTATGATTTCAATCTGCAATTAACGATATATATTATATAATAAAGCGGCGGAATAATCAAGGAAAAATGTTTTCCGCACAAACACGCCTGAAAAGCCTATATTAAAAATAAAGCGTCCGGCAAAGAGCCGCAGTGCAAGAATTTAATTTTTTTCTATCAAAAACAAATTTTAATCAATAAAATAAAAATATTGTTTATTTTCAGAAAAATGGCTCATTCTTATACTGTTTTTAAGAAAAACCGCTCTTTTTACACACCAAAACAAGATTTGCCGCTAAAAATATTGCTCTATTTTCTTAACATTGCAGCGGCGGAACGGAGAAAGCCATGTCAAACAACATATACGGATATATACGGGTATCCAGCACCGACCAGAACGAAGACCGCCAACGGATCGCTATGCAGGAAAAAAATGTTCCCAACCAAAACATTTTTACAGATAAACAATCCGGCAAGGATTTTGACCGCCCCCAATATAAAAAATTAAAGAAAAAACTCAAAGCCGGAGATCTGCTCTATATCCTCAGTATTGACCGGCTGGGACGGAATTATGAAAATATCCAGAAGCAATGGCGCATCTTAACAAAAGAAATCGGCGTGGATATCTGCGTAATCGATATGCCCCTGCTGGATACAAGAAACGGAAAGGATCTGATGGGTACCTTTATTGCCGATTTGGTTCTGCAGATTCTTTCCTTTGTAGCCCAAAGCGAACGAGAAAATATTAAAAAGCGGCAATTACAGGGAATTGCCGCCGCCAAAGCAAGAGGGGTAAAATTCGGAAGGCCAAAAAAAGATCTTCCGGAAGGGTTCTCCGAAATTCTTTGCGCATGGGAGAAAAAGCAGCTTGCCTCCTCAGAGATTTTAAGACAGTATAATATCAGCGAATCCACGTTTTACCGAAGACTGCGAGAACATCGTTCTTCGGAATAAAGCAAAAAGCAGCTGTCAAAAGGTGTACTTTTTGACAAAATTGTGCAAAAACTTATTTCAACAGTTTGCAGATAAAAAA
>CAJMLN010000072.1 GCA_905214315.1 uncultured bacterium | reverse complement strand
CCGTTTTTAAAACGGCCTTTTTCTTTTTTTTGATAAGTTGGGTATTTAAAAAGAGGAGCGGAAAACAAACATTTTCTACTTTTTGCACGGCGGCGGGGGTTCGGGTATATTTCCGGAAAAATTTAATAGTGCTTTTTTTAGTTTCATGCTATAATACAACCGTAAATTTTGGCTGGTTTGCAGCAGGGGGTAAAAATGAAAAGCGATATTGAAATTGCACAGTCTGTAACGATGCGGCGTATCGATGAGGTTGCGCAGGAGGCGGGAATCGATGAAAAATATATTGAGCATTACGGAAAGTATAAGGCAAAGATCGATCTTTCCCTGCTGAAGGAAACGCCTGCCAAAAACAGCAAGCTGATTTTGGTAACGGCCATTACGCCTACGCCGGCCGGCGAAGGAAAAACCACCACCAGCATCGGGCTGGCGGACGCTTTGCGGCGCATCGGCAAAAATACGATAGCGGCCCTGCGGGAGCCTTCCCTGGGGCCGGTTTTCGGAATTAAAGGCGGCGCGGCCGGGGGCGGCTATGCGCAGGTGGTGCCCATGGAGGATATCAACCTGCATTTTACCGGGGATTTTCATGCCATCGGCGCGGCCAACAACCTGCTTGCCGCCATGGTGGACAACCATATTTATCAGGGAAACAAGCTGAATATTGACCCCCGCAGGGTAACCTGGCGCCGCTGTGTGGATATGAACGACCGCCAGCTGCGGTTTGTGACCGACGGGCTGGGTGGCCGGGTAAACGGTGTGCCGCGGGAGGATGGGTTTGATATTACCGTTGCTTCCGAAATTATGGCGGTATTTTGCCTTGCGGATTCCGTTGCCGATTTAAAGGCCCGCCTTTCGCGCGTTATTGTAGGGTATACGTATGAGGAAAAGCCTGTTACCGCGGGGGATCTTCATGCGCAGGGCGCTATGTGCGCGCTTTTGAAGGATGCCTTGAAGCCCAACCTGGTGCAGACGCTGGAGGGCACGCCCGCTTTTGTGCACGGCGGTCCCTTTGCCAACATCGCCCATGGCTGCAATTCGGTTCTGGCAACCAAAATGGCCATGCATCTGGCGGATTATACCGTTACCGAGGCCGGCTTCGGCGCCGATTTGGGGGCGGAAAAGTTTCTGGATATCAAGTGCCGGTACGCCGGAATTCAGCCCTCGGCCGTAGTGCTTGTGGCTACGGTGCGCGCGCTGAAAATGCACGGCGGCCTGCCTAAAAGTGAATTGGGACAGGAAAATCTGGAGGCGCTGGAACAGGGGCTTCCCAACCTTTTGCGCCATGCTTCCAATATAAAGAATGTATATCATCTGCCCCTGGTGGTTGCGGTGAATCAGTTCCCCACCGATACCCGGCGGGAGATTGAGCTCATTATGGAAAAATGCCGCGCGCTGGGGGTAAAAGCGGTGCTCTCCAGTGTCTGGGCCGACGGCGGCCGGGGCGGCGAGGAGCTGGCGCACGAGGTTGTGCGCCTTTGTGAGGAAGAAAATGCGTTTTCGTTCTCGTATACGCTGGAGGGAACGATAGAGGAAAAGATCGAAGCCGTTGTAAAACGGATTTACGGCGGCAGCGGTATCGCAGTTTCGCCTCAGGCAAAAAAGCAGATCGAGGCGCTCACTGCGCTGGGATATGCACATCTGCCCGTGTGCATTGCAAAAACACAGTACAGCTTTTCCGATAATCCGCTTCTTCTGGGAGCGCCTGAGAATTTTACGGTGGCTGTGCGCAGTGTAAAAATTTCGGCCGGCGCGGGATTTTTAGTGGTGCTTACCGGGGATATTATGACGATGCCCGGCTTGCCGAAGGTGCCGGCGGCCGAGCAGATCGATGTGGATGAAGCCGGCAAAATCAGCGGCCTGTTTTAAAGGGAAGCGGTGTGCCGCCAAGCGGTTCTATCAATATATTAAAATATGTGCATAAGAGAATATGATTGCTGACATACGGGATTCTGCGTGCGGCACATAAACGGAAGCAGCGGAAAATCCCGCTGCTTTTATGGAGTGTGGAAAAATGCTGAAATTGCTGAAATATTTGAAATTTTATAAAAAGGAAAGTATTCTGGGGCCGCTTTTAAAGCTTGCGGAGGCGGCGCTGGAGCTTTTGGTGCCGCTGGTGATATCGGCGGTGATCGATTACGGCATCAACGGTACTGCCGGCAGGGGATATGTTGTACGCATGTGCCTTGTGCTGGTGCTTCTGGGGGCTGTGGGGCTTTTGTTTTCGGTAACGGCGCAGTATTTTGCCGCCAAAGCCGCGGCAGGCTTTGCCGCAAAGGTACGGCTGGCTCTTTTTAAGCATGTGCAGGCGCTTTCCTATTCGGAATTGGACGCTCTTGGGACATCGACGATGGTAACGCGGCTGACCAGCGACATGAACCAGGTGCAGAACGGAATAAATCTTACCCTGCGGCTGCTGCTGCGCTCCCCGTTTGTGGTGCTGGGCTCCATGGTTATGGCTTTTACCATCGATGCGCATCTGGCGCTGATTTTTGCCGTTATCATTCCCGTTTTGGCGGCGGTGGTTTTTACGGTGATGTTCGTGTGCGTTCCGATGTACCGCAAGGTGCAGCAGAAGCTCGACGGTGTGCTTTCCGCCACGCGGGAAACCCTGAACGGCGTCCGTGTGATCCGGGCGTTCTGCCGGGAAAAGGAAGAGGTGGAGCGCTTCCGCGGGCGCAACGAAGAGCTTACCCGCGCACAGGTATTTACCGGCAGAATAGCCGCAGTTTTAAACCCGCTTACGTTTGTGCTTATCAACCTGGCGGTTGTTGTACTTATTTGGAAAGGCGCTGTTCGGGTAGAGGCCGGCCTTGTTACGCAGGGCGCGCTGATCGCCTTATATAATTATACGGCGCAGATTTTAACCGAGCTGATTAAGCTGGCCAATTTGATTATCAGCGTTACGAAATCCGTGGCCAGCGGCAACCGGATTCAGGCCATGCTGGAGGTTGTTCCCTCCCAGGAAGAAGGGGCGGGCGATCCCGCGGACCGGCAGGCGCCTGCGGTGGAATTTGAAAATGTTTCCCTTTGCTACGGCGCCAACCGGGAGCCCTCGATTGCCGGTATCAGCTTTCAGGCGCGGCAGGGTGAGACGATCGGGATTATCGGCGGAACGGGGGCGGGCAAGACCAGCGTCGTCAATTTGATTCCGCGGTTTTACGATGCAACGGAGGGCGTTGTGAAAGTTTTCGGCGCGGATGTTAAAGACTATTCCTTTGCCGCCCTGCGGGAGAAGATCGGCGTAGTGCCGCAGCACAGCCACCTTTTTAAGGGAACCATACGGGAAAATCTGCTGTGGGGAAATGAGCAGGCGTCGGATGAAGAGCTGCTGGCGGCCGCGCAGACGGCGCAGGCGCTGGAAATCATTCGGCAAAAAGGCGGATTGGACGCCGAAATTGAGCCAAACGGCCGCAATCTTTCCGGCGGACAGAAGCAGCGGCTGACCATTGCGCGGGCGCTGGTGAAAAAGCCGAGGATTTTGATTTTGGATGACAGCTCCTCGGCGCTGGACTACGCCACGGACGCCGCGCTGCGCCGGGCGCTGAACGCACTGGAGGGAATGACGGTATTTATTGTATCGCAGCGTACGGCTTCCCTGCGCCATGCGGATAAAATTCTTGTGCTGGAGGACGGCGCTCTTACGGCAATGGGCAGCCATGAAAGCTTATTGAAGGAATCGCCGGTTTACAGGGAGATTTATTTTTCCCAGGTCAGGGAGGCGAAAGAGGCATGAAAAAGAGCGGAACCTTGAAAAAAGTATTGCAGTATATCGGCAGATACCGGATTTTCATGCTGCTTTCGGTGCTGCTGGCGGCGGCAACAGTCGTTTTAACGCTGTATATTCCAATTCTTATCGGCAAGGCTGTTGACTGTATTATAGATGTCGGCCGCGTGGATTTTAAAACGGTGTGGATTTTGCTGCTGCAGGCGGGTATTCTGGCCGGCACCGCCGCGCTGCTGCAGTGGAGCATGAATATTATCAATAACCGTATGACTTACGGTGTTGTACGGGATATTCGGGCGGCGGCCTTTCAAAAGCTGCAGATTCTTCCTTTAAAATATATGGATACGCATCCTGCAGGGGAGACGGTCAGCCGTATCATTGCCGATGCAGATCAATTTGCCGAAGGTCTGCTGATGGGGTTTACCCAGCTGTTTACCGGCGTGGTAACGATTGCGGTTACTCTGGGCTTTATGCTGTCTTTAAACTGGAAGATTGCGCTTGTGGTGGTTGTGCTGACGCCGCTTTCCCTGTTTATTGCCAATTTTGTTGCCAGACGCACGTATTCGATGTTTAAAAAGCAATCCGAGACCCGGGCGGAGCAGACGGCGTATATCGATGAGATGATCGGCGGCGCAAAGGTGGTAAAGGCCTTTTGCCGGGAGGAAGAGACGGTGGAAACTTTTGCCCGGCTCAATGATACGCTGGAAAAACGCTCCTTGCAGGCTACGTTTTTTTCTTCCTTGACCAATCCGGCTACGCGCTTTGTCAACAGCGTTGTGTATGCCGCTGTGGGCCTGTTCGGGGCGCTCAGCGCCCTTGCCGGCGGGATTACGGTGGGCGGGCTTTCCTGCTTTTTAAGCTATGCCAACCAGTATACCAAGCCGTTTAATGAAATTTCCGGAGTGATAACGGAACTCCAAAATGCACTGGCCTGCGCCGCCAGACTTTTTGAATTGATTGAAGAGACACCGGAAATTTTAGAGGAAAAGCAGGAGCTGGGGATAGCCGCGGGCAATGTGACCATAGAGAATGTAAGCTTTTCCTATGTGCCGGAAAAGAAGCTGATACAGAATTTTAACCTGACGGTGCGGCCCGGACAGCGCGTGGCTATCGTAGGTCCTACCGGCTGCGGCAAAACGACGCTGATTAACCTTTTAATGCGCTTTTATGATGTAAACAGGGGCGCTATCCGGGTAGAGAGAGAGGATATACGGCAGGTAACGCGTCATTCCTTAAGAAAGAATTACGGTATGGTTTTGCAGGAAACATGGCTGCGGGAGGGAACGGTAAAGGAAAATATTGCTTTCGGCCGGCCGGAGGCTTCGGAAGAGGAGATTATAGCCGCGGCAAAGGCGGCTCATGCCCACAGCTTTATTCACCGGCTGCCGAAAGGCTATGATACGGTGCTTTCCGAAGACGGCGCCGGACTTTCCCAGGGGCAGAAGCAGCTTCTGTGTATTGCGCGCATTATGCTGTGCCTGCCGCCGATGCTGATTCTGGACGAGGCGACCTCTTCCATCGATACGCGTACGGAGCAGAAAATACAGGATGCTTTCGGAACGCTGATGCAGGGCAGAACCAGTTTTATTGTGGCGCACCGGCTTTCTACGATACAAAACGCCGATATCATTTTGGTCATGCAGGCGGGCAATGTGGTAGAGCAGGGGACGCATGAGGAATTGCTGCGGCAAAACGGATTTTATGCAACCCTGTATAACAGCCAGTTTGAGGAAAACTGAAGCCTTCTCGGCATTTGGGAGGGGTCCGCGGGTTTTGCGGGGATATTAACGTTTTGGTAAAAGCTTTTTTGTATTTGCCAAAACGTTTTTTTTTGCGGAGAAATTTTTTTAAACAATAAAATTTTTGTCACCTATTGCAGCATTTTTTGCTCTATAATCATGAGAGGAAAAAAACGGAGGGACAAAATGGTATTCAGCAGTCTGGAATTTATTTTTATATTTTTGCCTCTGTTTCTGGCGGCGTATTATCTGGTATCGCCTAAGATAAAAAATTTCTGTGTTTTTGCTTTCAGTCTTGTTTTTTATACCTATGGTACGATAGAAAATCCTTTGTATGCGGTTTTTATGCTGCTTTCTGTTTTTGTGAACTATCTGCTGGGACGGGCGATTGCACAGCGCGGAAAATACCGAAAAGCGTTCTTTCTGACGGGGCTTCTTTATAATTTCAGCTGGCTGTTTGTCTTTAAATATGCCGGCTTTTTTGCGGAAAATATCAATCGGCTTCTGGAACTGATTCCTCAGGGACCGCGCCTGCCCTGCGCGGAGCTGGTTCTTCCCATCGGCATCAGCTTTTATACCTTTCAGGAGGTATCCTATCTGGCGGATGTCTATCGCAAAAAAATTAAGGCGGAGCGGTCCTTTCTGCGTTTGGGAATGTACATTACCATGTTTCCGCAGCTGGTGGCAGGCCCTATTGTGCGCTATGAGGATATTCAGGGGGAATTGGCCCTTCGGCATCATACCGTCCGCACTTTTTTAAACGGTGTAAAGTATTTTGTCGTAGGCTTAGGGATGAAGGTGCTGCTGGCCAACCAGATCGGACGGCTATGGAGCGATGTTCAGGCCATCGGCTATGAAAGTATCTCTGTACCGCTTGCCTGGATGGGGATTATTGCCTTCAGTATGCAGCTGTATTTTGATTTTTACGGTTATTCGCTGATGGCGATAGGCTTAGGAAAAATGATAGGCTTTCATTTGCCGCAGAACTTTAAGCAACCGTATCTTTCACTTTCCATGACGGAGTTCTGGCGACGATGGCATATCACCCTGGGCGTCTGGTTTAAAGAGTATGTATATATTCCGCTGGGAGGCAATCGCAAGGGAGGCGGCCGGACATTTTTCAATCTTTTTGTCGTCTGGCTGCTGACGGGCTTCTGGCATGGAGCGTCATGGAATTTTGTTTTGTGGGGGCTGTTTTTATATCTTCTGATCGTGGTGGAAAAGCTCGGTCTTTCTAAAGTCCTGAATCGCTTTCCCGCTGTGGGGCATGGCTATATGGCGCTGATGATTCCGCTTTCGTGGCTGATTTTTGCCATTACTGACTGCGGACAGTTAGCCGTTTATGCCGGACGCCTGATAGGAATAGGCGGCGAGGGCGTCTATGCGCTTGATTACATAAAATACGGAAAAATATACGGCGTTTTGCTGGCTGCGGGGCTTTTATGCTGCACGGCTCTTCCGGCAAAGATCTATAGGAAAATTCAAAACCACTGGGTGATCGTTCCTGTGCTGGCCGCTGTATTTGCGCTTTCGGTATTTTTGCTGAATAAGGGATTGGATGATCCGTTTTTATATTTTCGGTTTTAGGAGGCTTTTATGAAAAGATATATCTTTAATATTCTTTCGGTTATTCTGGTTGCTGCGCTGCTTGTGGTGTTTATTGTCGTTTTCGGCAAGGTGAAAAGGCAAAGAGATGCTCAAACAGGGCTTCCGGTGGAAACAGAGTTTCCGCAGACGGACGCAACGGTCTCCCCGATATTGCCGGAGTCTACCACTGCGGCGACGGAAAAGCCCGATTCTTCCGGAGAGATTGCAGAAAATCCGGTTTTTACACAGGCGCCGGAGGGATATTTTAAGGATGCACTGTTTATCGGCGATTCCAGAACAGTGGGGCTTTCTGAATACGGAAATTTAGAAGGGGCCGCTTTTTTTGCTACTACAGGTATGAGCGTTTATAATATTACTACGGAGAAGGTTTCCGTACCTGGCATGGGAAAGGTGACTTTTGACGTTTTGATGACAGAGCAGACCTATGGTAAAATCTATATTATGCTCGGTATCAATGAGCTGGGCTACAATCAGGCCGCTACGGTAAAAAAATATGGGGAATTGATTGAGAAAATAAAGGCGTATCAGCCCCAGGCTATTATCTTTATAGAGGCTAATTTGCATGTGGCGCAAAGCCGGTCGGATACCGACCCAGTTTTCAATAACCGCAATATTGATACGTTTAATG
>CAJMLN010000071.1 GCA_905214315.1 uncultured bacterium | reverse complement strand
GCCTGAGCAATAAATGCCGCAACGCCGTAAGGCATTACATCAAAAAGCGCTCTTTCGGGCAGTTCTATTTCATCCGAAAATCCTTCTATTTCTTTAAATCCTTTTGTCTGATTGATATAAAACAGATCTGAATAAATAAAATTCAGCGCATTTTTGGCCGTTACCTGAAATCTAGCGTCATTGGTATTTCCAAACATATCGTTATAACCCAAAAGAAAGATTGCCTTGGCTATAATTTGTTCTCCGGTCATTGCACCGCCCCCGTTTCCTTCATCATCTGCGAAAGCATTTGTTCCTGTTCCTCCGGCGACATCTGTTCAAACGCGGCATACTGCTCGGGATACTGCTGCGCGAACTGCGCAATTAGTTCCTGCTGGTTCAACTGTATTTGCTGCTCCCGCTGCTTCATTTCATCAATAAGCCCCGTGATATCCGGAATTGTATTTTTCGGAATCCGCTCCAGATACTGCTGCGGTGTAATAATGCCCATCTGCAGTAAATTACCCAAAGAAGCTACCACAACGGCTTCGCCCCAAAGCGTGGATGCGCCCACATCGACCCTTGCATTGACAATAAGATTTTTATATCGTTTCGCATCAAAAGGCATATACCGGGTTCCGTTTTTATCCCGTATTCTCAGCGGCCGATTATCATACATATTCAACCAGAAATCCGCCCATATACGGGCTACATCTTCAATCGTACTGTAAAACCGATTCTGATACACCTGCATCGGCTGCAGGGCCGCTTCCCGCATAGCAATAATCGCCGAAGCGTTATCCGGCCGGATATTCCCCAGCGCTGCGTCATTAGCGCCGCTGTCACTGAGCGTATTGCTCGCAATATCCGCTACAATATTCTGGAACTGCGCCGAAAACTGCGGCGGATGTACATAGCCAATCGCTCGCTGCACATCATATTCCTGCCCTGCGCTGATGCGCAGAACCTGTCCCGGATCGTTTGTCACAGCGTCATGCACTAAATCCGTATTCACTATGGTTTTGGGCATCCCCGTCATCATAGCTGCCCATACTGCCGCGCTGAGCGCCCGGTTAATAGCGATTTGGTTGGGAATAAGATATGTAATCTCGCTGTCCCCATAGCCGCAGGAAAACCGCCGTTCCCAAACAAATTTTGCAAGGGGATAGAGATGGATTCCCAAATCCCATTCTCCGCGCACCACAGTATTTTCCGTAACTCGAATTGCTTTTACGCGATACGTATGTGCCGCAGCATCGTACTCTCTCCAGAATTTTGTAAGCACAGTTACACGGGTACTGTCAGCAGGTTCCTGTTCTCCCCAGTCACCGGCATTGATAGCATACATCGCATTGGAATCCGCGCTGATATCGTCTGCCTCTCTATTTGCCCTTGCCTCTCTTTTAACCTCTTCTATCGGTTTGCGCTGCGAAATTGTAATATATGGCTGGGATTGAATATCGTCGTTATTGGGATCACCCAAATTTACATTGACTACATTCAATACTTCACAATTAATATCGCCGCGAATCGGCTGTGTTTGTCCGCTGTCGGCAAACAGGCCCGTTTCTACTGAAGGATCCCACCAGGTATATAAAAAGGCCGTACCGCTGATATAGGCGCTTCTGGCCAGCTGTTCTGTTTTATCATTGAATTTTACCCGCTCGGCAGTAATATTCTGATACTCTGAAAGAGCTTCCATAACTACTGAAATTTCGGCAGGCATGGGTGCAGCATCAGAGATATTCCCCTGATACATGTTCTCCTGAATCTGTTTTTTTTCAATATTCATATCCGTCGTATCGGGAACGCCGTCGGCGGAGTAATTCACAGCAACAGGCGCCGCACAGATAGCGGATATTTTATATTCCCCGATTCGTTTAATGATATTTCTGCGCACCAAGGGGCGGGTATTCCCCGCCTGCACGCCATGCCACTGGTCACCTACATAAAACCGTTCGTTCATGCGGGACTGCTCATAAATTCCCCTGTCGCCGATCGAATTTTTATAATCCTGCGCTGCTCTATATTCTTGAAAAATCTCATTTGGTTTCTTTTTGATCTCCATTGCCGGCTCCCTTCTTTGTCCTTATCGGCCTGAGCTGCTCAGTTTCTTCCATTTGCCTGAACCCAAGGGTCTTTAACCATCGGATCTTGTTTCTATTCTCCGTGATAATGATTTCATTTCCATATTCACTGATAAATTTCATAAAATACCTCTCTTTATATGCACAAATGGGGCGCAGAAGCGCCCCTGTTCCCTGCCCAAATTAAGCAGATGACTTTGCTGATAATGCTGCATAGATATGATCAAGTCCGCTCTTCTTTACAAAAATATCATAATATAGCCTATACTGGAAGAGATACGCATCCGCCTCCTGATTCTGGTCAGGTGAAAAAATACGCAGTTTCTCTGTTTTCTTCACAAGGCTTGCCCCCGTTTTAGGCAGCACCAGCATATGGATGATCTGAGCATCCTCCGCTGCGCTGAATCCCCCTGCTACCGCGGTCGCTCCGGCATTAAATGTATACGCGGTCTTCATTCTGTCAGCTGCTACAGGAATCAAGGCTACGTCATTGAGCTTTTTTATTTTAAGCTCAATGTCTCCCTGCCTGAAATCAGATACGATAATCTGCTTGGAGATCTCCGGCGCCGTCATCAGCGCTGCATAAGCCGAAGGATCAAGAAAGGCAACCAGTTCCTCGGTAAAGCCCGTCTGCGCCTGCACGTTGTTAATCAGCGTTATCAGCTGTGAAAACACAGTGGACGCTGCATACGTTACCGTATGGGATTTTGCTACCGCCACACCCGCAAGTTTGGAAAGGTTGTATGCGTCCAGCTCCGGAACGACTTCTGTACGTACATACTCCTGTAAAACCTGACCGGCAAGGTTCGCAATTCCGCTTTCATCCATGTCCATGCGATCAATCTGAAGTTCGCGCCCGCGATCCTTTGCCAAAGTGTAGCTGGTATTGGTAATCGCCGTCTTTCCCTGGGGAAAGCCATTATCCCGGTCATAATCACCAAGACCTACAAAATCAATATCCGGAATCAATACCGTATGGGCGCCCACAAACTGCGCCTTCATAATGTTATCGGCAAAAAAGCCGGTAACAGCTTTCTGCACAATCATTTTATCCAGTTCTGCTGCGTATTTCGATGCGTATGTAATAGAATTCAGTGCCATATTTTTTTCTCCTTTTAAATAAAATTATATTTTCAGACCCTTTAAAAATGCCGCCATCAGCGGATCATCTTGCTCATCTGCGGACCCCATCTTTCCCGCAGACGCTCTTACTGCCGCAGCCTCGGTCTGTTTTGCCGCCGCCGTCTTTTTCTCTTCCCGGTGCCGATACAACAGATAGGCCGTTAGCAGATCTCTTCCGCCAACAGCTTCCTGCTTTACCTCTTTAGGCAATTCTGCAAAGCTTTTTATTGCAGGAAAATCCTTCTGCAGCTCTGCGAAATCACCGGCAAGCCGCTCTTCCAAAGCCATCCGCGCCTTTTCCTCAATAGCTCTCTCAGCATTTCTGCGGTCATTTTCCGACCTTTCATATTTTGCTTTATTCTGCACGCGGTAGCGCTCCATCATAAGATTGATAATTTCCGTATCCTCACCGTATTTGTCTTCAAGAGCATGGCGGTACAATGCTTCGCCGGCGTGAATATATTCTTGAATCAATTCCGCCGCTGTTTTGCCGTTTATAGCTGCCAGATAGGATAGGTCCTGCAGCATAGGGGCAATACTGTCATATTTTAAACCTTTTTGGGCATACGCCACTGCCTCCTCATGCGTCAGGGTACGATCCTGATGGTTGAACCGTACTTTTAATCCCTGTTCCGTCTGCTCCTGTTGTCCTGCTTCTGCGAGCTTTTCCTCAGCTTGTGGTACAGCCTCAGCCCCTTCAACAGGCACCACCTCCTGCTCTGTTTGCTCCACAGCATTCATTGCTTCGGTATTTTCCATTGTTACACTCCTTCTCCCCTTGGTGCGGGGACGCATTATTTATTAACCTTTTTATTGGTCAATAGCATTATTCTGCGGATCACCTGTATAGCTCCAAAAGTTTTCAAGTTCTCTCCGCTCTTTTTCCGCCCGCCGTTTTTCCTCCTCCGTCATTAATTTGGGCACAATGACAGGATTCTTACGTTTTTTCGCATAAAAAAAGCCGAGAGCTGCACTGGCAGCGCAGCTCATCAGCCACAGAATCATTAAAACCATTATTTCCGCAATTATCAAAACCATTCTCCTCTCATATCCTCCGGCGTCATGCCGTGTTTAATGTTATAATACTCCTCCGGTGCCAACCTCCGCTTTATACCGGGATCCTGAGGGACAAAAAAGCGCACGTCATAAAAGGCGTAGCGCATGGCATCCATCAAATGGTTGTTTCTATCTTCCGGTTCATTCACTCCTTTTTCGTTTTTATCCTTTCTGTAGCAGTAGGATGAGAGTTCTGCTATCGTATGTCTACACCGCGGATGCACAAATATCTTATATTCCTGCAGAGCCATAATCCCATTCATTACACTGTCTCGTCCCTTTACCGATGCCTGTATCCGTAAAATTCCCATACGTCTTAAATCGTCATTTGATTTCGGTTCCGCGGCATCGGCCCGAATCCGTTCTTTTGCATAGCCTTTCCCTATAATCATATCAGCAATATCACTGTTGAGCATTTTTACCTGATAATGCTCGTCAAAGATATATAATTCTTTAGTTATTGGGTTTGCCTTATATGCGATAAACGCCGTAGGATCATTGATATATCCATAGTCAAGGCCAAAATATGATCGATACTGCCAGGAACAGTCCGCTCTGTTTCCTTCTGCATCCTCACAAACGCCAAGTTTCTTTTCATCAAATTCAAGGATTTTCCAATTTTCATAGATCAGTCCCTCGGAAATTCCCCAATTTCCCAAACCGGCAACCTCGTATTTTCTGAGGTTCTCCTGTTTCATCCGTTCAAATACCGCTTTGTCCGTTTCATCTAAAAACTCGTTGCATTGATATGTTGTAGTAAATACCTGCGTCATGGCGTCTGGAGCATCAAAAAAACGCTTTTTCAGCCAATGCTCTGCGTTCCACGGATTAAAGGTAAGCGTAGTCTGTTTAAACAGTTCCTTTGATATATCTCCCCGGGGAACAGACATATCCAGCTTATCGAAATCTGCCTCGGATTTTATTTCATAAGCTTCTTCAACCCATACCCAGCAAAGATATCCCTTGGCCACCGTTGTCGATGCCAGTTTTAACACATCATCAAATCCCCGAAATAAAATCCTTTGCCCGGTAGGTTTATAGGTCATTTCCATCGGCGATACGGTGTTTTGCCACAAGTGGGAAACCCCAAGCCGCTCCTGCGCCCATTTCAGCTGCGCAAAAGTAGAATCCCGGTGCGTATTGTATACCAGCCGCACCACAAGTAGATTGCTTTGTGGATATTTCATCAGACGATACACATAATTTAAGGCGGTCGTTGTGCTCTTTTTAGAGCCTTTGCCGCCTTTTAATACCCGATACCGCTTTTTACATCGCCAAAATTCCCCGTATCCTCTGCCAACGATCTCCGGCAGATAAATTTTAGTCTTCAATTTTATCCTCACCGGCTATAAACACCACACCGCCGGTTACATGAATACTTGTATTATCCGCAAATCCCCCCGCTGTTTTTGCACGCAGTTCCGAAGCTTTTAAACGGTGCTGAAGCGCCGCGCTTTCATCCTTCATAGTTGCCATCCAAAAGCTGTTAATCTCCTCCATGGCAATCCTGCCGCTGCTTTCAGTCCCGCCTTCGCCATCTTGTACAAGCTTTTTTACATTTCGCCAGCCAATATATGCAAACGAATGTTTTCCTTTTTCCTTATATCCCGCAAGCTCCGCCGCCTCTTCCGGCGTCTTCCCCTGTGCATAGTACGTCCGCCATTTCCGCTGCTTATCCGAAAGCCTGCATCCTTTATACTCCGCCACCTCTGCCACTTCCTTTTTCTGTGGATTTTACTAATATAAAAAAGGACCACGCTTTTCGCAGTCCTTTACGATATCATTATAGCATACCCCGTTGGGGCATTGGGGGCAAATTTAATGCTGGGAAAGATATTTCCGCATTTTTCTTGCCGCTGTTTTCCGGTACATATATAGTTTCTCTCCGATCTGCTCCCAGCTTTTAAGTTCTATAAAGCGCATTATCATTATGCTGCGCACCTCTGCATCCTCCACGGCGTTAATATAGTTATAAATTTTAGCGCTTTCCTGTATGCGTTTTTCCTGTGCTTTTTTCAGCTGCTCCCGAAGCATGATACGTTTTACGGCTATTTGGGCAGTTCTATCTCCTATATCCGTTCCGCGCGGCATTCCGTCAAAAACTGTGCTTCCCAACCCCACATCCTCAGGCAAATCGCTCAGCAGCACTGCCAGTGTTTTAATTTCCCTCTCTATGTAATACAGACTGTTCAATTCTCTCTCCGTCATATTCTCACCGCTTTTCTCCCTTTCCCCATATACGCGCAGTTGCCCCTATATGCATTGCTTGTCCTCTTTTACCGTTTCCCGCTGTAGCTGCTCCTTTTCTTCCCGATCCATACATTTCCCCTTTGGGCAAATTTCCCCCGGGAACATACAAGCAAACCGGTTTTTCTCCCTAAACCGCCAAACACAATATTCTGCCAGGCAATAATATTTCATTGCTCCTCTACCTCCAAAAATTTTATTCTTTTCTATGCTTTTTATACAAAAACAAAGGATTTCCCCTTTACGGTTAATTACAGAACCACATACCTTTACACCACCCGCTTTTCCAAAGCATCATAAATATTTTCATTATATTCCTTTCTGTTCATCATACAATTGATACTCTTCTCTGCACTCATCCTTTACTCCTTCACCACCAATTTAAACTTTTCGCATAATGTTTTTTTCATTTTCCTTTGCAAATCATCCAACCGTGCAATATACTCCTCATCTCTGTCCCTCCCAAGCCATTCCGTCAGCTTCGTATACTTTTCGGAAATATTGCTTTTTTAAACTCTCTCCTTGTTTTTCTTAGCATTTTAATTTTCTTAGCTGCACCGCCTTTAGCACCCACAACCGTTTCTTTCTCTCATTTATATATTTTTTCTCCTCGGCTCTTTATAGCTTAACGAAAGAAAACGCTGCTTCAATCGGCCTATCTCCAGTATTTCTCCCCTTTGACGGAATTCAAGCGTTGCTTTAAATAATTTTCCAATTGCCTCACCATTGAACTTTTCAAAACATCCTATAAATGGTATAGGTGTTTCTTCTCGGTTATCTTCAGCCTCCTTCTATAACGAAATATTTTTGTGCCTGCATTGGCTCCATCTGCTTTTTCCTTTCTGCGCTGGCACAAAACATCCCTTTCTTATCCTCCGCCTGCTCTATGTTCTGCGCAGCTTCCAAGATAGTTTACATTTTCTCCAATATTCCTGATTCAAAAATATAATCAAGCTCATTTTGCTCAAATTGCCGAAAAAAAGCGATTACTTTTTCCTGCAATTCCTTTTCACACGCTATACATAAACATTCTGTCAACTCACTCTCTCTGCAAAGCTCTCCGCACCGGCTGCACCGCACCAGCTCGTCATATTCCAAACTCTCACAGTACAGGCAGCCCTCCTCGTACTTTGCTATACTTTCCGTATAATACTCACGACGTCCGCGCGGTGTGTCAAACAGTCCTTTACATTTGCCGCACCGATACATTCCATACCTCTCCTTTTAACTTACAAACAAAATTTTTTACCACCAGATACACAGGCTTCCTTAACCAACTGCCGCTCAAAAATAGCTTTTAGTTAAATGTTGATTTAAAATCACCATTCATCCAAAAAAAATTTCTTCAATTTCTTCGGAAGAGAGATGCAGCACCACACCTAATTCCCTGATTTCACTGCCCCTAAATTCATTTCTGTTTTCTATTTTTCTGTATAAGCTATACGGACTGATTTTTAATTGCACAGCTATGTATTTCAACTTTAATCCGCTCTTCCTGATGGCATTTTTTAATAACACAGTATTCGTCATTTTCACATTCCTTTCTTGTTGATGATTTATCA
>CAJMLN010000070.1 GCA_905214315.1 uncultured bacterium | reverse complement strand
CAAAATCGCATTACCAATGCTCTTATGCGCATCTTCCTTTTTGCCTGCGCCCAGAGAAAGGCTGACAAAAGCACACGTACCATCACCAATCATTACAGCAATGCCCAAAGCGATGACCGTAAGCGGGAATACAACGGTATTAGCAGCATTTCCGTATGAGCCAAGATAAGCAGCGTTTGCAATAAATATCTGATCGACAGTATTATAAAGCGCACCAACTAACAGTGAAATAATACAGGGGACGGCGTATCTACCCATTAGTTTACTAATTTTTTCTGTAGCAAGACAAACCTGGTTGGTTTCTTTCATTTTTAATTCTTCCTAAAAATAAAAAAGGTGTAAGTCCTAAAGTTGGACTTACACCTTTTTTGGCTACGCACTATTATAATTATATCATAAAACCGATATTTTTCAAAAGTTTTTTTAAAAAAAGAAAGTAGAAATGATATTTTTATAAAAAGACAAATTTCTTTTCGTTGTGCTGTAATATATTCAATTTCGTTTCAGATTATACAGTCCTTATTTTTATTTGCATAAACCCCCTTATAAAGGAAAAAATATTGCATATAAAGCAAAAAAGGAGATTTTTATATGCAGGCAATTATATTGGCCGGCGGCAACGGGACCCGGCTGCGACCGCTTACCCAGGAATTACCCAAACCCATGATTCCCGTACTGAACAAACCCCTGATGGAATACACCGTGGAGCTGCTGAAAAGATACGAAATCCAGGACATCGGTGTAACGCTGAAATTTCTTCCGCAGCACATTAAAAATTATTTTTCCGGCGGGGAAAAATGGGGGACCCAAATAACATATTTTGAAGAAGAGACACCGCTGGGAACGGCGGGCTCGGTAAAAGCCGCGGAAAGCTTTATACAGGATACGTTTATCGTAGTAAGCGGCGATGCTCTGACAAATATCGATATTTCCAAAATTCTTACGTACCACAGGAGTATCAATGCCGATGTAACTATTGTACTTTCCAAACAGGAAAATCCCCTGGAGTACGGTGTGGTTTTAACCGATACCGGCGGACGGGTAACCTCCTTTTGTGAAAAGCCCCAGTGGGAAAACGTCGTTACCAATACCGTAAATACAGGAATTTATATCATTGAAAAAAAGATTCTTGAAAAAATACCTGCCGATACGGTTTTTGATTTCAGCAATGATCTGTTTCCTCTTTTATTAAAAGAAAACGCCAATATGTACGGATATATCACCGAGGATTACTGGAGCGACCTCGGAACGCCGGAGGCATACCTTCAGGCGCAGCAGGATTTGTTTAATGGAAAGGTATTCGGGCGAGAAATGGGAAATATTTTTGAAGAAAATGTTTCCCTGGGAGAAGATGTAAAAATAACCGCACCGGTATATATCGGCAAAAATACCGTTATCAGCGGGAAGAGCACCATAGGGCCGTATGCCGTGATCGGCAGCGGCTGTATTATTGAAAACAGCCGGATAGAACAGGCCGTGCTCTGGGATCAGGCCGTCTTGCTGGAGAGTGACTGCGTCAACGCCGTAATGGGCAGCAAAACAAAGGCGGAAAGAACGCTCTTCGGCGGAAAGAATATCATCGGTTCTCGTGTTGTTCTTAATCGAAATACGCAGCTGATGGCCGGAGCCTCTGTTTTCAACAATATAGAAATTGAGCGGAACACAACTGTAGAAGGAAAGAAAACCTCGGGAAATGCGGTCAAACATATGCTTTGGGATAACGGCACAATTCAAGGGCTTTGGAACCACGACATTGACCACGGTACCTTGGCAGCGATCGCGTCGTCATATCCGGCCGCCAGAATCCTTGTCTGCGGCGGCAGGGACAGGCTGGCCGGCTCCCTGGCAATGCTGATTTCCTCTTATTACAGCCTGTGCGGCTCTACGGTATATATTTCATCCTGCCAAAGCTCTTCGTGCCGGTATTACGCGGCAGTGTATAAAATGAAAGCGGTCTATATCCGAGCGGAGGGAGAAAATCTGCGGATTGATCTGATAGATGAAAAGGGCTTGAATATTTCCTCCCGGGAAGAAAAAAAGATCGATTTCAAAACGAATGATTTTTCTTTAAAAAGAGGGAAAATGATCCGTCTTCATTCTCTGGACGGGGATTTTGAATATTTTATGAATCATGCCATTCCTTTTTCCAAAAGCAATGTGGAGCTGTATACAAGTGAAGCCTATCGGCTCCATAATATTGTTCCCCGACGGGCCTCGGAGTTCACCGCACCGCTGAATCGACTTTACCGGGCCGCTGTTATTGCGCAAAATGGGACGGTACAGAGCGTTTTTGCACCCGATGGCAGCCGAATATCAACCGATGACTTTATGCGCCTTAAAATACGCCTTACAGCCTTCTATGACGGCAAGGAAGTCTTTCTGCCGGATTATGCCTCTGAGGAAATCCGCAATTTAGCGCAAACCAACGATCTAAGAATTCTGAAACTGATGCAGCATAAGGGAAATACCATGCAGCAGCTGGAAAGCTTTCATTCCTTTGCCGCTCTTTTGGAATTTGAGCCTTCATTTTTTGCGGAAGCACTGGCCTATTTCCTGGATTCCAGAGCTTTGGAAGCGCCGAATGAAACGGTCGTTGCAAAACTGGATTTTGAATGTGCGCCCAACGAAAAATGCGCAACGATCTTTGCGTTGAACAAGGATAAAAACAGTGCGGGGATTCAGGCGGAGTACAAAGGCGGTTTCATTACGGTCATTCCGTCGAATAACGGCTATTCCTTTACCGCCTACGGCCGCTTTGCAAAAGAAGAGTATGCCGCGGATATTACCGAAGAATTTATAAAGGATCGCATAAACAAAGAGAAATGACAGCCTTCGATACTTTGTGTAAATTTAATTGCTTGCAAATTTTACCTAACTGATGTATAATTTAATTAAAATAATATACAAATAGGAGGTATATTTGTGGCGAAAAGTAAAAACAAGCTTCGCGTAATACCACTCGGTGGCATTGAAGAAATCGGTAAAAACATGACAGCCATTGAGTACGGTAATGATATAATTGTTGTTGACTGCGGCTCCATGTTTCCCAAAGACGAGCTTTATGGGATTGACCTGGTTATTCCGGATGTAAGCTATTTGGAAAAAAACGCAGACAAGCTGCGCGGATTTGTGATAACCCACGGACACGAGGACCATATCGGAGCAATTCCGTATGTGTTCAAGCAGGTAAACGCTCCGATCTACTGCACCAAGCTGACGCAGGCGCTGATTGAAAACAAGCTGAAGGAAAACCGGATGCAGAATCTTGTAAAAATCAACTGCATTCAGGCCAAAGACGTTGTCAAGATCGGATGCTTTACCATTGAGTTTATAAAAACCAACCATTCCATTGCCGGAGCCGTTGCTCTGGCCATCACAACGCCTGTCGGTGTTGTGATACATACCGGCGATTTTAAAGTGGATTACACCCCTGTTGACGGAGAGGTAATCGACCTTGCTTCTTTTGCACGCTATGGCGAAAAGGGTGTTCTTTTGCTGATGTCCGACAGCACCAATGCCGAGCGCGAAGGCTTTACCATGAGCGAAAGCAAGGTAGGGGAATGCTTTGAAAAATATTTTGACGAAGGAATCGACAAGCGCATCATTGTGGCTACCTTCGCCAGCAACGTGCATAGAATTCAGCAAATCGTCGATTATGCGGAAAAATACAGCCGTAAGGTCTGCTTTTTAGGCCGCAGCATGGAAAATGTTTCCAAAATAGCAGTGGAGTTGGGAGAACTGAACGTTAATCCCAAAACAATTGTAACCCCGGAAAAGGCTGAAAGTATGCCCAAGGAAAAAGTGGTTATCATCACAACCGGATCGCAGGGCGAGCCGATGAGCGGCCTTTCGCGCCTGGCAACGGGCGATCACACAAAGGTTAAGCTGACCAAGGGCGATATGGTCATTGTATCCGCCTCGGCAATTCCGGGAAACGAGCGTATGGTATACCGCGTCATCAATAATTTATATCGCTTGGGCGTAATCGTGATCTACGAAGCCCTGGATGCCGTACACGTTTCAGGCCACGCCTGCAAAGAAGAATTAAAGCTGATTTTAAGTCTTACCAAGCCTAAATATTTTATGCCTGTTCACGGGGAATACCGCCATTTGATGCAGCACGCCCTGCTGGCGGAAAAATTAGGGCTTGATAACGGAAATATTTTTATGCCGGAACTGGGGCATGTGCTGGAAATTTCAAAAGACGGCGCCCGCTTTAACGGAAATGTTCCCAGCGGCGTTATTATGGTGGACGGTCTGGGCATCGGCGATGTAGGAAATGTCGTTCTTCGGGACAGACGGCTGCTTTCACAAGACGGCCTTGTTGTTGTATGTATTACACTTTCCAGCATCGACGGCGCGCTTCTTACGGAGCCGGATATTATTTCGCGCGGCTTTATCTATATGAAGGATAATGAAGACCTTATTAATCATTCCAAGCAAATGGTACAGACTTTTATTGAAAAATTGAGCAGTGATAAACTGCGGGATTGGCCCTATATTAAAAATGAGATAAGGCATCAGCTAAAAGAATTCCTGTACGCAAAAACAAAACGTACACCAATGATTTTGCCGATGATCATCGAAATATGAAATACAGCAGTTTTGATAAAAAGCCTGAAAAAAAGTCAAAAGCAAGCGACAATACGCAGGCGCATTTCTCCAAAAACGAAAAGCAAAAAAAGACAAAGCGTAAGTTTGAAATGCCTTTTAAAAATTTTAAGGAATTCAGGCTTTGGCTGAAAACATTACGCCGGAATATGCTGATTAAAATCGGCGGCTGGATCGGAACCGGACGGGATACGGAAAAAACATGGCGCAAAATAAGGCCGGTAACTATTTATCTGATCAGCGGAATTCTGGTTCTAACCGTATTTATTTCCAGTATTTCTTTTGTCCTTTCCACCTTGTTTTCTCCGGTCAGCAAGCATGACGATTCTCCGGTGCTTTTTACCATCAATAAAGGCGCCTCAATGTCTTACGTGGCAAACAAGCTGGAAGAATGTGGTCTGGTTAAAACATCCTGGGGCATTAAGCTTTTAGCAGACTTTACCAGTGTTGCTTCTAAAATACAAAGCGGTGAGTACATATTGGATAAAACCATGAGTGCCCAGGATATTCTAGATACGATCACGCGGCCTACCGCTTCGGCTTCCGTGGTCAGCGTTACCCTGATAGAGGGAACCACAATCGAAGATTTTGCTGAAATTTTAGCAGCATCCAATGTTATTGAATCTGCCGAAAGTTTTTTAAATGAATGTAAAAATGCCCGGAATTACGATGATTTCTATTTTGTTCTGCCCCTTTACGATATGGGCAATTTAAAATATTTGCTGGAGGGCTATCTGTTTCCGGATACCTATGAGTTTTATGTAGGCTCCTCTAATCAAACGGTGATCAGCAAGCTGCTTTCAAGGCTAAATGAGATCTATACACCCGCATATACTGAACGTGCCAATGAGCTGGGACTTTCCATGCACCAAGTACTTACTTTAGCTTCTATCGTGGAAAAAGAGGGCAGAGGGGAGGATTTTTATAAGATATCGGCCGTCTTCCATAACCGGATTGAAAACAATATGCGTCTGGAATCTGACGTTACGGTACAGTATGCGCTCGGCGTAAAGCGTCTGGTTCTTACCGCGGAAGAGCTGAAAGTAGATTCTCCTTACAATACATATCTTGTTTCCGGCATCCCCGCGGGACCTATTTGCAACCCCAGCAAAGAAGCGATTCGCGCCGTGCTGTATCCGGACGAGGATACGTTAAAGGGCGGATATCTATACTTTACCCTCACTGATCCCTATACGGGAGAAGTTGCCTATTCTAAAACATATGAGGAGCATGTGGCTATTAAAAATAAATATCAGTCTGTCTGGGCTGCTTATGATAAGGCACAGGGAAATAAATGAAAAAAGTAAAAATATATACTGACGGCGCCTGCTCCGGGAATCCGGGAACAGGAGGGTGGGGGGCTGTATTGCTTTACGGCAGTGCGTCCAAGGAAATAAGTGGTGCTGAAAAGAACACTACCAATAACCGTATGGAGCTTACCGCGGCTATTGAAGCGCTGTCACTATTAAAAGAACCCTGTGAAATCGCGCTTTATTCCGACAGCGCGTATTTAGTCAATGCCTTTAAAGAAGGCTGGATTTACGGCTGGAAGAAAAAAAACTGGAAGAAAAACGACGCGGACATTCCCAATAAAGATCTGTGGCTGAAGTTGTATGAATTTTTTCAAATTCATACAATTGAATTTATAAAAGTAAAAGGCCACGCCGATAACGAATTGAATAACCGGTGCGATAAGCTGGCTACGGATGCCGTTAAAAAACTGAAAGCAGCGCAGTAATACTAAAACTTGTCTTTGCCGTAACCTCCGGTAAGGAAGGTACATGTGCCATAGGCACAACATCACTTGCGTAGGAAACATCACTTATCACGATTATATTATCTAAAGTATGTATTTGTAACCCATTATACACTTTCAAAGCTAATGATTTGCAAAGATGTAAGTTTAATGCTTATTGCATTTTTGGATTTAATTTTATCAACAATAGAGAATTTGTAGAGGTAACATGAGTGGATATTAAATATAGCGATACAAAGATATTTGACGAAGAACAATTACAAAATTTGTTTCTGTCGGTCGAATGGTCATCAGGTCATTATCCCGATAAACTTATTGTTGCGATGCAAGGCTTTAAAACGGTATATTCCGCTTGGGATGATGATAAGCTTATTGGTATGATTTGCGTAATGGATGACGGAATCATGACGGCGTATATTCATTATTTGCTTGTAAATCCAAAGTATCATGGAATGAAAATAGGCAGAACGCTTGTGGAAATGGTGAAAAATAAGTACAAAGACTATTTGCGTATCGCAGTAATAGTATATGATGAAGAATTAAATTTTTATGAGAATTGCGGTTTTAAAAAATCCGATAATGCCAGCCCCATGTTCATTACGTCATTATGGACGTGAAGTGTACAAATTTAAATTTGCCATAAAAGAGTTAGCAATTTAATTGTTAACTCTTTTATTAAGTCTTTTTTATATTTTTCTTGACAATTGATAAATTTTTCTTTAAAATATTGATAAGTTTTCGCAAAACTTGTCTTTTGCGAATAATTTGATTTCCCCTAAAATATTTTTTAAGAGGTGTTTTTATGGATTCATATTTTCTTACCCGAAATAAAAAAACTATGGAAAAGCTCCAAGCCGTTCTTGAAGAATTGCCGGATTTTTGCAAAACGCTTTTTGTAGGAATCCAGAATACTACCGGCCCGTTAACCAGACTCAATTACGCCTATGATCTGCGTCTGTTCTTTCATTTCTTAGCCGAAAAACAGAAGAAAGAAATCAAGGAAATTACACTGGATGACTTACAGACCGTTACAGCCCATGATATTGAAGATTTTATCAATCATATCTCTCTTTATACAAACGAAGACAACAAGCTTGTGGAAAACCAAGAAAACGGCCGGGCAAGAAAAATCGCTTCTATCCGTATGATGTTTAAATATTTTTATAAAAGCGAAGAGCTGCAAGCAAATGTAGCGGCTTTGGTAGATTTACCAAAAATACACGAAAAAGCGATTGTCCGGCTGGATGTAGATGAAGTCGCACGGCTGCTGGACGCAGTGGAATCCGGAGAAGGCCTCAGTGCAAAGCAAAAGCAGTTCCATCAATTTACAAAAAGCCGGGATTTGGCTATGTTAACCTTGTTTTTAGGCACAGGAATCCGAATCAGTGAATGTGTTGGTTTAAATACAGAAGATGTGGATTTCAGAAATCTCAGCATACGGATCACACGCAAAGGCGGGAATCAGACCGTACTTTTCATCAATGATGAAATTGCCGAAGCGCTTGACAGCTACTGCAACAACGAACGCCTGGAAATGAAAGGCGCTGACTCCCCTGCCCTTTTCTTATCCCTGCAGGGAAAACGTATTACCACACGGGCCGTTCAGCTTTTAGTAAAAAAATACGCCTCCATTATTACGCCGCTGAAGCACATTACGCCGCATAAGCTGCGTTCTACATACGGTACAAACTTATATCGCGAAACCGGGGCTATTTATCT
>CAJMLN010000069.1 GCA_905214315.1 uncultured bacterium | reverse complement strand
TAATATACTTCTATAAATCCGAAAGTCCCCTCCGGCATCAAGTAATAATCCTCCGGCAGATATGGAGCTATTTCTACAAACCGTTCATCCACTTCTCCATCCGCAAGATATCTTAAAAATTCCGCTTCGTATTCCTGCTGGCTTTTATACCTCACGGCATCTCCTCCATAATGATGTAGTGCTTTACTTTCAGCTTCATCTGAAATACAGCCAACCGCAGAGCCTGCCAATAACACGGTTATCAATAAACACATCAGTTTTTTCATCTCGTTTTACTCCTTTCCTCAAGTACCGAATTCTCGGCCTACATACCGCATCATAACAGCTTTGCAGTCTGGGCACCAAGCCTCATATCCTTCGCTCAACCGATTCAAAAAGCTTGCGTAAGCACCTTTTACCGGCTCCCGATATCCTATTACACAATCTTGAGTATGCCCTGGCTGATCCCACACGCCGAAAATATGTGTGGTTTCGTGCAAAAGAGTATAACGATATACATCTACGGTTTTATCGAATTGAAAACTATCGCGATTAAAAATCTGCAGTACAGGCTCTCGGCCATAGCTTACTCCTACATCACTGGACGGCATAAAAGCATGCCCGTCAATTTCCATGGAGCAAAAGGTCTCCGGGCCTTCCGAATACCATAAGGCATGGATTTGGTTCCCTGTTTTTCGCATTTTGGAAAGTTCAGCATATGTTTGTCTGATTACATTCCTATGATGCACGCCGGTCTGTCCCGGCGTATATGTATTGCTGCATACTCCGCAGCTGCCGGTACAGGCTCCGGAATGTGCTTCCTCTGCCTCAAAACTCGTCACATCCGGTATTTCAAAATTGATGAAAACACCGAAGCTTCTGTTAAACATCCCATTTAAAGTTTGGCTAAAAGAAACTACATTCGAAACCGTCTGTGCATTGGAGGACGGTATATTCTCAGAAAGAAAACTGCGCAGAATATATCTGTCCACCCGTTTTTCGGCAATCCATTCGTCAATATAATTGGAATCTTCAATATAGTTGCGCTGTTCGATATTTACGCCGTTGGTATTGGCAATATACGCACCGATACAAAGCACCCGGTTATTGGGGCTTCCCGTTTTCGGCGTAATTTTGATATTGCCCGCCGCCGTTCTTTCAAATTTAAACAGCTGACCGTTAAGCCAATCAAAGGAATTCTGCACAATCGCGGCGTTCTGCGCCGCAGAATCATTGGCTACGCTCAAATACAGGCCGCTGTAGACCGACTGAATTTTGTAATGGTCATTGCTTACAAACTGCACGTCCCAGCGCTGGCTGGTATCTCCATGAAGATCCCACTGGTGAATCTGCGTGCCGCTTCCGGCCGCGGGACCTTCAATATCCATATATTTCTGCGTTCCGGCATTTTTAAAATAATAAATACCCTTGGAAATCACCGGCGGAGTAATATTAACGTCCGTAATATAAAACCCCGAAAGCGTATCCACATTTCCCTGAAAACGCAAAAAGGTTTTATCGTCGGTAAGGTCATAGAAGTCAATCATCGCCTGCGTAATATCAATCTCAAAATACTGCCAGCTGGATTTTGACAGCGTAACCGGTCCCAGGGAAATATGCTGCCCCGAAACCGTAGAAATATAGGGCGACATATTCTCCGTATTGCCGGGCGCATCATTATCCAGCTTTGCCTGAAAACGGACCCGGTACGTTCCCGGACCGTGTGCGCGCAACATATTCACAAAATTATAAAGCATAACATGAGTACTGAAACAAACTTTATTGCGTTTGTGCTTCCGCATAGCTACTTTTTTTATGTTGTGCCTATTCTTGCCAAAAACTCCATTGGAATCACCCCATTCCAGTCTTTTTTGCCATGATTCTCTTCTTTTCATCTCTTTTCTATGAAATTATACCATACGCTTTTTACAATTACAAGAGGGTTTAAAAAAATATTTCCATAAATTTTCCTTTTTTCGTCAATTTTCGAGTTATTTTCATACACACAGAAATTTATTCCGCCTGCCGGAACCGTTCGATTAGTCCGCCAGTATCATATTGAGCGATCTTTTGATAAAAATCCGCCATCGCCCGGATATACAAACGCCTGGCATGACGGCGGGAATACTGAAAAGTATCAGCATATTCCTGAACCGATAATCCCCTACCTACCCTGAAATAAATCACATGGCCGCTGCGGGTTCCTTTCAATTCCTCAAAGGCCTGTACTACGGGCTTTAGGCTGATAATCACCCGATCCTTCTTTTTGCCCAGGGCATTTAAATATTCGGCAATATCCTCCATAAAGCCGCTTCGGCGCCGGTCTCCCGCCCCCCGGCATTCATTCGAACAGCCCACATATCCCGACGGACCGCAGGCAAAAACTGTCCTTTCAAAATGCATATCCAGTTCGCGGATATAGTCTTCCATTTCCATTACATGGGATAAGATTCGTTCTGCTATTTCGCATTTTTCTTCCATAAATCTCTCTCCTCATTGTGTTTTTTGTGACATTATGTCACATTTAAAAGTATAAAAAAATCTGCCTTTTAAGCAGATATTCTATACTTTTATTATAATAGGAGAGATACCGCAAAGTCAATACTTACGTGACATAAAAGGTCGTTTTATAAAAGTGCTGTTCTGCCGCACGGTCCATTACAGAAGACGATAGCATTTTCCTCTTTGATATTGCGCGGCTACATCCACATAAACATCCCTGCCCGCAACGGCGCCGCGCTCCTGCAAAAAAGTACATACGGTAGAATAGGCAAGCTGCGGCAGATTATTTTCTTCGCTTAAATGTGCAAGAATAATCTGTTTTAACCCCTCGTCCAGCAAATACGCCAGCGTTTTCCCGCAAACCTCATTGGAAAGATGGCCGTTCGGGCCCTGCACCCGCTGTTTCAAAAAAGGAGAATACGGCCCGTTCAGCAACATATCGATGTCATGGTTGGCCTCAAGCACCAGAATATCGCTGCCCTTGCAGGCATTCAGCACCGTACGCGTCATATGACCGATATCCGTGGCAACGGTAATCTTGCTGCCTCGGCAATAAACCGAAAATCCACAGGGAGAAGCGCTGTCATGGGGCGTTTTAAAAGGAGTGATATCAAATTCACCGATAAAAAAATCCTCACCGGTAGTAAAAAGCCGGATATTTTTTTCCTCCAGTCCTCCTGTTTTGCGCAAAAGCGCAAGCATGGTAGGCTCATTGGCGTACACCGGAATATCATAGCGCTTGGAAAGCACCTTGATGCCGGCAATATGATCAGTATGCTCATGGGTCACAAGGATACCGTTCAGCTCTCCGGGATAAACGCCAATCGCCGAAAGATGGCATTCAATAGCTTTGGCGGTCAGGCCCGCGTCTATCAGTATTCTATTTTTATTCCCGGCCACTAAATAGCTGTTTCCCTTAGAGCCGCTGCCCAAAGCACAAAATGTTACCGCCACTGCCTGCTTCCTTCTATTTATTTTTCTGTAGCAGATTATATCATTTTTCAGCAAAAAAATCAAGTAAAATCCGCCAACTTACTTTACAGATGCCGGATTCTATGGTATGATAACCGATATATTTAGAGTGACGCGGAGGATAACTATGGAAAAGTTAAATGTCGGTATCATAGGCGCCACGGGTATGGTGGGCCAGCGCTTTATAACGCTTTTAAACCAGCATCCGTGGTTCTGTATAAAGGTTCTTGCCGCCAGCGCGCGCAGTGCGGGAAAATCTTATGCCGAAGCTGTAGGCGACCGCTGGGTCATGGATACACCGCTGCCCGAAGAGATTGCCATGCTGCCGGTGCTGGACGCTTCGGCCGATGCGGAAGCAATCGCGCAGGCAGTGCAGGTTGTATTCTGCGCGGTAGATATGCCCAAAGAGGAAATCCGGGCGTTAGAAGAGAGATATGCCCGGCTTGAGGTCGCGGTCATCTCCAACAACAGCGCGCACCGGAGCACGCCGGATGTGCCGATGATCATTCCCGAGCTTAACGCCGACCATTCCGAGGTTATTACCTTCCAGAAGAAACGGCTGCACACCTCCCGCGGGTTTATTGCCGTAAAATCCAACTGTTCCCTGCAAAGCTATGTACCCGCGCTGTTCCCTCTTTCCAAATTCGGCATCTCCAAAGCGCTTGCCTGCACGTATCAGGCAATCAGCGGCGCAGGAAAAACCTTTGCCCGCTGGCCGGAAATGGTAGATAATATTATTCCCTACATCGGCGGCGAGGAGGAAAAGAGTGAAAACGAGCCGCTGAAGATCTGGGGTCATGTGGAAAACGGCAGCATCGTTCCTGCCCAGGGGCCGAACATTACCACGCAGTGCATCCGCGTTCCCGTTACCAACGGCCATACCGCCGCGGTTTTCGCCAGCTTTGAGAAAAAACCCGACCTGGAAGAAATTCTGGATATATGGAAGAATTTCAAGGGCGATCCTCAGATTTTCCAGCTGCCCAGCGCACCGAAGCAGTTTTTGCATTATTTTACCGAGAATGACCAGCCGCAGATCAGAACCTGCCGCGAGTTAGAGGGCGGCATGGCGGTTTCCATCGGCAGACTGCGGCCGGATAAGCAGTTTGACATCAAATTTGTGTGTATGTCCCACAATACATTGCGCGGCGCAGCCGGCGGTGCCGTTTTAATGGCCGAGCTGTTAGTAGCGCAAGGGTTTATTGAAAGGTAAGAGAATATGAGAAAGAATACTGTTTTTACCGGAAGCGCCACGGCGCTGATTACACCGTTTACCGATAGCGGCGTAGATTACGATGCTTTCGGACGGTTAATTGATTTTCAGATTGAAAACGGCACGGACGCGCTGGTTGTCTGCGGAACCACCGGCGAGCCCGCTACGATGACGTACCAGGAGCGCAGCGAAGCGCTGGATTTTGCGGTAAAGCGGATCAACAAACGCGTACCCGTCATCGTGGGCACAGGCTCCAACGCCACTACCATCGCGGTAGAAAATTCTGTAAAAGCCTATCACGGCGGCGCCGATGCGCTGCTGGTGGTAACGCCGTATTATAACAAATGCACCCAGACGGGACTCCTGAAGCATTTTGAAGCAGTTTGTTCTGCTACGCCGCTGCCGGTAATATGCTATAATGTACCCGGCAGAACGGGAGTCAATATTCAGCCGGCAACTCTGGAAAAAATGGCGCAGCTTGATACCATGTGCGCCGTAAAGGAGGCCAGCGGCAATATTGACCAGATCACCGAGATCTGCGCGCGCGTAGGCGACAGACTGGACGTTTATTCCGGCGACGACGGCATCATCCTTCCCCTGCTGGCCTTAGGCGGCAAGGGCGTAATTTCCGTAGCGTCCAACATTGTTCCCAGGCAGGTGCATCAGCTCTGCGCGGATTTCTTTGCCGGAAACGTGCAAAGCGCGCGTGAAATGCAGCTGAAGCTCTATCCCTTAGTAAAAGCGCTGTTTTGTGAGGTCAATCCCATTCCCGTAAAAACGGCGGCGTCGCTCATGGGCTTTGGAGAATGCAATTTGCGCATGCCGCTTTGCAATATGGAGGAAAAAAACCTGCAGCTGCTCAAGGACGCCATGCGGAATTTCGGCATTCATATGTAAAACTTATGCCCTAACCTTTGCGGTCAGGGCTTTTTTAAAAGGAGAAATCACCATGTTAAAAATCATTCTTTCAGGCTGTTTAGGCAAGGTCGGCCAGGCCATAGTTGCCGCCGTAAACGATAGCAGTGAATTTGAAATATGCGCCGGCGTAGATAAAATGGCCGCCAATGCGCAAACGGATTTTCCCGTATACACCGACATTGCCAAATGTCAGGAAAAGGCCGATGTCATTATCGATTTTTCCCGGCCGGAGGCGCTGCCGCCGCTGCTGCGCTATGCCCAGCAGCACAAGCTGCCTATGGTACTGGCCTCCACAGGCTACAATCAGAACGATATCCGTTCCATTGAGTATGCTTCGGAAAACATTCCGATTCTGCGCTCCTCCAATATGTCCTTAGGCATAAACCTGTTAAGGGACCTGGCGGCGAAGGCCTCGGCAATCCTCAACAGCACCTACGATATTGAAATCATAGAAAAGCACCATAACACCAAGGTGGACGCTCCCTCCGGAACCGCGCTGATGCTGGCCGACGCCATCAACGACGCCGCCGGCGGCGATCTGGAATATATCTATGACCGCCATGAGCGCCGCTGCGTCCGTCCCAAGCGCGAGCTGGGCCTGCACGCGATCCGCGGCGGCACAATCACCGGCGAGCATACTATTGTTTTTGCCGGACAGGACGAAGTCGTGGAGCTGACGCATCAGGCATATTCCCGCAGAATCTATGCCGCGGGCGCGCTGAAGGCCGCACAGTTCATCGTTACCCTGCCCTGCGGGCTCTATGATATGAGCAGTCTTTTAACGCAGCAGCAGATCATTACCCATGCCTATGCTTCGGAAACAGACGTGCTGATTACCGTAAGCGGTATAAAAGACTCCGCGCTGGTAAATAATATTTTTATACAGCTGAAAAACGCAGATATCATCATTGATATCATCAGCCAGCCCACGCCGGTAAACGGCCTGTATACGCTTTCGCTCTCGGTGCCTGAAACGCTTTCGGAAAAGGCGTACCGCATTATTCAGGATCTGACCTCCGGCGGCGAGTCCGTTGAGCTGATCGACGATATTGCAAAGCTGACCGTGGAGGGCAGCGGAATGGCGCACCATGCCGGCGCAACAGGGCAGGTCATCGGCGTTTTAAGCGAGCTTTCGATTCCCATTCTTTTAATTACCACCAGCGAAACCAAAATCACCTGCTGTATTCCCAAGCTGCACGTACAAAAAGCGCTTGCCGCTTTAAAAACCTGCTTTACGATTGAGGGCGATGATAAACAATGATCGATGAACGTTTAAAAACGCTTGCCAAAAATTTAGTAAACTATTCCTGCCGGCTGCAAAAAGGAGAAAACTGCCTGATTGAACTGATCGGCGCCGACGAGGAATTCGGCCAGGAATTGATTTCCGCCGTGCTGGCGGCGGGGGGAAACCCCTATTTATGGGTACGCTCCAACCGCTTGAACCGTGCACTGCTTCTGCAGGCAACGGAGGAACAGCTGCGCCTGCGGGCCGAGAACGACGGCGCCCTTATGAGCAGAATGCAGGCGTACATCGGCGTGCGCGCGCCGGAGAACAGCTTTGAATTAAGCGACGTGCCCCCGGAAAATACAGAGCTGTACAACAAGCTTTACTGGGAGCCCGTGCACGGCGCCCTGCGCGTGGCCAAAACCAAGTGGGTCATTCTGCGCTATCCCAATTTCGGCATGAGCCAGCTGGCAAAAATGTCCACGCAGGCTTTTGAGGATTTCTACTTTAACGTCTGCAATCTTGACTATGCTAAAATGTCCGCCGCCATGGACGTTTTGGCCGATTTAATGAATAGAACCGACCGCGTGCGCCTTACGGGGCCGGGAACGGAGCTTTCGTTCTCCATTAAGGACATTCCCGCCGTAAAGTGCGACGGAAAATGCAATATTCCCGACGGTGAGGTCTATACTGCCCCGGTGCGCGAAAGCGTAAACGGAACGATTACCTTTAATACCGCGTCGGTAGAAGACGGTTTTACCTATGAAAACATCTGTTTTACCTTTGAGAACGGAAAGATCATCAAAGCCACTGCCAACGATACGGCGCGCCTTAACCGGATACTGGATACCGACGAGGGTGCGCGCTATATCGGCGAATTTTCTTTCGGGCTGAATCCCTATATCAACAACGCCATTATGGATACGCTGTTTGATGAAAAAATTGCAGGAAGCATTCATTTTACGCCCGGAGCCTGCTACGAAGACGCCTGGAACGGCAACCGCTCGGCCATTCACTGGGATCTGGTGCTGGTGCAAACGCCGGAATACGGCGGCGGTGAAATCTGGTTTGACGATGTGCTGATCCGCAAGGACGGACGGTTTACCCTGACCGAGCTGGACGGATTGAATCCCGAAAACCTGAAATAAGCGGAAAAGCTTTGTTTCCGCGCTGTAAAATCGAAAAAATCTGCGCCCGGCGCATAAAAGCAATCGTCCCGTCTTTTTCAGGCGGGGCTTTTTTTACAGGTTCCCGCAGGCTCATCGCCAGACAGTCAATCTCTTTCCTCCGTCATCGGTACGAA
>CAJMLN010000068.1 GCA_905214315.1 uncultured bacterium | reverse complement strand
CACCGGAATTTGGATGAGGTTTTAGGCGCGCGGCCTGTGTATAACAGTACCGGCTTGATTGACGGATACTATTTTGCCGTATGGGCACCCCATGCCAAGGGCGTAAGTGTTGCGGGGGACTTTAATGCCTGGCAGGCCGGGGCAACCCCGATGACGCGCATTCCTGATACCGGATTTTGGGAGGCCTATGTAGAGGGGGTTGGCACCGGCGCGCTGTATAAATACTGTATCCTGACGCAGGATGACCGCATACTTTATAAGGCGGACCCTATGGCCAAATATAGTGAGCTGCGACCAATGACTGCCTCGCGTACTTATGTGGATTCTTATCGCTGGCATGATCTTCCATGGCGTGTCCGTCACAGTACGCCGCCGGAGAAAAACGAGCCGATGGCTGTTTATGAAATACATATGGGATCCTGGATGCGCGGACATGACAATGCGATTCTTTCCTATCGTGAAGTTGCCGATGCGCTGGTGCGTTACATCAAAGAAAATAAATATACTCATGTGGAACTGATGCCGATTGCCGAGCATCCGTTTGACGGCTCCTGGGGATATCAGGTTACCGGATATTATGCGCCTACCTCCCGTTACGGTACGCCTGAGGATTTTAAATATTTTGTTGATACCATGCATTCTAATGGGATTGGTGTGATTCTGGATTGGGTTCCAGGGCATTTTCCAAAGGATGAACACGGGCTGCGGTGTTTTGACGGTACACCCCTGTATGAGGGTGCTACCGGCGCGGATCAGGCACAGTGGGGAACCCTGCAGTTTGATTTTTCTTCCCCCATGGTGCGGCAGTTTTTAACGGCAAATGCGTTGTTCTGGCTGAAGGAATATCATATCGACGGCCTGCGTGTGGATGCGGTGAGCAGTATGCTGTATCTGGATTACGGCAAAGAGCCGGGACAGTGGCGGCCAAACAGCTACGGCGGCAGGGAGAATCCGGATGCAGTTGAATTTTTAAAAGCACTCAATACGATCGTAGCCGAGGAATTCCCCGGGGTAATGATGATTGCCGAGGAATCGGGTGATTTTCCCAAAGTTACGCATCCGGTAGCCGAGGGCGGCCTGGGATTTACCTATAAATGGAATATGGGCTGGATGAACGATACGCTTGCCTATATGCAGACGGATCCGGTATACCGCAGCGGGATTCATAACAAAATGACGTTTTCTATGATGTATGCTTATAAGGAACATTATATTTTGCCTGTTTCCCATGATGAATGTGTACACGGCAAAAAGAATCTGCTGGATAAGATGTATGGCGGGTATTATCAGAAATTTGCCTCGGAAAAAGCCTATTTGGGGTATATGTTTGCCCATCCGGGCAAAAAGCTGCTGTTTATGGGCTGTGAAATCGGCCAGTTTATGGAATGGCGATATTATGAGCAGATAGAATGGAAGCTTTTGCAGTACGAAACGCACCGGGGCCTGTATTTGTTTGTAAAGGCTCTGCTGGGGCTTTACCGGGAGCATCCCGCGCTTTGGGCGCAGGACGATACCTGGGAGGGCTTTGAGTGGATCAATGCCGACGATGCCGCGCAGAGCGTGCTTTCCATGGCCCGCTTCGGCGGAGGGGAAACGGTGGTGGCGGTTATCAATATGACTCCTGTGGCGCGCTTTGACTACTGGTTGAAGGCTCCTGTGGCGGGAAGTTATACCCTGCTGCTGAACAGCGATGAAAAGCTTTACGGCGGAGAGGGGACGGCGGTTTTGAAAGAATTGGTTACTGATGAGGCTGCAGCGGATTTTCCGCATCGCCTCCGCGCGACGCTTCCGCCGATGTCTGTGGTGTTTTACAGGCTGGACGATTAAATTTTACCTGGAGGATTGACCCATGTACAGCAGTGAATGTGTAGCCATGCTGCTCGCCGGCGGACAGGGAAGCAGGCTGGGCGCGCTGACGAAGGAAATTGCAAAACCGGCGGTTCCCTTTGGAGGAAAGTACAAGATCATTGATTTCCCGCTGAGCAACTGCGCCAATTCCGGCATTTACACAGTGGGCGTGCTTACCCAGTACCGGCCGCTGGAGCTGAATACGTATATCGGCAGCGGGCAGCCCTGGGATATGGACCGGCTGCGCGGCGGCGCGTTCGTGCTGCCGCCCTATGTAAAGGGCAAGACCGGGGAATGGTATAAGGGAACAGCCAATGCGATTTATCAGAACATCCCGTTTGTTGAGCAGTTTGCTCCGGAATATGTGCTGGTGCTCTCGGGAGATCATATTTATAAGATGGATTACCGGCGGATGCTGAACTGGCATAAGGAAAAGGGCGCCGACGTAACCATCGCGGTGTTTAATGTTCCCATGGAGGAAGCGGGCCGCTACGGTATTATGAGTACCGATGAAAACGGCAAAATTTTCAATTTTGCCGAGAAGCCCGAACATCCTTCCAGTACGCTGGCCAGTATGGGCGTATATATTTTTTCCTGGAAGATTTTAAAAGATTATTTGACGGCCGATGAGGCGGATCCCGCCTCTACCAAGGATTTCGGCAAGGATGTGATTCCCGCCATGCTGAAGGACGGCCTGAATATGTATGCCTATGCCTTTGAGGGCTACTGGAAGGACGTGGGTACCGTTTACAGCCTGTGGGAAGCGAATATGGATATGCTGGGAACCCATCCATTGCTGAATCTTTATGATGAACACTGGAGTATTTATTCGCGAAACGAGGGTCTGCCCGGACATTATATTTCCTCGGGGGCGACGGTAAAAAACTGCTGTATTACTGAGGGCTGTAAGGTCTATGGTACGGTGGAGCACAGCGTATTGTTTTCCGGCGCTGTAGTGGAAGAGGGAGCAGTGGTCAGGGATTCCATTGTGCTGCCCTATACGGTGATCCGGAAGGGAGCGCGGGTGAATAAGGCGGTGATCTCCAATCATTGTATCATTGGGCCGAACGCGGTGGTTGGCAGTGAAGAGCCTAATGTTCCCTGGGTAAAAAGTAAAATATGTACGCATGGAATTACCTTGATTGGTGACCGTGTGACCATTGGTCCCGGAATACGGATCGGTACGGAGATGATGGTGGAGCAGGATATTTTAGGGGGCGGCAGAGATGAATGATACTTTGGGGATCATTATGGCGGGCAACAGCGGCCCGGAGCTTGGGGAGATTACACGCGGCCGTCCGATGGGCGCCGTGCCGGTGGCCTCGCGGTACCGGCTGGTGGATTTTATTCTTTCCAATATGGTTAACTCCGGCATTGACCGCGTGGGGATTCCTACGCAGACGCATTACCGTTCCCTGATGGATCATCTTGGCTCCGGCGCCGCGTGGGATTTGAACCGTAAACGTCATGGTCTGGTGGTGCTTCCCCCGTATATGAGTGATAACGCGCACGAGCTGCGGGGGGACTTGGATGTTTTAAACAGTATTCTGGATTATATTACCGCTTCTAACCGTAAATATGTGCTGCTGTCGGGCAGTGATTTCATTTTTAATACGACCTTTGACGCATTGGCGGCCTTTCATAAGGAAAATGGCGCTGATGTTACGCTGATGTACTATGCCGCGCCTAAAAATGATGTGCCGGATCGGCACGTGGGTATTCGGGCTGCAGAAAACGGACGGGTGACAGAAATGGAAATCAACGCCGTCAGGCCGTTTACCGACCGGATATCCATGGGAATTTATTTTATGGAGCGGGATTTTTTAGAATACCATATCAGCCGCTGCCTTTCCCGCGGCCTGCATGATTTTGCGGCCGACGTACTGTTAAAGGAGCAGCAAATGCTTAAGATATTTGGCTTTGCGTATGACGGATATGCCGGCAGGGTACATAATATTCCCTCTTTTTATCGCTGCAATATGGATATGCTTTCACCGGCGGTCAGCGCGCAGCTGTTTGACGGAAAAGAGGCCGTTTATACAAAAGTAAAGGATAAGGTCCCTACCATCTATGGGGAGAATGTAACGATTAAAAACTCCATGGTGGCTGATGGCTGCATTATCAACGGTACAGTGGAAAACAGCATTCTTTTCCGCGGTGTGCGGATAGAGGCGGGTGCGGTGGTAAAAAACAGTATCGTAATGCAGGATTCTCTTTTGCAGGAGGGAGCCTGGCTGGAAAATGCTATTTTGGATAAATCCGTGGTCATCCGGCAAAACAAACGATTGATCGGTCAGGAAAATTATCCGGTAACGGTAGGAAAAAATGCAGTAGTATGATTGCAGAAAAAGATGGAAAACCCTTTTTTGTTTGTTGGTGAAAAAGCTTTTTCCGTGTAATAGGAAAAAATCCATTTTTAATCAAAGGGGAGTAAGAACATGAAAAAAATCTTTTGTTTATTGCTGGTACTTTGTTTAGTGATGGCGCAATGTGTTATGCTTGTTTTTGCAGAGCCGTCGGAAAATTTGGTTTCCAACGGTGATTTTGAACTGGGTGAAGACGATTGGAAGATACAATCGAATGCTTCAATCTCTATTGAAGACGACGGTTCTTCGGTTTGCTTTGTCTATGGGCGTCAGGAAGCGTGGGCCTCACCCAGCCAGGATTTAACCGAAGTGCTGAATCAATGGGGACCCGGCCAGTATGAATTGAGCGCGCGTGTAAAGGTGGCCGAGGATGCAGATCCGGGCTCCGGCAGAATGCTGGTTGTTCTAAACAGTAAATTTGACGGACAGCAAAAATGGCTGCAGGTTGCGGGAACGGTAAATACTGCCGGCTATATTACGATTCAAGGCGTGGTAGAGCTGCCGTATACCGAAATATTGGAGAGTGCTTTATTATATCTGCAAAGCAGTGACGGTGAACTTTTTGATTACTACTGCGATGATTTTTCCGTGAAAAAGGTGAATGGAAAAAAGGAACCGTTGGGCATGGTGGAACCTTATCCTGTAGAGACGGTTGAAAACCGCCCGGAGGAAACGCTGGTGGGGGCTATTCGCTGGGATGCGTGGCTGAATCCTGAATTGGAAACTTTCAATGCTGGAGAAAAGAGCCCGGAGGATTATATCGGCGCACAGATGGTGCGAAGCCTGTCTCCTACCCAGTATCATTTCCGTATGCCGTATTTTGGAATTGTGGAAAGTGCTACAAAAATTACGTTTCCGGATTACACGCAGGAGATTTTTGATCAGGAAATGCTCTATGCCAAGGAAGCCGGCATTGATTATTTTATGTATTGCTGGTATGGCGACGGTACGGGAATGGATACGGCCCGGCAGCTTCATACCACCAGCCAATATCGGGATGACGTAAAGATGACTGCTATGTGGGATATTTCGGCGCTAAAAGGAACGGAGCTGGAAAAGAATATTGCTTTGCTGAAAGAGAGCTTCTGGCTGAAGGCTGCCGATGGACGCCCCGTGGTTTATGTGAATAATGGCGGAAACCAGACAACGTTCAGGGTGAATGAATTTCGTGAAGCTTGTATGGAAGCGGGACTCAAAAATCCGTATATTATAGGGATTGAACAATTCGGCAGTACACCGGAAAACTGTAAAGAGCTAGGCCTTGATGCGTTCAGTGATTACGCAATCGGTCTGGGGGATGAAAGCCCTTACAGCAAATTGGCGGAGAAGGCCAAACAGCAATGGCTTAAGGATACGCTTTCCGGTATACAGTATATTCCTTTAGTTCCTACCGGATGGGATCGCCGGCCGCGAATCGATCATCCCGTAAGCTGGGAAGGACCTACAAGTGATAAAAGCAGCTGGACAGAAACCGCAACGGCGGAAGAGATTGCCGCATTGCTTCAGGATGCGATTGATTTTAATAATGCGCATCAGGCACAGTCCAATATTAACAGTGTGCTGATTTATGCTTGGAACGAACATGATGAGGGCGGATGGCTGTGTCCTACGATTATTGACGAAGATCGGGACGGTATGCCGGAACTGCGGGAAGATGGTACCTATAAGCGGGATACCCGCCGTCTGCGCGCGATTCAGAAAGTACTGCGGCCCGGAGAAGAGTGGACGCTGGATGCGGATGAGGTTTCACAGCCCGGCAATGAGCTGCAGCCTTCACAAGAACCCTCGCCTTCCGCTTCGGCCGGTACAAATTCTGATGGAACGAAAGCAACCCCGCTGTTTTTTGTTGTGGGCGGCGCGGTGATAGTAGTTGCTGGTGCAGTGGGCTTTGTGTGTTTATACAAAAATAAAAAGAAAAATAGGCAGGACAGCAGTGAAGATTCTGAAAAATAGTGCAGATTCCGGCGGCTGAGCGGCATTTTATTTAAAAATGGAAGAAAAAATATTTTCATGGGAAAATTTCCTGATTTGTAAACAAAAAAATAAATTTTTTTGATTTAAAACATTGACAAGGTCTATTTTAAGTTATAAAATAAGGATAGTGAAAATCGGCGTATTTGTGCCGATTATAAAAAAGGAGAAGAGAACATGAAAAAAGCTTTAAGCATGGTTCTTGCGCTGGCGGTCATTGTATCCTGTCTTTCAATGATCACTGTATTTGCAGCAGATTCTGCATATGGCAAGAATCTTCTTACTGAAGCGGAGTCTACTTTTACCGGGCAGACGGCGGCGCCTTCTGCATGGAAAGGACTCTCCAGTGATCTTAGTATTGTTGATGATCCTACTGAAGCTGGGAATAAGGTACTGAAAGGTACCACGGCCGATACGTGGAAAACCCCGTACATCGAGGTAGGGCAGCTGATCAAGACGGCGATGGAGGGGGCCGGCCTGGAGTATGCCGGCGTAAAGTTTTCCATGCGCGTTTACGCACAGGCAGAGGGAACTCCGGCAGATGCGGCAAGTACTGTTTCCCGAATGATTTTGCGGAATACAAAGGCTGCTTCTTTCTGCAATGAGAAAAATAACAACTATACTATGTTCGGCGGAAACGATATGGCCGGTGTGAAGCTCAATACCTGGTATACGGTAGAGGGTGTGCTAATGGTTAGCAAGGCTGATTTGGCCACGATTGATACGGGGGATAACAGCTGGCGGCTTTGCCTGGACAGCATTGCGTCCTCCGCTGCCGCTGTGCTGATAGACGATGTTTCCATTACGCTTGAAAAGTATGACGGTGCTAAGATAACCGTGAATCAAGGAAAAACCGTAAGTTATCTTGCACAGGAGACGACTGCCGGTTTTATTACCGAAGTTGACGGTGACACGGCCAGGGCCAGCCTGATTATTTCCAATGAGTCCGGCGCAGATTTTTATGCCCGGCTGCAGCCCAGCGTTCGCCATGAAGGCAGTTCTGCTTCCTGGGAACCGTTGGCGTCCGGGCAGTATCAGCTGGTGCCCGCTGGAAAGAGCGTAGAGCTTGCGGTCAATGTTCCTGTAAGTAAAACCATTAATAAGAACGGTGAAGAAAAGGAGTACTCCTATAGCGAGGCCTTTATAAAAATTGATCTCTCCACTCAGGCAGAGGGCGGAACCGGTATCCCCGGGGGCACGGTGCTGTATATCAGCGGAAATGCCAAGGCTGCTGCTATGATTCGGGTGAATGATTGCGCAGGGGTGGCCGTAAAACAGGAAGAGCTGCCCGCAAGCGTAAATGACCTGTGGACTCCGGATCCCGTTTATGCGGAAATAGTAAACGGCAATGCGGAGGATGGAACCAAGGGCTGGAGCGTATTTTCACAAGGTAAGGGTACGATTGAGCAGGTTGAAGGCGGTGCCAACAATACGGCGCATGCGATTAAGTTTACGCCTTCGGGAAGTGATCAGAAATATGAATCTATTGCATTTGACCTGGGCCCCGCGATTATTGACGACCCTGAAAACGGCTATAACGGCGCAGGCGTAGGGGAATATACAATTAAGTTCTGGGCAAAAGGTGAAAAAGCGGGACAATTTGTATTTATTCTGAATTCTCAAGCACATTTTTCTGACTTGAAAAAAGATCCGCTGCTGGCATTGGGAGCAAAAACTGCTTCGTATATCACGGCATCTGCTTTTGAACTTACCGAGCAGTGGAAGCAGTATGAAATTAAGGTGAATGTTACCCAGGAATTTATGGATGTAATTAAAGGCTTGTATGCAGAGTATCCCACAGCGTATCAGTTGATCACCCGTTTCGACGGTTCACAGGGCGGCGGTGCGTTTAACTCGCCAACCTTCTCGTATTATGTGGATGAGGTTACGATCGAAGCTCCCAATAAAGATAGCGGTGACGAGACAGCCGATGAAGTACAGGGCGTAACCGTAAAAGTAGAATCTGCTGATGAGGGTGCGGGCGTTTTTGTGAAATTCGATAAGTTTGCCGGCCATCTGAAGGACGGCAAAA
>CAJMLN010000067.1 GCA_905214315.1 uncultured bacterium | reverse complement strand
ATATCACTCCAACAATATATAATGAGTACATTATATAAAAAACAAGCCTTGACAAATAGATATACACATTATATAATTTATTCAATATATAATGTACACATTATATAAAATTCTATGCACAAGGACGATGCGCACCGTGAAAAAATTCTGTTCTCTGCTCTGTCCGCTGCTGACGGCCGCTATTCTCATAACCGCTGCTTTTGCAGTAAGTCCGCGGCCGCTCTGTTTTCTTGTTACAGATGCAGATGCCGCAACCCTTATAAAATATACCGGGCGCGCCAAACGCGTATCCGTACCGGCATGCCTCAACGGCAAGAAAATTTCCCAGATCGGTCCCATCGCCTTTGCCGGGAATGATACCATTGAGGAAATTATTTTTCCTGAAACAATAACATTTTTTGATATGCGCGCCATAGAAGGATGCCGCGCCTTGAAACGCATTATCTTTAAAGCAGAGCAGCTGACACTTACCTATAAAAAATTTTTACCGCCGGGGACAAGTATTCGGACCGTCTTTCCCTGCTTAGAACTCATCAGCATTGCCAAAATAAAGGCTGTTCCAAGCTTTTCTGCTGATTTTCCGCTGCGCGGCGTACAGCTCCGAATTTCCCGCTCCTTTTTCCGCCGGCTGAAGCAAATGCCTCTATTATCCGCATCCCCTTATGCTGATGCTTCTTTTTGTACCTCTTACACAAAAAATCCCGCAGGCTGTCTGCGGGATTTACATATGTGCATAAGTGCACTTATTTGTTCATCACTGCTTTCACCGTTTCCGCCACATGTTCTGCGGTAAAACCGAACTTTTCAAACAGCACTTTGGCAGGCGCCGAAGCGCCGAAATGATCCAGGCACACCGCCGCGCCGTCAAGGCCGATATACCGGTACCAGCTTTGAGAGGACGCCGCCTCCACGGCCACACGGGCACGAACCTCTTTCGGCAGCACGCTCTGTTTATATTCCTCACTCTGCTTTTCAAACAGCTCCATCGAGGGCATGGAGATCACGCTGGCGTCAATTCCCTCCTGCTTTAAAAGGGCGGCCGCCGCTACCGCCTGCTCTACTTCGGAGCCGCTGGCCATCAGCAAAACGTCGGGCACGGCTTTTTCCGCCTTCTGCAGCACATAGCCGCCCCTTAAAGCCTCTTTTCCGCTGCCGGCATACTGAGGAAGGTTCTGGCGCGTCAGCACAATGGCTGTGGGGCCGTCATTATTCATCGCTACGGTATAGGCCGCGGCCGTTTCCTTCGCGTCGGCCGGACGGAACACCGTCATGCCGGGAATACTGCGCAGGGCCGCCAGCTGCTCAATCGGCTCATGCGTGGGGCCATCCTCGCCTACGCCGATGGAATCATGCGTCAGTACATAGGTTACCGGCAGCTTCATCAGGGCCGCCATCCGCATAGCGTTTTTCATATAATCGGTAAACACAAAGAACGTAGCGCAGTAAGGGGTTACACCGCCGTGCAGATACAAGCCGTTCACAATCGCCGCCATGGCATGCTCGCGAATCCCGAAATGCACGTTGCTTCCCTCCGGCGTTTCCGCGCTGAAATACGGCCTTCCTTTCATTTCACTCTTATTGGAAGGCCCCAGATCCGCACTGCCACCGAACAGATTCGGCTGCATGGCCGCCAGCCGGTTCAGAATTTCACCGGAGACTGCGCGGGTTGCTGCGGGCTTGCCGTCAAAGCTCCAGAACGCCTCATCGTGTACCAGATCAACGGGGAACTCACGCTGAAACCAAAGGGTATATTCCCGGTACAGCTCCGGATATGCCTTTGCATAGCGCTGCATCATAGCGTTCCAGGCCTCTTCCGCCGCTTTACCGCGCATCGTCGTTTCCCGCACAAAGTCCAATACATCCTGGGGTACCTCAAAGGGCGCGTACTCCCAGCCCAGGTTTTTCTTTGTCGCGGCCAAATTTTCTTCGCCCAGGGGCTCCCCGTGCGCCGAGGCCTTGCCCTGCTTTGCCGGGCAGCCGTAACCGATATCCGTGCGGCAGATAATCAGGGATGGCTTGTCGCAAACGGCCTTTGCCCCGGCAATGGCCTCCGCCACCGCGTCGGTATCGTTGCCGTCGGCGACCTGTATCACATGCCAGCCCATGGCCTCGTGCCGGGCGCCGACATCCTCATTAAACGCGGAAGAAATATCGCCCTCAATGGTAATATTATTTTTATCGTATATGCAAATGAGCTTTCCCAGCTTCAGCGTACCGGCCAAAGAAGCGGCCTCATACTGAATGCCCTCCTGCAGGCAGCCGTCACCCACCAAAACATAAGTATAGTGATCGATCACCGGAAATCCTTCCCGGTTGAACTTTGCGGCCAGATGCGCCTCGGCCATCGCCATACCCACCGCATTGGCAAAGCCTTGCCCCAGCGGGCCGGTGGAAGTCTCCACGCCCTCGGTATGGCCGTATTCCGGATGTCCCGGCGTTTTGCTGCCCCACTGACGGAAATTTTTGATATCCTCTATTGTAAGGGGATAACCGGACATATATAAAAGCGAATACAGCAGCATGGAACCATGCCCTGCCGAAAGTACAAACCGGTCCCGATCGGCAAAAGCGGGATTTTGGGGATTATGCTTTAAATGCTTGGTCCAAAGCGCATAGGCAAGGGGCGCCGAGCCCATCGGCAGACCGGGATGGCCGCTGTTTGCCCTTTGCACCCCTTCAGCCGAAAGGATCCGTATCGCGTCAACTGTCTTTTTTTCTATAGCCTTCATAGATTTCCTCCATCAAACAGCACAGCAAGCGTACTGTAATTTTTTATGTCTTCATTATAATATAAGAATGCTTTTTCTGCAAGCAAATCCATACGATCGCAGCCGCCTGAATACAAATGTAAAAACTGCCAATCCTTTATGGGTAAAAAAATTGAAATCCGCCAAAACCAGCGGATCTCAATATTATTTCAAAAGCTTAAAACCCGGTATTACTGCTCCTCTTCCCCGCAGAACACCTTTTTCACCGCCTGCAGATACCCGTATCCGTAAAGGCTGTCCGGCTCCAGATAGCTGGTTTCCGTCCACTCGTTCCAGCTGTTGATCGTAATCAGCGGGGGCTGTTCGGGATGCGCGTCGGCATAGGCCTTCGCCATCAGAAGCCCCTTTTCAAAGGCCTCGGGCGTATTGTTCTTTACAATCGCCTCCCGGAATTCCTGAAACCGAGGATTATTGTCCCAGCCAATAGAGATATGCGGAAAATAGGGCATAGAAAACGAGGATTCTATCCGCTTCCATTCGGCCGCTACATCGTTTAAAATATCCGCATACTCACGGTTGACGTCCACAAAATGACAGAACTGATAATGGCTCAGGCTGCTGAAGCCCATATACCGGCAGGTGTCCTCAATGGAAGACTTTGCAGACTGATCCACCCCGGAAAGGTTCAGATTGTTCGCACCGTACATCGTCAGCTGCAGATGCAGGCCGCTGAAGCCGGCCTCCACGGTCTTCCGGCGGAACCAATCCAGCGCGAGCTTGGTGTTTTCAACGCCGCCCAGGCCGCGTACAAGATTCGGCAGATCATAGAGCATAAACACCGGCTGATTGTCAATCCTGTAATAATTCGGCAGGGTAAAATATTTTTCGATCAGCCGGCAGCAGATGCGCTCAAACTCCGCCCGATCCACCGCGCCGTCCCATATCAGGTTATCCCGTTCATGGGAAAGGCGGATATCCCAGGTATTTCCTACGCTGTGATTGGCCCACATCAGATAGAATTTCATTTTCCGGTTGTTCTTTGCCTTTAAAAATCCGTCATTCAGGCAATTCTCCAAAAACGGCCGTCTGTCATACCAATACCAGTCATAAATAAAAATATTTACGCCATGGTCCAGCGCCGCCTCAATTTCCATCTCCATCACATAGGGATCGGCCTCATTCACATATCCCCAAAGCGGATACCGGGGCCAGTTATGCTCGGGAAATTTCTTTTTTGAATTTTTAACCGACTGCCATTCTCCCATTCCCTCGGGCCAAAACATCCGGGTTCTCGGCTCGTCGCCGGTATACGCGGGCCAGATATATGCCGCAACATCATATTTTTTCAACTTACTTTCTTCCTTTCCAATGTAATGCAGCATCCCTGCTGAAATCTTGTTCTCCATGCAATAGGATTTTTCCTCATTATATTTATAGCAAAAGTATCAGCAAATGTCCAGAAATATTTTATACTAAAAAATCCTGCTTTCTTAAAGCTTTCCATAAAACAGGCAGATCGCTGCCTCAAATGGAGAATCATAAAATTTTCGCTTTTCTTTTTAAACAGTGAGTGTTATAATAATTATACTATTTTTATATGAAGAGGGGGTTGCTGTGAAAAAGCTTTTAAAATCTGCGGCAGCCGCGGGAGCGCTGCTTTTTGCCTGTCTGCCGCTCTGCGGGTGCAGCGAAGAAGCCGCCCCGATAGTTTTAGAAAAAAGCCGTGTTCCCGTAGGCTATACGGCTACTTACCATATCACCGTAAAGGACGGCATCGCCGAAGGCGAAGACCTTACCTATGATAATCGCTACTCCATCTATGCGGAGGGCGAAGATGGCTCACGCCAGCTCGTCATTTCCTCGATAGCAGAAGCACCTTACACAAATGAAAAAGAGGAAGAGGGTATTCAGACGATCACTGCAAGCAGCCGCTTAGTCTATGATGATACAACGTTAGCCGGGTTTGGTACGCCTGTCACCGTAGAAGAGGAATTCACCAATACCGTCGCTCAAACACAGTATACACATCTATTGGCCGAACACGACCATAGCCTGAAAATGGCCTTGCTGAAAACAAAAAAATATAAATCTTCCACCGACACCGAACCGACCGAAAGTTTATATTCCGTTTCTTTGCAAACACAATATTTTGACAAAGATTCTCTTCCATTTTTGCTGGCAGCCTTCCCCTCCGGGCAAGATGCCGTAATCTGGCTTTCCGCCGGTAACCGAGATCGCCTGCAGGCGGTAAAATATGAACCCCTGGGTAACGAACACGTCACTGTTCCGGCGGGTGCATTTAACTGCATGAAAATACGGATTCGTCCTAATACTGATTTTTCTGTTTACAGTGCCACCATTTATCTGGATTCTGCTACAGGACTCGTTGTTAAAATTATACAGCAGAATTCCGTAATGGAACTGATGGAAACCGACCTGCCAACGGATATATCGGCATAATTTTGACTGTATTCAGCGATTACAAAGGAAATCTTTATTTAAATTCAAAAGAAAAAGCTTGACAAGCAGAGAAATTTGAGTACACTTTTAATAAAGGCAATGGCGTCTGAGAGGTTTTCTCTTTGACGCTCTTTTTTTCTAAAACGCACTAAAAATCCTATGCGGACATATAAAAATTTTATAAAACAGTGCTATATATATCATATTATTATATGATAAAAAAACACGTTTGACACAATATTTTCGCAGTGCTATAATATGCAAATCAACAATAAAATTCAAAAATCGTATTGTCATATGCCCCTCTTTTTTAGGGAACAGGCTTTTCTTATATATCCATGGAAAGACCGAAGAGAAGCGTATTTTTCCAGAATAATAAACACTGATCAGTGTATAAAAATACATAAAGAGCAAATAATATTTTGCTAAAGTACATTTCATAAAACACAAATATACCGTTAATCAAAAGATAAAGTTCAATCTAATATAAACGTCAGTAAAAGCAATTGCTTTCCTATATTGACAGAAAGGTTGCTCCTATGCTTGCAGCGCTATGTGGAATTCTGTGCGGTACAATGCAGTTTCTGCTGTTAAAAAAATTCACCGGCTTTTTACTCGGCGGAAAGACAAAGCCCGCGCTTTTGCTTTTAGCGGCAAAACTTGCCGTTTACGCGGCGGCGCTCACCATTGTGCTTGTATTTTTTGCCAAGCAGACGATCCTTTTTATTACCGGCCTTGCCGGAGCGCTGATCGTCGGTACGGTGATCCAATATATTCGATCCAGGAGATGATTTTTTGAACGCAGCAGACGTTATTAAATTAGCTGGCTCTACAATCGCGGCGGCGCTTTCTCTGGTGGGGTTCATCATTACAAAGGCAAAGCTGCGCCATGGTGAAGCCGCAAAAAAAACAAAAAGATTAAAAACCGTATTTTTCTGTATTCTGCTGTTTTCCCTGTGGTTTTTAATCGGCTCTCTTTTGGCGGCCCTCAGCGGTGTATCAGGAGATATCAGTGACATTGGCGTGGAAATGTTCTCACCGCCGGTAAATTTCAGTCTTTTTGGAATTCGTCTTTCGCAAACGACGGTAATCGCCTCCGTTGTCGTTCTCATTGCACTGATTCTGGCACTGATCTTCCGTTTTGTCGCCGTGCCTCGCTTCCGGGAAAATAATCCCGGCGGGCTGCAGAGTGTAATGGAACTGGCGGTAGATTCCATGGATACCTTTGTTGCCAACACCATGCATCATCAGGATACCGGCGCACTGAGCTCCTATATGTTCTCGGTAGCGTTCTTTCTGATCGGCTGTGCCGCCAGCGAGCTCTTCGGTCTGCGGGCGCCCACTTCGGACCTTTTAGTCACAATTTCCCTGGGTGTTATTACTTTTATCCTAATCAACTACTACGGCATCAAAAAGAAGCGTCTGCGCGGCCGCTTCAAGCAAATGTGCTCCCCTACGCCGCTGATGCTGCCGCTGAAGATTATTTCCGATGTCGCAGTTCCTATTTCCCTTGCCTGCCGTCTGTTTGGCAATATGCTGGGCGGCATGGTGGTCATGGAGCTTTTAAACAGCGCACTGGGCTGTTATCACTTAGGTGTTTCATCAGTGGCAGGACTGTATTTCAACCTGTTTCACCCACTGATTCAAGCATATATCTTTATAACACTTTCCCTTACCTTTATCAATGAGGCAGTGGAATAGAATTTAGGAGGAACAAAAAATGACCGCATTAGCAGCAGCAATCGCATTGCTTCCCTGTGCCGCAGCCGGCGCAATGATGGGCTTTGCCACATCCAAGGCCGTAGAGGCCGTCGCCCGCCAGCCCGAAGCCAGCGGAAAAATCAATTCGGTACTAATTATGGGGCTTGCTCTGGCAGAATCTACGGCAATCTACAGCTTTGTTATCGCAATTCTTCTCTTTACAAAAGTAATTTAAAGCAGGTGTTAAAATGTTTGGTGATTTAGGGTTACGGCCGGAGATGCTGGTTGATTTAGCCATCAATCTAGCAAATATCGTCATCATGTTCCTGATCGTACGCTTTTTGGTTTACAAGCCGGTGCGGAAATTCATGAATGCCCGAGCACAAAAAGCTGAAAACGAAAAAAAAGAAACCGATGCAAAGTTAGAAGAAGCCCGGCAGCTGAAGGAAGAATACACTCAAAAATTACAGCAAACGGAAGAGACGGCCAAAAAGCTTATAGCCGATGCCAATGCAGAGGCTGAAAACAGCGCGGCGGTAATCCTGAATAAAGCTCGCAGCGATGCCGGAGCCATTATAGAAGAAGCAAAAAAAGAAGCGCAGCACACAGCAGAGGAAATTTCCAAACAAATGCGCGGCCAGGTGGTTGAGCTTGCCATAGATATCGCGCAGCGCCTGATTGAGCGGAATATAAATGATGCCGATAATATGCGCTATGCACAGGAGCTGTTTTCTCAGTTAGAGCAAGAAAGCAAAGGGTGAGCAACATGCAGCAGACGGCAATTCTATACGTTTCAAAAAATACTTCCCAGGAGACGCTGGAATATATCAAAGATCAATTTCAAATCCGCTACGGTCACACGCTTTCCTTTCATGTAGCGGAGAGTCCTGCATTGCTGGGCGGGTTTTTAGCGATTATAAACGGACAGATCTATAACGCCTCCCTTTCTACCAAGCTGCAGGATCTCAAAAAACACTTACTGGAAGAATAAAACAAAGAAGAATAAAACAAAAGATAACGACAAAAGTTTTATCTCTATACGCACCCGGGTTATCCTGTGCGTTTTTAATATTTCCCTTATGGCAGAATGGAGCTTTATATGAAAATTCCCGGTATTTCATTTACAATTTCAGAAGACACCTGCAGTGACCTCAAGCAGCGCATCGATTCCTTTACCTTTAAGCCGCATGTATATAAATACGGCGTGGTTGCCAGGGTAAGCGACGGCGTTACCCGTATTCAGGAGCTTTCCGGCCGCTGCTACGGTGAACTGCTGGAATTCAGCAACGGCGTATTCGGTATGGTTTTGGATTTGGAGGAGGAAGGTGTCGGCGCGGTAATTTTAAACGCGGGGGACACGGTAAGCGTAGGCGATACCGTGCGCGGTACCGGGCATACCATCGACGTTCCCGTGGGGGACTGTATGCTTGGGCGGGTGATTGACCCATGACCCGGGAACATTTTATTATGATGACCCTCCTCGACCTGATTTAAGCCCCGT
>CAJMLN010000066.1 GCA_905214315.1 uncultured bacterium | reverse complement strand
AACAGCTCCCTTTTTGGGCGGGAGCTGGCGAATGAAAAGCAAAATGAAGGGAGAGAAATTCAATAAATATCTACCCGTGAAAACGGGTAGTATTTCATTTTCGAAAGCCCCAATATTACTGGCGACGCACAAGTGCGTTTTAGATTGGTCTGCCAGCCGCGCCTTTATTGCTTACTTGCCATAGTCGAGCAAACTTAACTGGTCGCTTTTCTTATCTTTTATTGCTCTGCTATGTACTCCTTTACGGCTTTTGTGTTCTTTCCCACGGTATCAACGTAATGGTCTATTTCTCTATTCTCCATTTTCTTCTGTACTTTGGCGCAAAACCACGCGGTACTTACAATTCCATTGTGCAGGCGCTAAACTATTATTGTCTATGTTTTGTTTTTTCACCATGGGTTCACCACTTTCCAACCACGCGACTGTCGCGTGGTTTTTGGTATACAATAAAGCATCCGTAAAAACGGATGCCGTATTCGTTATCCAAGCGCGCAGGCCGCGCCGTTATTCTTCTTCTATCGCCGCAGGCCTGGTCAGCACCGCCGCAATGGCCTCTGCCGGAAATTTCAGCTCTCGCCGGTACGTATACAAGCCGTTCATCTCCTGCTCCACATCATAAAGCTGCGTATAGCACAGGCCGAAAAGCTTTTTATTTTCCATCAGCGCTGCGGTAAGGCCGGCAAAACGGTCTAAAAACTCCTGCTCGCTCTTAGGCGCCGTGCCGTAGCTCCAGCCGGTCTGTGCCACATCCCAGCCGATTCCGCCGTATTCGCTGACCATGACCGGCTCGCCGCGATATTGCTGCCGGGAGAAAAACCGATCCTCCGGCACGCCCTCGGTATTGAGCTTTTCATACGCCTGACGCAGCCCCTCCGGCTCCTGCCGATAATCATGCAGACAGAAAACATCGGTCTTTACATGATAGTTGCCGCTGGTATCGATGCACGGCCGTGAGGGATCGGCAGCCTTGGTAATGGCGTAAATGGAGGAAAGCGTGGCGTCGAACTGCTTTCTGCCCTCCACATCCCAGGTTTCATTAAAGGGACACCAGCCGATGATGGAAGGATGGTTTCTGTCGCGCTCCAGCACCTCCAGCCATTCCTGCGCTACGATATGCAGCGCCTCGGGGCGGGAAATATCCACCCCCCAGTTCGGATACTCTCCCCAAACCAGATACCCTGCTTTATCACAATGATACAAAAACCGGGGCTCAAATACTTTTTCATGCAGGCGCGCCCCGTTAAAGCCCAGCTGCCGGGCAAGCAGAATATCCTTCCGCAGCGCCTCCTCATCCGGCGCGGTATAAATCCCGTCGGGATAAAAGCCCTGATCCAGCACCAGCCGCTGGAAAACCGAACGGCCGTTGAGCAGAAAGCGCATACCGTCAAAGCAGATATTTCTCAGCCCGAAATAGCTGGTGACCGCATCCTCTTCAAAGGTCAGCTTCAGATCATACAGCCGCCCGCAGCCGATTTCCCATAAATGCTTCTCCTGCAGGGAAATTTCAAAGCAAGCCTCCCTGCCGCTGACCGACAGGCTTTTTTCCCCCACAAGCTTCCCCTCATAAAAGCATTCGGCCTTTAACCTTCCGGGCGCATTGGTGCTTACGGAAAGCTGTACCGAGCAGGTATCCGTATCGGGATGGATCCGAAAGGAAACGATCCTCTTTTTCGGCACAAATTCCAGCCATACCGTCTGCCATATGCCGGTAGTACGCGTATAGAGGCAGCCGTAAGAAGCAAAGCGTCCACTCTGCTTGCCGGCAGGCTGCAGGGGCGAGCGCGTCCGGTCCACCGCCTGTACGGTAAGCACATTTTCTCCCGCAGCAGCATACGGGGTAATATCCAGCACAAAAGAGCTGTAGCCGCCGGAATGTCTGCCCGCCTCCCTGCCGTTTACAAAGACCGCGGCTTCATAATCCACCGCGCCGAAATGCAGCAGTACATCGCCCCGAAGGTCTTCCTCCGAAAGCACAATCCGTCTTTTATACCAAACAGCCTCCATAAAATCCGTATAGCCAATGCCGGAAAGACGGCTCTCCGGACAGAACGGCACTAAAATTTCCTTTGAAAAATGCTCTTTTTCTACAAAGCCGCGCTCGAATCCGGAATTTACCGGATCCATTTCAAACTCCCATATGCCGTTTAAGTTCCGCCAGTTTTCACGCATCCTCTGCGGATCGGGATGCTCAGGTCTGGGAATCAATTCCATTCTGTTTTCCTCCAAACAATTATTTTCTTTATTATTGCAGAAAATTTCTTTGCATACAAGATAAAATCGTACGGAAAAATTGACATTTTCTATTGTCTTTACTATAATAAAAATATCCTGCAGGAGGTGCTTTTATGATAGAGATTACCCGAATCCGCCACGCCTGGCCCGAAGCCGACGGCGTTATTCTGGACCGCCCGCGTGGCTCGGAGGAATATATTCTTCTGCACTACCGGGATCCCTTACTGCTGCTGCATCGGGGCCGGAAGCTGCTTACCCGCCCCCATGCCTTTCATGTTCTGCCGCCGCACACGCCCCAGTGGTTTCAGGTGCAGGGCGAGCTTGTACACGACTGGATGCACCTTACCGGCGATGTTGCCGGCCTGATGCACCGTTTCCTTCTGGCTCCCGACACGCTGTATTATCCCAAAAACCCCGCGGAAATCACCGCGATTGTACATGATCTTGAAAACGAATTTTCCGCCGGGCGGGCTTTTTATTCCGACGCGGTTCAGGTCAAGCTCTCCCTGCTCTTTCTTACCGTTTCCCGTTCCCTTACTGAAAATAAACCCGCCGTATCGGTTGATTTTCAAACGGAGAAACGGCTGCGGCAGCTGCGCATGAAAATGATGCGCTCCCTGCAGGAGGAATGGAACGTAAAAAGAATGGCCGAGGAGGCCGCCATCAGTCCCTCCTGGTTCTATCCACAGTACCGAGCGATCTTCGGCATCAGCCCTGCGCAGGATCTGATCCTGTGCCGGATAGAAAAAGCCCGGGAGCTGCTGGAAACCCGCGAGCTCTCGGTCAGCGAGCTCTGCCGCCTTTGCGGATATTCCAACGAATATCACCTGATCCGGCAATTCAAAGCCGTTACCGGCATCACGCCCAAGCAATACCGGCTAAAATTCCGGCAGTAAAAAGCTCCTTAAAAAACAGCAGCTCCGGAAAATTTAGTACAATGCCCCAACAAAAAAAGACCTGTGCCAGAGCAGGTCTTTTTTATATTCTGTATTTTGCGAAAAATTTTTTTATTTAAGCGCCCGAATACTGAATCACGCTTGCAACATCGTACCCCTTCAGCAGGTCTCTGCCGCCTAAATCGGAAAGCTCGATTAAAAACACCATTTTTTCCACCGTGCCTCCCAGTTCTTCAATCAGCTCCGCGCAGGCCTTTACCGTGCCGCCGGTGGCAATCAGATCGTCAATGATCACAACCCTCTGCCCCGGAGCTATCGCGTCCTTATGAATCTCAATTTCCGCCGTGCCGTATTCCAACGCATAGGTTTTGGAAACCGTCTCCCGGGGAAGCTTGCCTTTTTTCCGCACAGGCACAAAGGGCTTTTTCAGCTTATAGGCAATCGGCGCGCCAAAGATGAACCCGCGGGATTCCGTTCCCGCAATCACATCAAAATCCACATTCTCCAGCAGCTCTGCCATTTTCTCCACAGCAAGCTGGAACCCTTCCGCATCCTGCAAAACAGATGTAATATCCCGGAAAATAATTCCCTTTTCCGGAAAATCCGGAATACTTACCACATAATCCGCAATTGTTTTTTTCATTTTGTTCTCCTATCAGTCCTCGGGCAGCTCCGCATTTAAATCAATATTTTTATCATACGGTCCCAGGCCAAGCTCCTGCGGCAGCCGGTAATCCGGCAGATTGTCGCGTTTGGTAAACACTTCGCGGATGGCCTGCAGATACTGGAAGCCGCCGGAAAGATGCGGCGCGATATAATGCCCCTCGCCCCATTCGTTCCAGTTATCCATCATAATAAACCGCTTTCCCAGCGCGCCGTCCGGCATGGAATCGGCCAGCCCCTTCACCTGTTCCAGCAGCGTGCGCCAGTTTTTCGGCGTAAGCTTCCATCGGATGATATGCTTCATGCGCTCTTCATTGAAGCGCCACCACGGGTACGGATCCCAGGACTGCGAGCAGGTAAGAATCGTAAAGTACGGATCAAATTCCAGATGATTCTTCATCAAATACATCTGCCGCTCCAATACCTCCTCCTGGGTAGGCAGCGACTGCAGCGTATGCCAGCAGTAGGCAAATGTCTGCTCAAAGCTCGCATCCTTGTAATTTTTCAGAATCTCCCAATTGTCATAGCGGTGCTCTACCTGGAAGATCATCCCGTCAAACCCATATTCCCTGATTTTCTCCCGGCAGGCGTCCAGCGCCTCTTTCAGCTTTTCCGGGCCGCCCATCTGGTTGATGATGTGCTGGGAATAGTCGTACACAAACAGTACCGGCTTATTGTCGATTTTTAAATAATTGGGCTGGGTAAAATAATTTTCCACCCAGAAGGGCAGCAGATGATCCACCAGGTCATGCTTATCCTCGGCCACGCCAGCGTTATCGCCCTCCCACATAATAGCAAAATCCATCAGGTTCTTATATCTGGCATTCTTCAGACCGCTGTCGATCTGATGCGCCAGAAACAGCGACTTGTCCGTAAGCGGATGGCCTACGTTATCCTTATTGCGGTACCAGCAGTAAATAAAGCAGTTGATGCCGTGCTCCCGCGCCCATTTGATCTCCCAGTCCGTCACCTCGGGGTTTGCCTCGTCATAGTAGCCGATCAGCGGCGTGCGCTCCGGAAAATCCACGATCTTCTTAAAGCCGGAATATCCGTTGCTCTTTACCGCCCAGCCGGGATAATAATGACAGGCAATATAATAATCGCTTGAAACAACATCCGGCTCCGGAACATAATCGGCAAATTTTATATTATACATAAGAATCAGCCTCCAAAATAAATTTCACATAAAACTATACCACATTCATACCGCAATTTCAATACTAAAATAAAAAAACTTTTATAAATTCCCTTCTTATTTTTTTTAAACATATTCGATTTCGCAACCCGTAAAAAACAAAATGACAAACCATGAAAAACTGTTGTATAATAAAATAAAAAATCTGGGGGATCTTTTCATGGCAAAATGGGAACAGACCTTTACCGGCAGCTTTGATGCCTTGATAAAAAAAATCGAAACGGGAATCCTGCAGGGCAGCACGTCGGCCAGCCTGGAGGACAGCAGTGATTTCATCGGCACAGACGCGCGGTGCAGCGTGCGCGTATTTGAACGGTACAGCTATACCGGCGGCAACCGGGTCAGCCTCAGCGTAACGCTGTTTCAGGCAAACGGCGTGATTCACCTTTCCGCAATTACCGCCGGCGGAAGTCAGGCGCTGTTTTTCAAACTCAACACCTTCGGAGAAGAAGCATTTTTAGACAAGCTGCGCGAGCTTTTTTAGGATAAATCCTATATTTTTATTAATATGCACGTATGATACTTATTGCATATATGTGAAGGAGAGATCGTTTTATGCTGCCTGCCGCTGTTTTAACCGCCATGAACCGATTAGAGGCCGCCGGGTTTGAAGCTTTTGCCGTAGGCGGCTGCGTCCGCGATATTCTGCTGAAAAAAACACCGCATGACTGGGATCTGACCACGAACGCGCTGCCGGAGGAGATCTTAGGCTGCTTTTCAGGTTTCAAACGGATTACAACCGGTTTAAAGCACGGAACCGTAACCGTTCTGATAGATAATGAGCCGATTGAAATCACCACCTACCGCACCGACGGCGACTACCCGGATCACCGTCACCCGGAGGCCGTTTATTTTACGCAGTCTCTGATAGCCGATCTGGCCCGCCGCGACTTTACCGTAAACGCCATGGCTATGGATCGGGCCAAAAATATCTATGATTTTTTCGGCGGGAAGGAAGATCTGGCAAAAAGAAAAATCCGCTGCGTGGGTGATGCGCAGAAGCGCTTTTCCGAGGACGCGCTGCGGATTCTCCGTGGAATACGCTTTGCCTCGGCAGAGGGGTTTACTATGGAACAGCAGACTCTTGCCGCAGCCAACACGCTTGCCGGCAGTTTAAGCTGTATTGCCCGTGAACGCATTGCGGCGGAGCTGAAAAAAATGCTTTCCCTTCCCAATGCCGGGGACATTATGCGCCGGACCTTTCCTGTTTTTAAAGCTATATTTCCCTCGCTTGCCTGCTCCGGACAGCAATGGGAGCGGATCTGCGGCTGCATCAGCGCCTCGGACTGCCGTATAGAATTAGCGCTTGCGCATCTTTTAACGTATACGGACTTTGAAAAAGAGCTGGCACAGGCAAAGATTGAAAATATTCTGAAGAAGAAAATACACATTCTCCTGGAAAATCAAAACGCAGTACCGGAGAATTCCCGGCCGGATCTTGCCCGCCTTATGTGCCGCTTGGGAAAAGAAAACGCCTTGCTGCTGGTGGAATTCTTCATCTCCTGCGGCAAGCTGGAGCCCGCCGCACGCAAAACAGCGGCACTTGCCGCCGGCGGCTGCTGCTCGCTGCAGGAGCTGGACCTTCGGGGCGACGATCTCAAGGCCGTCGGCTATAAGGGGCGCGCGATCAAATGCGCGCTTTTAACCCTGCTGGAAGCCGCCGCAGAGGGGAAATGCGAAAACAAAAAAGAAAAATTACTGCTGTATCTCCGTCAAAAATAATATTTTCGGCAAAAACAGGAAATACTAAAACCAACCCATAAAAAAAGGAAGCTTTTAAAATGAGTTGGTTTATTACTTTTTTGGAAGGAATTCTCTCTTTTATTTCGCCCTGCACGCTGCCGCTGGTGCCTGTATACGTTTCCTATTTTGCAGGAAGCAAAAATACCCGCGGCCGCGCACTGGCATGCTCGCTGCTGTTCGTTGCGGGTTTTTGCCTTGTTTTTGTGATTCTGGGCGCTTTTGCAGGAACCGTCGGTGCTTTCTTCACCAAATATAAAACGATCCTCAATATTATATTAGGAATCATTATCTGCCTCTACGGCCTTTCGGTCTTAAATGTTATCCATTTACCTTCGCCCGGTTTTTCCTTTCAAAATATAAAAATAAGTTCCGTATTCTCCTGTTTTCTGCTGGGAATTGTCTTTTCCCTTGCCCTTACGCCCTGCACCGGCGCATTTCTGGGTTCGGCTCTGATGCTTGCCGCCAACGCCGCAAGCCTGGGCCGGGGAATCCTTCTGCTTTTTACCTATTCCTTAGGCTTGGGGCTTCCCTTTGTTTTAGCCGCGCTGCTTACCGACAGCATCTTTTCCGTGTTCTCTTCCATACAGAAGCACCGCATCGCGACAGAACGCATCTGCGGTATTTTTCTGATTCTTACCGGCATCCTTACCGCATTGGGTCTGTTCAACGGCTCATTTCTTTCCTGGGAGGTATAAATGAAAAAAACAATCGCTATTTTTTCCGCATTCACTGCTCTCCTCATTATATCGGCACTTTTATATGATTCTCTTTCCAGCTATTCTACCCCGGAGGATGAGCTGGTCTATTTTCAAACCCCTTCGCCGACAGCTATCGGCACACCTTCATCAGTTATTGAGACTGAAATACCGGCTGCAACAGAGCTTCCTCCCTCACCTACGGACATTCCTTCTACCACTCCGCCTGCGACCGCACCTCCGCTGCCGACCCAAGAGCCTGTCCTTTCCCTGCCTGACCCCACGGCAGCACCAACTTCCTCTTCGCAGCTGCCTTCTACAACACAGGATTTTACCGTATTCAACGCCGCAGGCAAACAGATTGCTCTTTCCAGCTTAGCCGGAAAACCCATTGTTATGAATTTCTGGGCCAGCTGGTGCACCCCCTGTCAGGAAGAAATGGATTTTTTTCAGCAAGCTTATGATCTCTACGGCAGCGATATTCACTTTTTTATGATATCCATTGATACCTCACAAAAGGATGCACAAGCCTTCATACAGAAAAAAGGATACACCTTTGACATTTATTTTGACAGTGCCCGCCAGGCACAGGAAGCATACCACATATCTTCAGTTCCTCAAACGTATTTTATTGATCGGAACGGTAATATTACCGCTTATAAGGCCGGAACGCTTAGTATGAGCGCGCTGATCAACGGAATTTCCAGAATCAAATAAAATGCTTTATTCCTTCAGTTGTTTTATTGCCGTAATGCAGGCAGAACATAACGGTATATCCGCATTAACTCCTTCCGTAGTGCCGCAGAGCCGGCATATTGGTCTTTGCGTTTCTACCATGATCTTTCCGTCCCGGCTGGTAAGAGAAATAAAATCTCCTTTTTGGATGCCAATGCTTCTCAGCAGCTCTGCCGGAAATACTACTCTTCCCAAAGAATCTATTTGTCGGTTATAGCTATTCATTTTTTCTACTCCTTCTCTTTTTTATATGTATTAACGATTGATTCCGAATCGCTTGTACACAGTATATCATACAAATTCTAAAAAACCAAGAAAAAAATAGAAAAAAATGCAAAAACTACTTAAATGTCATTTGGTTTGCTAAAAAAAATAATTTATTTGTCATTTTTTGTCTGTTTTACCATAAATTCTACGAGATCTAAAATATCTTTTCTCTTTTCAAGCGGTAAAGCTTCAAGAGCATGCGTAAGCATCGTTTCCCGGTACCTTTGAGATCCCTTTACCACATCACAAAAAATCGCATCGGCAGGAACTTCCAGGGCATTTAAAATCAAAATCAATTTTTCACATCTGGGAAACGCCGCGCCCCTTTCCACAGTAGAAATATAGTTTGTAGAAAGCCCTGTTTTTTCAGAGAACTGCTCTTGTGTTAACCCCAGCTTCTCACGGCACTCTTTTATGCGTTTTCCTATCCGAATATCTACCATAAAAATCCATTCCCCCTTCTATTTTTCCATATAATATTTATTAGTATAAAATGGAAACCTGCTTTAAAAAAGAATTGCTAACCCACAGTCTATGGTTT
>CAJMLN010000065.1 GCA_905214315.1 uncultured bacterium | reverse complement strand
GGAAAAGACCATGGAAAAGCCTTCGTCCCCCCGCGCAGGAGGCTAATTCCGTTTTAAAAAGCTTCCCTTGTAAGGGAAGCTTTTCCGCGATTAAAGTTTTGAAATTGCTTGATACAAATAAACGCCGCCGCAAAAGAAAGCGCAAAATTTTCCATAAAGCAGCACGAGCAACGCGCCTTCGTTTGCTCCTCTGCCTATTGAAGCCTGATCCGCATCAGCAGGCCGGCGTAATCCTCATAGGCGTTGCTTGTAAGCGTATACTGCGGAATTACCGCCTCATGGCGGCCCTGCGCGTCCGTATACCCCGCCCGTATCTCGTTATAAAAAATACTGTGCAGATGTCCGCAGAAAATGCCCTTTACCACATCGGCGTTTTCGGTTATCAGCCGGTACACCTCCCGGTCGGCCGCATTGGCAAAATCGCCGCCGATAACGGCGCCGTCATAAAAGTTATACTCCGTTTTATACTGCGCCCAAATGGCCTTACAGTGCTGATCCGCAGGATTTTTTGTAGAAATCGGCTCATGCTGAAACAGCAGGAGCTTATACCCTTTTTCTTTTGCTGTTTGTATATCTTCTTTTAAACGCCCGATTTGACAATCTAAATAGTGCGACTGGCTGTTATCGATCGCAACAGCCAAAACCTTATTTTTAATTAGCCTGGCGGCGTAATGCACGTCGTGAATCCAGAATTTTTTTAAAATGTCCAGCCGCTCCTCCAGCGGCAGCTGATCCGGCCGGTCGGTTTCCATCTGCTTGGTAAGCTCATGCCCGCCCAGGCAGCAGAGCACCTGCGGATCCGCGTCAAAAATATATTTCTGCATCAGCTCCATCGCCCCGCAGGAAAGATAGTCCAGCGTGTCCCCGGTAACAACGGTCTGGTCAAAGTATGCCGCGCAGGCCATGGCACGCTCCGCGGCAATGGCGCAGGCCCCGCCGGCATTCCATTTCCGGCACTGCTTGGTATACATGACCTCCGCATCCTTTAAATCCGCGGCATTGCAATAGTTAAAATGAATATCCGTAATCTGCGCAATTTCCGCCGGTTCCCCGCCCAGGCCCGCGTCAAGCCTGATTTCGCAAATGACCTGCCCCGTTTCCTTCAAACGGTAAATCTGATAAACCGGATTGCTTTCTACCCCCTGTACCGGTATTCTCTCCTGTGCAAAAAAGCTTTCTTTTTTCTCCATTACAAACGCTTTCCCTTTATATATTTTTCGATATTTTATCAAAGAAAAAAACGGATGTCAATATTGCGCCCTTCTATTCTTTACTTTTCCTGCATAATTTTTTACTTTTTCCGCAAACTGAAAGAAAAGGAGGGATTTTCTTGCTATATAACGATTTGAACAGTTTGCTCCGCGGCAGCGGCAGCTCCCGGCGCTATTTCGTTTCACTTCCCGTAAAAATGCAGCTTGCTCTTCATGAACAAAACGCCTATATCCATTCGGCAGCACAGCTCCACCAGCATGTTTACGCCCTTGAAAGCTATGCCCATCATACCGCGCTGAGCGAAAGCTCCATTTTTTAATTCCATAAAAAAAGGCGGTTAAGTGCGGCACTCATAAAACAGCATAAAAATGTTTTCGGGAAACGGCGTAGCTTCGGCTATGCCGTTTCTTCGTTTTGCAGGTCATTCAGCATGGCTGCGAGGAGTATTCCCACAAGGTCATAGGAAATGTCAAGCTGCTGTTCCCTGTATCCTTTTGACTTATCCGGCGTGTGAACATACACAGCCTTTACCATATCATTGAGTATGGTGGGCGTTAATTCGTCCAAGTCGAGATACTTCCGCACTTTGCCGATAAACCTGTCAATGTTTTCTGCCTGTTCTTCCTGTTCGTTAATTTCTTCATTCAGTTGTAACAGCTTTTCCCGCAGTTCTTCCTGCTCCTGTTCGTAATCATCAGAAAGCATTTGAAATCTGCTGTCAGATAGTTTCCCGTTGGCGTTATCCTCGTAAATACGTTTGAAAAGCCGGTTAAGTTCTTCCATCCGTCGTTCCGCTTGCGTCGCCTGTCGCCGCTTTGCCGCAAGTTCTTTCTTCGTTTCGGCTTTCCGCTTCGCACCCATAGCTTTTCGGAATTGTTCTTCGTGGTTCGCAACACGGGCAATCGTCATTCTCATGTGAGCGAGTACGCCCTGTTCCAAGACAACAGCGCGGATAAAATGCGTCGGACAAACCTCTCTCCCTTTCAATCTGGAAATGGAACATACGAAATGGTCTTGCCTTGCTTCAAAGTTCCTGCTTGTGCAGTAATATAGCTTTTCCCCACAATCAGCACAGCGGACAATGCCGGAGAACATATTTGTTTTTCCTGTCCTTGTCGGGCAGCGTTTGTTCTTACGTAATTCCTGCACTCGCTGCCATGTATCAGCGTCAATAATTGCTTCGTGGGTATTCTCAAACACAAGCCATTTTTCCTCTGAATTGTAGCAAGTCTTTTTGCTCTTGTAAGACTGTTTATAAGTCTTGACGTTTACCGTATGCCTCTGATACTCCGGACGATCCAAAATGTCAGCTATGGTATCTCCTGTCCAGTTATAGGGATTATCCGGCGGCGCGTTCCTCGTTGCCCTGCCTGTCTGCTGAAAATGGATTGTCGGCGTTATGACTTTATCCTCTTTCAGAATACGGGCAATCTGCGACGGTCCGTAACCGTCCAGACAAAGAGCAAATATTCGCTTGATGGCTCCGGCGGCTTCTCCGTCTACAATCCACTGTTTCTTGTTATCCGGGTCTTTCATGTAGCCATAGGGCGGATTCGTACAAAGATACTCGCCCGCTTCGTCTTTAGATTTCATCACAGCGCGTATCTTCCTGCTCGTATCTTTCGCATACCACTCGTTGATGATATTGAGAAACGGGGTAAAATCGCTGTCCTGCTGGTTGGCGCTGTCAATGCCATTATTGATAGCGATAAACCGCACGCCCTTTTCTACAAACAGGACTTCCATATAAAAGCCGACTTTCAGATAGTCGCGCCCCAAATGGGACATATCTTTGACAATCAGCGCCGCCACTTCTCCCTTGTCAATCCGTTCAAGAAGTTCGCTCCAACCCGGACGGTTGAAGTTTGTCCCGGAATACCCGTCGTCCACGAAAAACGAGGTGTTTGAAAAATGATTTTCTTTTGCGTATTTACTTAAAATCGCCTTTTGATTCACAATGCTGTTGCTGTCGCCCGTTAATTCATCGTCGCGGGATAAGCGGCAATAAAGGGCGGTGATTTTGCCAGACTGCCTTAACATCGTTTCTGCTCCTTTCGTCGGTGGGCAGTCTGCCATTACAGGATTGCTTGGGGCTATTATAGCGGTTTCGATATTTTTATTCAACATCTTTCTTTGAACTTTCCTGCTCTAAAAGGCGTAAAACCTTGTGGGACAGGCTCCTTTCTCCGTCATAGCTGCCTGTAAATCGGTAGAGCGTTTTCCCTGATTTCATAACGACTTCATACTTCGTGAGTTCTTGATACAGGGGATTTTTTACAACGATTTGTCCGTCTTTGATATTTTGCTTCCGTTCCATTCCTTTCCCATCCTTTCCTTGTTTTGGGTAGGGAGCAAGCATAGGAAAGGGGTACCCTTTCCGTAAAAATGCCCGCATTTTTCTTTTCTTGGGATAGTCCAAGCCCTTTTGTGTTCTCTCACTCAATATCCCGTTTGAAAAGCGGTATTTGTTGCACTTTTCCTTTCACTTTATATGACGTAATACAGGGCGGTTTTGCCAACCATTTTAATCCTTATTAGCAAAATTTTTTGTGTTGACTTTTACATTATTTTATGATATATTATTAAAAATAAATTTCCGCCGGGAAAACGCTTGTTTTTGCTCCGTTAGGCCGTTGAAGGAGTAAAAATAGGCGTTTATTTTCTGTGGAGGTCTATATGGTATTTCGAGAAATGAGAAGGAAAAAACAGGCACTATCGCAACAAGAGGTTGCGGATATTCTGCATAAGAGAACATCCGGTGTGCTTGCCCTTTTGGGAGATAATGATTATCCGTATGCTGTTCCAATCAGTTATGTATATGACGATGGGAAAATCTATTTTCACAGCGCGAAGAGCGGGCATAAGATAGACGCTATCCAGAGGAATACAAAAGCGTCATTTTGTGTGATTGACAAAGATTTAGTTATCCCGGAAGAATACACAACTTATTTCCGAAGCGTAATTGCCTTTGGTCAAATAAAAGTAATCGAAGATGAAAGTGAAAAAAGGGCAACGATAGAAAAATTAGCAATCAAATATGCACCGGGAGACACCACCACAAACCGTGATAATGCGATAAACCGCGAGTGGAAACCTCTTTGTATGTTGGAAATGACAATAGACTATGTAACGGGAAAAGAGGCGATAGAACTTGTAAAAAAGTAATTGAATAAACTGTAAATAAAATCAGCCCGCCGGGGTTTCATTTTATTGTGTAGTAGGCCAGCGTTACACAAACGCTGGCCTTTTTGAATGATAGGGAGATGATACTATGTGGATACTTTTAGGAACAGTCATAACAACTAGTTTTTTTGATAGCTTGAATCCTTCTGCTATTGCAGAGCAAATGCTACTGCAGGCTATGGTAAAAAATAAAAGACATATCTGGTTTTTTATTTTGGGAATCGGAACAGCAAATCTGGCATTAGGGCTGGCAATTTATTACGGCATTGCTACATGGGTTTCAAAACTACTTTCCAAAGCCATTGAACTTTATCCATGGTATGTATATGGTGCCGCGCTGGGCGCAGGTGCACTTTGCTTATTGTTGGGAATACGTCTTATTGTCAAAACCAAACTCAATGCGAAAAACAATAGTGAAGAAACGAGTGAAATAAAAAATCCTGCGCAACTTTCCCCTATATCTTTATTCTTCTTAGGTGCGGCCTTCTGTGCTGTCGAATTGACCAGCGCATTCCCTTATTTCGGTTTTTTAGCTATATTAACGACATATCATTTGATATTTCCACTTGTCCTGGTTTTCATTATGATATATAATTTCATATATATACTGCCGCTTATTCTAATTTATTTCGCATACAACAAACTGCAAGGCACTTCTGCTATTAAAAAGATAGAGAGTGTTTTAAGCAAAGTTGCGGCCTATGTCGTCCCCGTTGTAGTAACTTTGTTGGGTGTTTTTTTGCTTTATTACGGAATATATTCGTTAGTCTAAAGGAAAACAAGGAGTATCATTATGATTATCTGTAACTCTCAATTCTTTTCTAATTTGCAATCAAAAAAAGTCTAATAGCTTCTGTGGAACTTTGCGCCCATGAGTATGAATACACAAGTCATATAGTTGCTTTTTATAATTCCTATAATCAACGTCCATACGGGATAAAATCGTATGGACGTTTGCTGTCTATACCCCCTGCTGGGAAGAAAGGGGGTGATTGAGATGAAGGATATGGAACAACACCGGGAACATATCGAGCACACATTCAACGGCTTTTGCAAGACAGTGCTTTACCATGCCGCGTTCGACGCTTATGGCAAAATAAAGAGAAAGCAGCAATATGAAGTATCTTTTGAGTATCTCAAAGAAATAGACCTTGAACCTTCTTGCACAGATGAATACTTTACAATTCAAGAGGAAAAGGTAATTGTTGAAAATGAAGCGTTAGCAGCCGCTTTGTTACACCCGTCGGAAAAGCGGCGGGAAGTTTTGCTTTTACGTTTTTACTTGGGTTATAACGACGCGCAAATCGGCAGAATGTTCGGACGTTGCAGAAGTACAATCAACCCTAGGAAGCATATTGCCCTACGCTTGCTGCGAAAGGAAATGGAGGCATTACAAAATGAGGAATAGCAAACACAAATTACTGCCTTATGAAATAATAGAAAAAGCAGTCACCGGAGAGTCGGAAGCCGTACACAAAGTAGTCCGACATTATACCGGCTATATCAAATATCTATCCTTTTTTCAAGGGCGCTATAACGACGACCTGCAAAAGCAGTTGGAAGCACACTAATAGGAGCATTATTCAGGTTTCGTTTTGATAAATAATGGGTAGCAAAGTCGAAAAAAGCTGTCAAGGATAAACTTTGCGCTTCGCGTCCTTGACAGCTTTTCCTGACTTTGCTGTTAAGCAGACAAGAGGGCGCAAACGGATAAACCGCTTGCGCCCTCGATTGACTATGGAATGTTACGCAGTAGAACGAAATAAAGCCTTATACCACGCGGCTTTGCACAGGCGACAAATGTATAGGGAATGGTGTTATACTCATACCTTCAAAATAGCGTTCTATCGCGTAACAAAAAGAGCAAAGGTGGGTAAGAAACAACTTGATTCTTACCCGCCTTTTTTATTATTTTTTCCCGTGGCAGCTCCCACCCATAGGGCAGTCCGTACAGCTACAGCCACAGGAGGATTTGCCTTTCTTTTTTCTCCTGAGCATGCTTATAATAATCCATATTACCACAGCAAACAGTGCCAGCGAAACAAGAATCACAGCAATATTATCCGCGAGCCAAGAAAACATACGCTCTCCCCCAAACTATTTGATCCTTACCTTTGCCGTAAGCTTATTCGCCTCTGTATACGGCTTAAAGAGCATAAACGCAATCAGGGCAATCAGCGCGGCTGCAAAAATAACGCCTATTACATTGCCGCTGCCGGTAAAGAGCAGCCCCAGCTGATAAACAATCAGGGAAACCGCATAGGCGAACACGCACTGATATCCGATGGCAAACCAAGTCCATTTTGCAGAGTTCATCTCCCGTTTAATCGCGCCGATTGCCGCAAAGCAGGGAGCGCACAGCAGGTTAAAGATCAGGAAGGAATAGGCTGCCAGCTGCGTCATGCCTTCAAAATCCAGCACACCGAACACACCAACGACTTCTTCTTTTGCAACAAGCCCCATAATCGTAGCAATAGTGGCCTTAATATTCCCAAAGCCAAGAGGCGCAAAGATCCAGCATATTGCATTGCCAATCATTCCAAGCACACTGCTTTCAAGCTCCATCTCCACATCAAACAGGAATCTGCCGTCTACTACGCCGAAGCAGGATCCCGCCCAGATAACGATAGAGGAAAGCAAAATAATTGTGCCGGCCTTTCTGATGAAGGAGCTGCCTCTCTCCCACATGGAACGCATAATATTACCAAAGGTAGGCCAATGATAAGCCGGAAGCTCCATAACAAACGGCGCGGGATCGCCTGCAAACATTTTTGTCTTTTTCAGCATAATTCCTGAAATAATAATAGCTGCCACGCCGATAAAATAGGCGCTGGGGGCTACCCACCACGCATTGCCGAACAACGCCGAAGCAATCAGGCCAATAATCGGCAGCTTTGCTCCGCAGGGAATAAACGTCGTCGTCATAATCGTCATCCGCCGGTCGCGTTCATTTTCAATTGTTCTGGACGCCATGATTCCCGGAACGCCGCAGCCGGTACCAATCAGCATCGGAATAAAGGATTTGCCCGAAAGGCCGAATTTACGGAAAATACGGTCCATAACAAACGCAATACGTGCCATATAACCGCAGGCCTCTAAAAACGCCAGCAAAATAAACAATACCAGCATTTGCGGAACAAAGCCAAGTACTGCGCCTACGCCGGCTACAATGCCGTCTAAAATCAAACTCCGCAGCCAAAGTGCATTGCTCTCTTCCGTAATACCAATAGCGTCAAGGCCGTTACCGATCAATACCGGAATTCCCGGTACCCAAACGCCGTATTCTGAAGTATCCGGGGCATTTTCCATACCAGCCTCATAAATCGGCGCAATATCATATCCGGCCTCTGTAAGAGCGTCTGCATAAGTACCATAGGCTTCATCAAAACCGCCGAAATCCTCGTCCTCTATAGCGCCAAGAATATCTTCCGCGCCAATAACTTCTGCTTCAGATGCCTGTTTTACGGTATTCACCAGCTCTTCCGTCCAGATATTTTCGGCTGCATACTCAGTTATTGCTTCCTCATACTGCGCGCTTCCTATACCAAACAGATGCCATCCGTCGCCAAATAAGCCGTCGTTTGTCCAGTCAGTCGCCCAGGTTCCCACCGTAGAGATCGATATAAAATATACTAAAAACATAATGACCGCAAAAATCGGTAAAGCCGCAAAACGATTGGTAACCACGCGGTCGATTTTATCGGAAACCGATAAGCTTCCGCTGTTCTTTTTCTTATAGCAGCTCTTCATTAAGGAAGCGATATATACATAACGTTCATTGGTAATAATACTTTCCGCGTCATCATCCAATTCTTCCTCCGCGACCTTAATATCTTCCTCAATATGCTTCAGCACCGTTTCAGAAAGCTTCAGCTGTTCCATTGCTTTTTCATCCCGCTCAAACAGCTTAATCGCATACCACCGCTGCTGCTCCTGCGGCATATGATGTACGGCCGCCTCTTCAATATGAGCAATCGCATGCTCTACCACACCGGAAAACGTATGCATCGGCAGCGTTTTGCCGTTTTGAGCCGCCGCTACGGCCGCTTCAGCTGCTTCCATGATGCCGGTTCCCTTCAATGCAGAAATCTCCACCACACTGCAGCCCAACTCCCGGGAGAGCTCCGCAGTGTTGATCTTATCGCCGTTCTTCTTTACAACATCCATCATATTCACAGCAACCACTACCGGAATTCCCAGTTCGGTAAGCTGCGTAGTCAGGTACAGATTTCGTTCCAGGTTTGTGCCGTCTACGATATTCAAAATAGCATCCGGCCGTTCATGAATCAGATAATTTCTGGCAACAACCTCCTCCAGCGTATAAGGAGAAAGCGAATAAATGCCCGGAAGATCCGTGATAATTATGCCCTCATGTTTTTTTAAGCGTCCCTCTTTTTTCTCCACTGTCACGCCCGGCCAGTTCCCTACAAACTGATTCGAGCCGGTAAGCGCATTAAACAGCGTAGTCTTCCCGCAGTTCGGATTTCCTGCAAGTGCGATTTTTATATTCATCCTCTTCTTCCTCTCTTTCAAATTAGCATATGCTAACTAAATGCTCAAAAAAACGGAGAATTTTCTCCCCTTTATTCTATCTCTATCATCTCCGCATCCGCTTTTCGAAGCGATAACTCATACCCGCGCACCGTTACCTCAACAGGATCTCCCAACGGCGCAACTTTACGTACATATACCTCTACCCCTTTGGTAATCCCCATATCCATAATTCTGCGCTTCACAGCGCCTTCTCCATGCAGCTTTACGACCCTGACCGTTTGCCCGATCTTCGCGGTTTTCAGCGTATTCATAGTATTTCCTCCCTTATTTCTATCATTAAATCATTACACCATGATTTTTTGCGCCATTTCCCTGCTGATGGCCACGCGGGCCTCTTTAATGTTAACAATAACATTTCCGCCTATAGCATTAACAATCCGAACGGTTCCTCCTGCTACAAAACCAAGGTCCTCCAAATGTTTTTTTACCTCTGGTTTTCCGCCAACCTTTTTTATAATATTTTCCTCGCCAATTTCTGCCAGTGTAAGCGGTATCATACTATACTCTCCTTTTAATTAGCATCAACTAACTCTTGAGATATAAATTTAGTTAGTTTTCGCTAACCGATTTTATTATATTCATCTATCTTGAAATTGTCAACAATTTTTTTACCTATTTTAAAAATAAAAAATTACCAATTTCTTCAGCTCCAAAAAGTTTCCCTGCCCGCCATGCGGCCTTTTCGTACATGCCCAGCAGTACCGCCTCGGGCAGGCGTTTCGTC
>CAJMLN010000064.1 GCA_905214315.1 uncultured bacterium | reverse complement strand
ACAGAAGGAGAAGACAGAAGGAAGACATCGTATTCAGAAATCACCCCCTATATCAGAGAACTGGCGGAGCAATCCTGCCGGAACAACCATATTCAGCCGGAGATGTATGCTGAGCATAATGTAAACAGAGGTCTGCGCGATATGAACGGCAACGGCGTTGTTACCGGTCTGACGGAAATCTCCTACATTAAAGCTAAGGAAAAGCTTGCCGACGGTACGATTGTACCCTGCCAGGGGCAGCTGTATTACCGGGGTATCAATATTCGGGATATTGTAAGTGGCTTTATGAGGGATAACCGTTACGGATTTGAAGAGACCGTTTATTTGCTGTTGTTTTCCGAGCTTCCTGATAAAGCGCAGCTTGATCGGTTCACCCAGGAGCTTTCGGAGTACCGCAGCTTGCCGAGCTCTTTTGTACGGGATATGATTCTGAAGGCTCCCGGCCGGGATATGATGAATGTGCTTTCCCGCTGCGTTCTGGCGCTCTATGCCTATGATGAAAATCCGGATGATATTTCCGTGGCCAATGTACTGCGGCAGAGTATGCAGCTGATTGCCATGTTCCCGCTGCTGGCAGTTTACAGCTATCAATCCTTCCAGCATTATCATCAGGGGAAGAGTCTGTTTATTCATTTGCCGGAACCCGAGCTTTCCACGGCGGAAAATCTTTTGCATATCCTGCGGGAGAATGGGGAATATACGCATTTGGAGGCCAGCATTCTGGATCTGGCATTGGTGCTGCACGCTGAGCACGGCGGCGGAAACAATTCCACCTTTACCACGCATGTGGTTACTTCTTCCGGAACGGATACCTATTCCTCAGTGGCAGCGGCACTGGGCTCCTTAAAGGGACCGCGCCATGGCGGTGCAAATATCAAGGTAGTACGCATGTTTGAGGATATGCAGAACGCTATCAATACCGAAAACAAGGATGAAATCAAGGATTATTTGGTCAGGCTTCTGGATAAGCAGGCCTTTGACAAGGCGGGGCTGATTTATGGCATGGGTCATGCGGTATATTCCAAGTCCGATCCCAGGGCGGATATTCTGATGAACTGCGCCAGAAAGCTGGCGTTGGAGAAGGGCTTTGAAAAAGAATATACGCTGTATGAAACCGTTGCAGCACTGGCACCGGAGATCATTGCCGATCGGAGGAAAATGTATAAGGGCGTCAGCGCCAATGTGGATTTTTATTCGGGATTGATCTACAAAATGCTGGAGCTTCCCTGTGAGCTGTTTACGCCGATTTTTGCCGTTTCACGGATTGCCGGCTGGAGTGCTCACCGTATTGAAGAGATTCAGAATTCGGGAAAGATTATTCGTCCCACCTATATCAATGTAAAACCCGTACGGGAATATGTCAGCCTTGAGGAGCGCGGGTAATATAAGTTAAAAGCAGTTAAAAAACGCCGCCTGTTATCGTATAAAACGGTTCAGGCGGCGTGCTTTTTTTATTTGTTAGCTTGTTCCTGCCAGGCACGGACCCGCGCCGTGAATTCATCGCAGGTTTTCCGGTCAAAATGATCGGGCAGCAACGAAACGCAAGGGTAGCCGCCCGGCAGATCCAGCAATATTTTGGTGTGTTCTAAATATAATTCTGCTGCGGGAAGAGGTACGTTGGTACCTAAATGGTCAAGGTTCAGTATTTTATCGGAAGAAGAATAGCGGCAAACTTTGTAATGCTCCATAGTCACTTCACGCCAAGCATCTTTTTCATCGAACATAACATCGTTAAGCCGTACCGTATCGCAATAGCGCGAAGAAAAAATATCCGGAATATGAGCTTCCACCTCTACCGTGCTGTTTAAACTTTTAATGATCGTGTACATCATTTTTAAAAGCTTGGTCATTTCTCTTTTATTGCCGTAAGACATATCCAGCTTGAATTTGCAAAAGCCCATGTCAATATAATAGGAGAAGATTTTTGTATAATATTCTATTAAAACCGGCTCTAATGCTGGCTCGGGCTTTATGCACATGAGCTTGCGCACGGCTTCTGATTCTGCTGATCCGCCGAAGGGTTCACCTAAGAGCTCCGGATGCTTTTTGGCCAGCTCGCTGTTCGGGGTAAGGGTAAACGGGGCAAACCATAAGCCGGGGAAAAAGCCGTCTTCTTTCATATCTTTCACTAATGTTTCCATATGCGGAAACTTGTTGCGGTCGATCTGCCAGTTGCCGTAGCACATCTTTCCGTCATCGGAATAACGAACATCCCAGCCGTCGTCGATGGTGAGTTTTCCTTTCGGCAGCTTTAGTTTATTGACGCGGCGCATATAGTCATATACGAATTCTTCGCAAAGCGGCGCTTGCAGTGTTGCCGCATTCTCCTGTGCCGCTTTATGTTTTTGATCCACCCAGGTACAGTATTCAAGGCCGCTCCAAAAATCTTCTGTTTTTGGGGCGGTATAATTCTTTAAAATTTCCCGGTTATATTCAAGCCATTCGGCATAGGGATTGCAATTTTCATTATAATAAAGCACTTGGCCTGCAGGGCAGGTAATCGTCAGCTTATTACAGCCATCATAAGAAAAATGTCCGCCCAAATCGTTCATAAAGCCGAAAAAACAGGTTCCGGTTAAAACAACGGGAGAGCCTGACGTACTTGATGCGCGCAGGGTGAACGGGTCATAGGAGAATTTTGAATAGGTGCTGTACGCATTTGCACACCATTCATTGTAAAACGGAAGATACAGGGGCGGGAGAATAGAAAAAGTAAGAACAGTTTCTTTTGTAAAGTGCTGAATCAAGTCATATACCTCCGGATGATTTTTATGTATTATAACATGGGGGAAAGATACCAGTCAAGATTTTTAAGCAAAAACAGCCGATTGCATCGGCTGTTTTTCCGTTAAAACCGTTTGTTTCGCTTGGCCAGCGCAATGATGTATTGTCCGTAATCGCTGGCTTTCATTTCCTCGCCTAAAGCACACAGCTGCTCGGTGGTAATAAAGCCGCGCCGCCAGGCGATCTCTTCAATGCAGGAGATGTAGAAGCCCTGCAGAGACTGTACGGCCTGTACATAGGAGGATGCGGTAAGCATCCCGTTGGGGGTGCCGGTATCCAGCCAGGCCATGCCGCGGCCCATCAGAATAACGTTCAGCTCCCGGTTGGCTAAGTATGCGTTGTTTACCGAGGTAATTTCAATTTCACCTCTGGGGGAAGGCTCAACGTTCTTGGCAATTTCAATCACTTTATTGTCGTAGAAATAAAGGCCGGGCACGGCAAAATTGCTTTTGGGCTCCTGCGGCTTTTCTTCTATGGAAATCACCTTGCGGTCTTCGTCGAATTCCACCACGCCGAAAGCATGGGGGTCGGAAACGGGATAGCCGAAAATCGTAGCGCCCGATTCGGCCGCCTTGGCTTTGAAAAGCAGCTGTGAAAAATTCTGGCCGTAAAATACGTTGTCGCCTAAAATCAGGCATACGTTGTCCTCACCGATGAAATCCTCGCCGATAATAAACGCATCCGCCAGACCGCGGGGTGAGTCCTGAACGGCATAGGAAATGGAAATTCCCAAACTGCTGCCGTCGCCGAACAGACGCTTATAGAGCGGTGTGTCCTCCGGCGTGGAGATAATCAGAATTTCATTGATGCCGGCTAAAAGCAATACCGAAAGGGGATAGTAAATCAGCGGCTTATCATAGATGGCCATCAGCTGTTTGGAAACAACTTTGGTCATAGGATATAAGCGGGTACCCTTGCCGCCGGCAAGAATAATACCCTTTGTCTTTTTGGTACACATGGAAAAAAACCTCCGTAAAAACAAAAATTTTTCGGGCACAGCAAAATTGCCCGGGCAGATATTCTGCCATGATCAGATACCCATATTATATCACTGATCGATAGGAAAGGCAAACGGTTCGTATTTTTCGGGTTTTTATGGCGTCAGAATCACTTTTGCGGTAAAAAATCATACCTTTGCTCTATTGACTTTTGGGGGGGATATGCTACAATGTTTTTACATATTTTAATAGGAGGAACCAAAATGAAGCTTCCTGCATTATTAAAGCTGAATGACGGCAGATGGGTGGAAAATGCGGCGGATTGGCAGCTGCGCCGCCGGGAAATTTTAGATGTTTTAAGAAGAGAGGAATATGGATATTCTCCCGAGGCGCCTGGGTGCGTGAAGGGGACGGTTCGTGCCGTGGATAAAAAATGCTGTTCCGGTCATGCACGGTTAGAGACGATTGTGCTGTCCTTTGCGGCGGAAAAAGGGGAATTTTCCTTTCCCGTTAAGTTTTTTGTGCCGGAGAACGGCAAGAAGAATCCGCTGCTTTTGCTGCTGAATTTCCGGCCGGATGCGTATGATATGTATTTCCCTGCGGAGGAGATCATTGATAACGGCTTTGCACTGGCGGTTGTCTATTATCAGGATATCACCTCCGATAACGGCGATTTTACTGATAAGCTGGCGGGCTTATACAGCCGCAGGCATGACGGTACCGATTGGGGCAAGATTTCCATGTGGGCCTGGGGCGCCAGCCGCGCGCTGGATTATCTATTGACGCGCTGTGAGGTGGACGCGGAAAATACGGCGGTTATCGGTCATTCCCGTTTGGGAAAGACGGCACTCTGGTGCGCCGCGCAGGACGAGCGTTTCCGGTTCGCGTTTTCCAATGATTCCGGCTGTGCGGGCGCCGCACTGGAGCGGAGCAAGCATGAGGGAGCCGAAACGGTTGAGATTATTACCAGGGTATTGCCTTACTGGTTCTGTGAAAATTATTACCGTTATGCAAATAACGTGGAAGCCATGCCCTTTGACCAGCATTTTTTGCTGGGCGCGATTGCTCCCCGCTTTGTAGGTGTGGGCAGTGCCAGCCTGGATGCGTGGGCGGACCCATATTCCGAGCAACTGTGCTGCTGTGAGGCGTCGCCGGCTTGGCAGTGTCAGGGGCAAAGCGGCTTTATCGGTTCCGGAGAGCCTGCAAAGGCAGGAGATTCCTTTCAGGAGGGCGATATCGCCTATCATCTGCGCGACGGCATTCACTTTTTAGGCCGGGCCGATTGGCTGCAGTATATGGCATTTATGAAAAGAAAAATAAAAAAATGACCGCAGCGCGGTCATTTTTCATTCAATATTCAGGTCAAAAGCCGTCCAGGGACTGATCTGAGGCGGATAGCAGATAAACTGCATCGAATCCTTTTTGGTAGGATGAATCAAGCGCAGCTTTACCGCATAGAGCGCCAGCTGCTGTCCTTTTTTGTTGACCGTAAAGCCGTAGCGCTGGTCTCCCCAAAGCGGACAGCCGATATGGGCCATCTGTACGCGAATTTGATGTGAGCGCCCTGTTTCCAGCTGTACCTGCATCAGGGAAAGCTGGCCGTCGGCTGTTTCCAGCGTTTGCAGTACCTTGTAGTTCAGAATTGCTTTTTTTGCACCCTCTACCGATTGCGGAACGACGGAAACCGTGTTTTCGCGCATATCTTTTTTCAAATAGTGAACCAGCCGGTCACAGGGGATCTTCGGAACGCCGCGCACCACGCAGTAGTAGGTGCGCTTTAATTCGTTATCCTTTAACTGCTGGCTGAGCCTTGCGGCTGCCTTGGAGGTGCGTGCAAATACGGCCAGACCGCCGGCGGGCCTGTCCAGTCGGTGCACAAGTCCCAGATAGGCTTCGCCCGGCTTATGGTACTTTTCCTTTATATATTCCTTTAAAACGGCAAGCATAGAGGTGTCGCCGGTGTCGTCTCCGGCAATAATCATGTTCTGCGGCTTTTCCGCTACGATAATATGGTTGTCCTCATATAAAATTTCAAACATTGTCGTTTCCTTCCCATCTTCCCGATGCGCCGCAGGGAAGAATGATATTTCCCCTTGCGGCTTTTAACCCTAATTCCTGTGCGTCCACATGACCACCGAAGCGGCTGCAGACGGTCTTTTGCAGCACATTGCGCAGCACCAGCGGCTGCAGCCCCGTCGTATAGCTGTTCAGCAGCATAAACAACGGCCGCTCGGATAAAACAGCTGCGCATTTTTCCAAAAAGGGATACAGCATTTCCTCCAGGTGCCAAAGCTCGCCGCCGGGACCGCGCCCATAGCTGGGGGGATCCAGAATGATGCCGTCATAGCGGTTGCCGCGCCGGATTTCACGCTCTACAAATTTCAGGCAGTCATCTACGATCCACCGCACCGGCGCGTCTGCCAGGCCGGAGGCCGCTAAATTTTCTTTGCCGATAGCCACCATGTTTTTGGCCGCGTCCACGTGGCACACTCTGGCACCGGCCGAGGCGCAGGCCACTGTTGCGCCGCCGGTATAGCCGAACAGATTCAGCACGTTGATTTCGCGGTTTGCCGAGCGGATCAGGCGGCACATCCATTCCCAGTTTATAGCCTGCTCCGGGAAAAGGCCGGTATGCTTAAAACCCATGGGCCGCACAGTAAAGGTCAGCTCCTGCCAGCGGACATTCCACTGGGCCGGTACTTTTTTTAAAAATTCCCATGTGCCGCCGCCGGAAGAGGACCGTTTGTATACGGCATGAATATTTTTTTTGTTCACTGCCTGGGTGAAGGGCCATATTGCCTGCGGATCGGGCCGCAGCAGAACAATGTCCTTCCATCGCTCCAGCTTCATACCGTCGCCGGTATCTAAAAGCGCATAGTCCTGCCAGTTATCTGCAATCCACATACATTTATACCTTTTGAATCGAGATTACGCAGCGTAAATCATTGATATCCCATTCTTTGCTGCAGGCACCGGCCTCTCCGAAGAGCAGGACGTCGGCCAGGCAGTCGGCCTGAATATCTTTGGAAAACTCTTCGGCAATGGAAACAAGCGGCTGCTCCGCGGTAAGGGTAAGGCGGATATGATCCGTTACCTCTAACCCGATTTCCTTGCGCATGGTCTGTATTTTGGATACCAGCTCGCGCATATAGCCTTCGCGCCGGAGCGCATCGGTAATGTTGGTATCTAAAACCACCGTAATACCGGCTTCGCTTTGAGCGGTAAAGCCGGATTTATTGGCCGGGGTAATCAATAAATCCTCCTGGGTGAGGGAAACCTCCGTGCCGTCGACGGAAAGGACGATAGCGCCGTTTGCAGTAAGCTCCTTCATCAGGGCGGAGCCGTCGGCCGCGGCCAGACAGCGGTTGATGCCGCCGACTAATTTGCCGTATTTGGGACCTACCGTGCGCAGCTGCGGCTTAAAGGTGTAGGTGATAAAATCACTGGAATCGTCGGTGAATTTTACCTCCTTTACGTTCAGCTCCTCTTCCAGCTCGCGGCAGAACAGCTCCGGCAGAATCTTAGCGCCGCTGATGTACAGCGTCTGCAGAGGCTGACGGTTTTTGATGTTGGCCTCGTTCCGGCACGCGCGTCCCAGCGCCACGGCTTTTAAAAGATATTCCATATCTTCTTCGAGGGCTTTGTCGACCCACGCGGTATTGGCCGCAGGGAAAGCACACAAATGTACGCTTTCGGGCGCGTTTTGGTCTAGTGAGCATACCAAATTACGGTAGATCTCTTCGGCAATGAACGGCGTGTAGGGCGCCGTCAGCTTTGTAAACGTCACCAGAACAGTATAAAGCGTCATATAGGCGTTGATCTTGTCCTGGCTCATTTCGCTTCCCCAGTATCTTTCGCGGCCGCGGCGGACATACCAGTTGCTTAATTCATCCACAAAATCTCCCAGTGCGCGGGCAGTTTCGGTAATTTTGTACTGTGCAAGCCCCTCGTCCACAAAAGAAATCAGGCTGTTAAGCTTGGAGAGAATCCATTTATCCATGACGGAAAGCTTATCGTATTCCAGGGTATGCGCCGTCGGATTGAACTGATCGATTTCGGCATACATCACATAGAAGGCATAGGTGTTCCAAAGGGTGCCCATGTATTTGCGCTGGGCCTCGCTGACGGCTTCGTCGTAAAACCGGGAGGGAAGCCACGGCGCCGAGCCGGTGTAGAAATACCAGCGCACCGCGTCGGCCCCCTGCTTATCCAAAATGCTCCAGGGGTCTACCACGTTGCCCTTGTGCTTGCTCATTTTAATGCCGTCCTTGTCATTTACGTGGCCTAAAACAATGCAGGTTTTAAAGGGCGCTTTATCAAACAGCAGGGTGGAAATTGCCAACAGGGTATAGAACCAGCCGCGCGTCTGATCAATGGCTTCGCTGATAAAATCGGCGGGGAAGAGCGTTTCAAATTTCTCTTTGTTTTCAAAGGGGTAATGCAGCTGGGCAAAGGGCATGGAGCCGCTGTCAAACCAGCAGTCGATGACCTCCGGTGCGCGGTGCATATCGCGGCCGCATTTGGGGCATTTAATGGTGAGGGGGTCTAAAAACGGCTTATGCAGCTCAATCTCTTCGCTGCAGCCGGTCAGCTCGGCCAGCTCCTTGCGGGAGCCTACCGTATGGAAATGACCGCATTCGCATTCCCAAACCGGCAGCGGTGTTCCCCAGTAGCGCTCGCGGGAAAGGCCCCAGTCGATTACGTTTTCCAAAAAGTTGCCCATACGTCCGTCCTTGATGCTTTCGGGAATCCAGTTTACCGAGCGATTATTGCGGATAAGCTGTTCCCTGACGGCCGTCATTTTAATAAACCAGGTGCTTCTGGCATAGTAAATCAAAGGCGTATCGCAGCGCCAACAGAAGGGATAGCTGTGGGTAATTTCCAGCGTCTTCACCAGACTGCCGGCATTCTCTAAATCTTTTATAATATGCTTGTCGGCGTCTTTGATGAACATGCCGGCGTAGGGAGCCGCTTCTTCAACAAATCGGCCCTGGGCGTTGATCAGCTGCACAAAGGGCAGATTATTTTCGCGGCTTACGCGCGCGTCGTCCTCACCGAAGGCGGGGGCGATGTGTACGATGCCGGAGCCGGCGTCTAAGGTTACGTAGTCGTCGGCCACCACAAACCAGGCGCGCTTATCGGTTTTGGCAAAGTCAAAGAGAGGCTCATAGTCCATGCCGCACAGCTCGCTGCCCTTTACGGTTTTTAAAACGATGCACCCCTCGCCGAGGGCACTTTCCAGCAGCGCGGCGGCGGCGATATAGGTACGGCCGTCCTTTTGGGCATATACGTAATCCTCTTTGGCATTGACGCAAAGCGCCACGTTGGAGGGCAGCGTCCAGGGCGTAGTCGTCCACGCAAGCAGATAGGTGTTTTCCTCCTGCTTTACTTTAAAAGCGACAAAGACGCTGGTTTCTTTTACATCCTTGTACCCCTGAGCAACCTCATGGGAGGAGAGCGCGGTGCCGCAGCGCGGACAATAGGGCACTACCTTATGGCCTTTGTACAGCAGGCCTTTTTCGGCAATCGTCTTTAAGGCCCACCATTCGCTTTCGATGTAATCATCCTCATAGGTAACATAGGGATGCTCCATATCCACCCAATAGCCTACGCGGTCGCTCATCTTTTCCCATTCGCCTTTGTATTTCCAAACGCTTTCCTTGCAGCGCTGAATGAAGGGCTCGATACCAAACTCTTCAATCTGCGGCTTTCCGCTGATGCCAAGCTGTTTTTCAACCTCCAGCTCAACCGGGAGACCGTGGGTATCCCAGCCGGCCTTGCGCAGCACGTGATACCCTTTCATGGTGCGGTAGCGAGGAATGATATCCTTGATAACGCGCGTCAGAATATGGCCGATATGCGGCTTTCCGTTGGCCGTGGGAGGGCCGTCGTAAAATGTGAATTCAGGGCCGCCCTCGTTCTTTTCGGTGCTGCGTCTGAAAATATCATGCTTGCTCCAATAGGTAAGAATCTCTTTTTCCCGGTCGATAAAATTCAGACCGGCGTCAACTTTTTTATACATCGATAATACCTCCGTAAAAAATAAACCCTGTGCATTTGGAAAAGCACAGGGCATAAAAC
>CAJMLN010000063.1 GCA_905214315.1 uncultured bacterium | reverse complement strand
GGTAAGTTCGTCATATATTTTCATCAAATCAGACTCTGTTTGCCGGATTTTTGTATGTTCGGCGCGATACAGGATAAAAGCTTTGGCGGTTTTAGCATAACCCGCGGAGATCAAGGCCTCTTCTACCATATCTTGAATTTGTTCAACAGTCGGTTCGGTGTTGTCAACGCGAGCAACGATTGTTTCAGTAAGCTGCAAAATTTCTGCCGGGGGAATAATTTCTTCGCATACCGCCGCGTTTGCTTTTGCGATCGCATCGCTTATTTTTTGGCTGTTAAACGGAACTTTGTTCCCGTTTCTTTTGATGATAACATTGATCATGATTTTTCTCCTGCCATTTTTTTATTTTATAACACAGCCTCAGTATAGCATAGGTGACGAAGGAAGTCAACACAATATACCATATATATTTAAAAAAAATAAAATCAATACTATATATAGTAAAAAGTTGTAAAAAAAGTTACCTGTAAACTTGCATCAGACGGGCTGCGGCACATGTGCAGATTTGCTTAAGGCTGCTGCCTTCCGGCCCTTACATGGTTCACAACAGCACATTGCGCAGAATCCGATGCAAGTTTACAGATAACTTAAATATTATTATACCATTTTATAAGAAAAAAGCAAGCTATTTTGCGTTGAAATAAAGAACGTCCAATAGCTGTAATATAAAGCTTATAAGAAGGCAAAATATAAGTGCAGCGGTAAAGGTATAAATATCAATTCCTGTTTTTAGAAAGTGTAACATTTTGGGGGACAGCAGAAGATCATTTGCATATAAGAAAAGGAGTCTGCTACCGATTAAAATTATAAGAGTTCCTGAAAATACTAGAAAAAGCCAAAGCTTTTTGCTTAAAGGAGCTTTTTTTAAACAATGATTCAATAGCACGAACAGGAGTCCCATGGTAAAGTATAAAAAACAGGGAAAGAGATATTCTCTAAAATTTTGTAGAACGTCATATAAAAGAATGAAATTATTCCAATAATTCTGAGCGGTACCGCCTCTTGCTACACGTATCAAAAAAAGCGCAAGAAAAATACAAAAAGGACTTGCCAGAGCCAGTAGAAGGAAACATGCTAAATTTCGTTTTTTCTTTGCCATAGATCCACCGTAAAAAGGGAAGGCTGTAGGCCTTCCCATCGTTTATTCATTCGTTTCCTCGACTTGAGCAGTATCTTTGTTTTCTTCCTGCTCTGGTGCGGTAGAGGTATTTTCCGAACTCTGTTCTGTTTTAAAATCAGCCAAGGTTTTTCCATTATAAATGGCTTCAAACTGCGTGCCTGTGATTTTTTCCATATCTAAAAGCACTTCTGCCAGATTGTCTAAAATATGAGATTTTTCTTTTAAAATAGTATAGGCTTTTATGTCCGCCTGGGAGATAATCTCATGAATGGCAGCGTCAACACGGGATGAAAAGGCTTCTGAATGCGCTTTATGTGCTGAAAAATCACGTCCTAAGAAAATTTCATCACCGTCGCCTTCGTCTAAATAGATTGGCCCGATTTCATCGTACATACCGTATTTGGTAACATAGCCCTTGGCCAGCTCGGTAGCGTTGCGGATATCGGAGGAAGCACCCGTGGAAATATCCCCGATTACCAGCTTTTCCGCCGCACGGCCGCCCAGGCACATGGTAATGCGGTCTAAAATATATCCTCTGGAGTACGGACCCTCGTCATCATCGGGACGGGTTAAGGTATAGCCGCCGGCGCTGCCGCGGGGGATGATGGAAACCTCTGTTACAGGATCGCAGTTTTTCAGGCTGCGCGCAACGATCGCATGACCCGCTTCATGGTAAGCAACCAGCCGTTTCATCTGGGGACCGGTCTTATGGGAACGTTTTTCCGGCCCCATAATTACACGGGTGATAGAGTCTTTGATCTCTTGCATTCCGATTTTGGCCTTTCCTCGCCGTACCGCTAAAAGAGCGGCTTCGTTACAAAGGTTTTCAATGTCTGCGCCCACAAAGCCGGAGGTCAGAAGCGCTACCTCATGGGCAGATACGTCGCTGTCAAAGGATTTGTTTCTTGCATGGATTAAGAAGATCTCTTCCCGGCCCTTGGTATCGGGCGGAAGCACGTGAATCTGCCGGTCAAAACGGCCTGAGCGCAGCAATGCAGGATCCAGAATGTCGGCACGGTTGGTCGCAGCCATAATGATGATGCCCTCATTTACCATAAAGCCATCCATTTCCACCAACAGCTGGTTCAGGGTCTGTTCACGTTCGTCATGTCCGCCGCCGATACCGGAACCGCGTCTGCGGCCTACGGCGTCAATTTCATCAATAAAGATAATACAGGGCGCGTTCTTTTTGGCCTGATTAAACAAATCCCTTACACGGGCAGCGCCGATGCCGACATAGAGTTCTACAAAGTCCGAACCGGTGATGGAAAAGAACGGTACGCCGGCTTCACCTGCAACGGATTTGGCCAAAAGCGTTTTACCGGTTCCGGGAGGGCCTACCAGAAGCACACCTTTCGGAATGCGCGCGCCCATCTTGGTATATTTATCCGGTTGTTTTAAAAATCCTACAATTTCCTCAAGCTCTTCTTTTTCTTCATCTGCGCCGGCAACGTCTTTAAAGGTAACTTTCTTTTTAGGATCGTCATACATTTTTGCGGTGGAACGGCCGAATTGCATCGCTTTTCCGTTACTGGCGCTTTGGGCGTAGATGAAATACATAATAACGCCTGTGATAATCAAGAGGAACAGATAGGGCAGATACTGCAGGTACCAGGGAGCCGAGGCAAAATGAATCTCATATTTTGTAAGGTTGCCGGCCTGAATAGCAGCGGAAAGGGTCGTTTCAATATCTTCGGTATTTAAAATAGACGCCTTGTAATCATAATTCTTGATGACGCTGTTGATGACCTTTTCCTGTTCTTGATTGATGTCAATCTTATTGGGGTTTTCCTTGGTAACGCAATATACGGTATTGCCGTTGACAACAAGTACGTATTCAAATTCACCTTGATTCAATTTTTGAGTGAATTCGGAAGAGGAAATATCCCTCTGGGCAGAATTTTTTGCCTGCATGCTATTGAAGGCCAGTACAATTACTAAAGTAATAAGCCCGAGATAAGCAACGGCATAGAGGAAGCGTTTTTTCATTTAAGTCTCCTTTCGGCAGGGATCAATTTCTAGTATTATAACATTGAATATTGTTTATTACAATGAAAACTCTGTGAAACCTGGGTGTAAGTAAAAACATCAAAAATTTTGTTACTTTACAGGGAATCAATATATTCACGTTTGATATAGCGGACGTCTTTGAGCTGCCGGCCGGACTGGTCATAGTCAAGACCGTAGCCGATTACAAATTCATCGGGGATTTCAAAGCAGCAGTAATCAGGTTTGATCTCTACTTTACGCCGTGAGGGCTTATCCAGCATACAGCAAATTTTAAAGGAAGCGGGCTTGCGCGTAAGCAAAAGCTCCCGAAGCGCGGTCAGGGTCAAACCGGTATCGATGATATCTTCCACAATTAAAACATTTTGACCACTGATAGAGGTATCCAGATCTTTCCGGATTTTTACCTCGCCGGTGGATTCGGTAGAGCCGCCGTAGCTGGAAATCGTCATAAAATCAAACCGTACATCCATATCCAGCTGACGGACAAGATCGGAAAAAAACAAAACGGCTCCTTTTAGTATGCCCACAACCAGCAAAGATTTTCCCTTGTAATCCCTGTTAATTTGTTGGGCAAGCTCTTGAATTCGCTGCTGCATTTGCTCGCCTGAAATCAGTATTTCCATTTTTTCTATTGGAATCATAGATTTTCTCCTTGAAATATTTTTATTATATTTTTTGTAGTCGTCTTTACGGCCGCACGGGAAGAAACCGTGCAGCCGAGAATGGCTAAAATTTCACTTCCCCGGGCAAGCAGCGGGATTTCTCCTCGCTGCTGCTGTGGAATTTTTTTGTCGATGAAATATTTTTTCAGGCTGCATTTTCCCTGTGCCCCCAAAGGATAAATAAAATCTCCGCTTTGCCTTGTACGAAGAGTTAAGCCGGATCCCAGGGAATCAAAATCCAGAAACTCACAGGCCTCGTGCTTTCCCATAGCGGAAACAAAGCAGCTGGAAACGGTCTGGCCGTTATGCCAGGGGTAAGTCTTTTCTGGAATAAAATCAAACTTTGCAGCAAAAGGTTCCTTGGCATAAGAAAAGCAGATGGTCTCATAGCCTCTTCGGGCGATTATACCGCCGGGCAGATGAATTTCCCGGCCCGCTTGCTTATGCCAGAGTGCCGCCGTATTTTCTGTATGGATTCGCTCTATATCCGCCGGATGGCCCTTTAAGCGGCTGATTGCCAGCCGGATCAGTTCAAATTTCACGATATCGGGAAGGCCGTCGGTCAGCTTCAGCGTAACGCTGTCCTCTTGTACGGAAAGCAGTTCCCGCGCATATTGCTGCATGGTGATATCAATCAGCTCTTTGTATCCGGATAAGAGTTCCGCGCAGGAGGCGATTGCCGCTACGGCATCGGGATTGAACGTTCTTAATTGCGGCAGCAGACAAAGCCTGTATTTATTGCGGGTGAATGTGATATCGCTGTTGGTGGAATCTGTGATATGTGAAAGATTATTTTTTTTATTAAAATTTTCGATTTCTTCCCTTGTAACCGTTAACAGGGGACGAATAATGTTCCCCGAAACCGGCTGCATTCCGCATAAACCGGTCAGACCGCTTCCGCGCAGAAGGTGCATCAGCACCGTTTCAGCCTGATCGTTTTTATTGTGGGCTATAGCAACAGGCGCGTGGAGGGAGGCCGCGTATTTTTGCAAAAGCCGGTATCGTTCCTGCCTTGCAGCAGTTTCCAAAGAGAGGTTGCTTGTTTTTGCAAAGGCAGGGATATCCAAATGCTCTATAAAATACGCTATGGCATATTTGCGGCAAAAATCTCTGGTAAAGGCGGCGTCTCGCTGTGCCTCTTCGCCGCGGATGCCGTGGTCGATATGGACTGCGGTGACCTGGTAGCCAAGCTTATGGAGTAAAAAGACCAGGGCAGTGGAATCAGCCCCGCCGGAAAAACCGACGATTACGGGGGCGCCGGGTAAAAGCATATTATATTTTTCTATATATTCTTTTACTTTGCACAGCAAGGGAGTATTCTCACTTTCCTGTCCGGATATCTTTTCCGGGAACATGTAAAATGACAAAGGCGCTTTTGTCCAGCAGACGGGAAGCAATGCGCTCGGTATAACGCTCTTTGATTTTATCGGGTGTCAGATTGGTGGAAAGACACAGCGGCTTTTTTAATCGGGTGCGTTCGTTGATTAAAAGGAACATATATTCCACCGTAATGTTGTTAAACAGCGGCTCGGTGCCGAAATCATCAATCATCAGCAGCTCCGCCTCCAGTAGCGCGTCAATATCGCTGATCTGATTCAACGCATATTTGCGCAGGATATCGAATAACCGTCCTGCAGTAATAAAAACTATACTGAAACTTCTTTCCCGGAGACGGGAGGCGATGCAGTTGAGCAAAAAGGTCTTGCCCGTACCGGTGTTACCGCTTAAAAGAAGATTCGGATATTTGACATGGGGAAAAGAGTCCGCGTACGCCTGGCAGTAATTCTTGATTTTGATCATTTCCACAGAAATATCTCTGCCGTCTGTCGGCGGATATACAGCGGGATCAAAGTATTCAAAGGTTTGCGTGTTCAAGGTACAGTCGCTTTTCATTGCCAGTTCTACCAGACGCCGGGTAAAGCAGGAACAACGCTCGTTTGTATGGGGCAGATATCCTGTATCGCTGCAGAGGGCACAGCTGTATTCCGGCTGCGGCAGGGTTAACTGGTGCGATGTCAGATAACGGCTGATAGCCTCGTCAATTTCTTTTATTGCCGCCGTTTTCTGCGATTTTTCCATGGAAAAATCACAGATGAGTGCGCGCTTTTGCTGCTCCAGCGCTTTTAATTCGGGATTTTCTTCATAGAGCCGCTGTGTGCGTATGTCGGCTTTTCGCTGGGCATCTGAACGCTTTTGCATCAGCTCGCGCTCTGCCTGACGGATGGAAGCAAGATCCATTCTTTATACCTCCAACTTATCAAGATCGGCATACATATCATCGCCGTAGGTTTCTGTGCGTCCGCTGAAAGAAGCCGAAGCTTTTCTGCTCTCTCCGGCGGGAGCGGCAGCTGAAAATGCCTGCGCAATCTGCGCGGAGGTAAAGGCGGAATTTTCTTTCAGCTTATCCAATTGGCCGGTATATTTTAAGAAAGAATGGATGTTTTTTTCGCAGCAAAGCTTTGCTGCCGTCAATAGAGCGTCCTCCTGAAAACCGCTGGCTTTATATTCCTTTATTTTTTCGATATGTGTTGTGGCCACGCTGCGTACGCGCTCGCCCAATTCAAACAGAATTGCTGAAACAAGACGCCGGTCTCCGTCGGATTCAGCCAGATAGGCCTTGATGGCTTTTTCCTGCGTCAGCCCAAGGGACAGCAGCGTTTCAAGAATCCGGTTGATATAGGCGAAAGTGGGATTATTTGTTTTGGTCGTTTCGCTGCACGCCGCCAGAATTGCTTTGTAGCTGAAGCCCATATCATTGGTCCATTTTTGATAAAGCTTCATTTCCTCCGCCGTGGGAACGCGTTTTATGCCCAAATATAACAGCAGCTTTGCCGCCTCATGGTGCTTTGCCTGATACATCGTAAGATATTTTTCCGCTGCATCGCTGGTAATGATTCCGTCATTGGCCCAGGAGAGCGCTGCTTTATCAATATAGGAAAAGCTGATGGATTTTTCCTTGGTTTCTATACAGTGGGCAATCAGCATCAGCGCGGTTTCTACGGAAAGGCCATACAGCTCTACCCAGTCTCTGGCTTTATCATATTCAGAATTGGAGATGCTTCTTCCGGGAAAAAGCGAGCGTATACCGGCGAAATAATCCGCATATGCTGTAAGGGAGGAAGGTGCATAAGCGCCTTCGTTTTTAGCGGCAGAGCCAGCACTGCGTATTTCAAAGGTGAAAGGGCGTGAGGTGTAATTTATCAAGAAATGTTGATTTAAATATTCCAGAGCTTCGCAAAATTCTTTTTCGGTACAGCCGGCGGCGCTTGCCGCGCTGCTTATGGTATTAATCTTTAATTCACCATGGCGGCACAGATAAAGCAGATAGATATATACTTTTACAAAGAGGGGCGGCATATTTCCTAAAAATGTGGAAACAAAGGCGCCTTCAATAGGAATAAGATCCGACAGCGGACTGTCCTTTTCGTATTTTCCTGTAGACATTGCCATCCCTCCTTCTGCTACAAATGTAAAATGTATTATAGCACAGTTTTTGTAATCAATAAAGCACAATTTTACAAAATAAGAGTTTTATTGCCGGGAGGAATTTATGATAAAAACGTTAAAAATCAGAATTATATCTATTTCGGCTGCGCTGGTACTGCTGGTTTCCGTTATAGGCGGTATTTTCTTGGCGGGACGGAAGGAAAGCAATACGCGCAGCAGCTATCATATTGCCGCTGAGATCGTAGAGGAACGATTAAGCGGTCAGATGGAATTGAAATATGTAAATAATAATGCACTTTCTGTTGAGGAATTGTATTTTTGCCTGTATCCTAACGCGTTTAAGTATGAGGAAAATGTAAACAATGTAGCTGTTGCCGATTTGATGGCACAGGCTTATCCTCGGGGATTTGACAGTGGATGGATAGAGATTAAAAATGTCAGTGTGGAAGGCAAAGAGGTGGATTTCTTTTTAGAACAAAATGAACAGATTCTCCGTGTTGCTACCGGCAGCATCAAGCCGGGAAGGGAAAAGGATATCAGCATCACTTTTGAGGAAAAGCTTCCGTATTCTCCAATGCGTTATGGTTATGGCGAAAATACGTTTAATTTCTGCAATTGGTATCCGGTGCTCTGTCCGTTTGAAAACGGGCAGCCGGTGACCTGCACGTATGTTGCCAACGGCGATCCCTTTTATTCGGAATGTGCGGATTATACTGTCAGCATAACCGCATCCTCTTTGTGCCGGTTGGCCTCAAGCGGGATGATTCTCAGCCAGGACACCTCTAATCCTCTGCGGACAAAGTGGACTGTGGAGGGAAAAAATATCCGGGATTTTGCCTTTGTGCTTTCGGAGGATTTTGCATTAAAATCCCGTCAGGTAGGGGATACGATCGTATATTCCTATTTTTTGAAAGGGGATGAAGCAGGCGGCGATAACGCGCTGAAATATGCCTGTGCAGCGGTAGAGTGTTTTAATCAAAAGTTTGGACTCTATCCTTATGGAACTCTTTCTGTGGTTTCTTCTGATTTTTACATCGGCGGTATGGAGTATCCGAATATGGTATTGATCAATCAGGAATTTTACCGCGGAGATAAAGAGGAGGCCTTGGAGGAGGTTGTGGTACATGAAGTAGCGCATCAGTGGTGGTACGGATTAGTGGGCAGCAATGAGATAAGAGAACCCTGGCTTGATGAAGGACTTACGCAGTATTCAGTAGCGCTTTATTATGAAGCCTGCTATGGACCGGAAATGTACCAGCGCTTTTTGCATGATAGTGAAACTTACTGCAAAGTTGTTTTTGATGTAGTAAAAAATGTGAATGGTACGGTTACCAAAAATATTGAAAGGGCAAGCAATGAATTTGAACATTGGCTTCTGTATGACGCTGTTACATACGACGCTACAGCTATTATGCTGGATGCGCTGCGGAATGCGATCGGAGAAGAAAATTTTGAAAGGGGATTAAAAAATTATTTTACATGTAATCAATATAAAAATGCTGCAAAAGAGGATTTCATTGAAGATTTTACTGCCGGCGCGGGAAAGGATGTAGGAAGCTTTTTGGAGCCTTGGCTCAGGGGCGAAATATATTGGGGTTGATTTTTCTCTTTTCCACTGTTATAATACAGGCATGAACAGGATAGAGGAAAAGAGTTTATGAAGCAGAGCATCCCTGTATATTTAAAGGTAAAGGAAAGTATAGAGGAAAAAATTCATGACGGCACCTACCGCAAGGATATGCGGCTGCCTTCAGAAAATACGTTGAGCGCGGAATGGGGAATCAGCCGCATGACGGTGCGCCGTGCCTTGGATGAGCTGACGCGCGAGGGCGTACTTTATCGTACCAGGGGCAGCGGAACCTTTGTGGCCGCAAACCGCTTTTCACAGTGTGATGTGATGAACTTTTCGGAAATGGTAAAAATGCGGGGGTCTGTACCGGAAACCGAGGTGCTTGAAAAGGTTTTTGTGTGTGAAGATGAGATTGCGCTTGCGATGCATTTACCGCGCAATACCGTATTTTATGCCGTAAAGCGGCTGCGTAAGGCGGACGGAGAGCCCGTGGGAATTGAACAGGTGTTCCTGCCCCTGCAGTTTTGTGAGCGGCCGGATCGCCTGGAACTCAGCGGTTCTTTGTATGAGGGCTTGAAGGAACTTTACGGCTGGTCGGTGGCCAGGCAGGATATTGCCATTACCGCGCAAAAACCTACAACGGAGGAAAAGGAAATGCTGAAGCTCGGTAAAGGCGAGGCTGTGATGAAAACAGAGGGAGTAAGCCTGGACAGTGAAGGCAGGACTCTGCTGTATGAAAAAAATGTTTATTCCGGCAGCAGTTATATTATGCATGTAAGCATTAAAAGCCGGTGGATTGATTCTTAAAAGGAAAATGATAAAAAGGGCGCAGATTCGTTTGCGTCCTTTGTTGATGCTAATTCAAAAACGGATAGTTTGCGGCCTGTTCATAGGCAGCTTTGAATTTATCGGCTGCTAACTGATAAATTTTGTTTTCAAATTCTTCATATCGCTTTTGTGTTTCTTCGTCCCAATCGGCAAATGTTACAGGAAGGTATCCGTAAAGGGCAGTGACATGATCGGGATCAGGGTAGTCATAGCGGAAATTATCTCTAAAAAGATATGTTTTGGTATGCCTTTGCTTGTTGCCCATGTTTGCACAATAAGAAATGCTACGCCCCATTCCTGTAGGAATAGTTTCGGGAGAGTATGTATATCCTGAATTTTTTTTCAGT
>CAJMLN010000062.1 GCA_905214315.1 uncultured bacterium | reverse complement strand
GTAATCCAGGCCGCGGCCGAGGAAGAATACATTTTTGTGCCCCGCGTTAGCATGGGCGAATTTGGCGATCTCCGGCTCCAGGCGCTGTATCAGCTCCGCTGCTTTGCCGGGAAGCTCCTTCAGCTGGTCGATTGCCGCGCTTACGGCTTCTTCCTCTAAAATGCCGCGCTTTTGGGCGATGTCCAGGTATAGCGTGTAGAGCATCATCAGCTGCGAAACATAGGCCTTGGTGGAGGCCACCGCGATCTCCGGGCCAGCCCAGGTGTAGCAGAGGTAATCCGCTTCCCTTGAGATGGTGCTGCCCACTACGTTGCAGACGGCCAGAATCCGCGCTCCCCTGCGCTTGGCTTCCCGCATGGCGGCGATGGTATCGGCCGTTTCGCCGGATTGGCTGATGACGATAACCAGGTCATCCTTTTCAATCAGGGGATCCTTATAGCGGAATTCCGAGGCAACCTCGGCCTCGGTGCGGATGCGGCAGTCGCGCTCAAAAAGGTATTTGGCCAAAAATCCCGCATGGTAGGCCGTGCCGCAGGCCACGATGGAAATATGCTTTAATTTCTGAACATATTCTTCCGGCAGAGGCATGTTTGTTAGAATATTTTTACCGTTTTTTTCTTCAATATAGGGCGAAAGCGTGTCTTTCAGCGCCGTGGGCTGCTCGTGCATTTCCTTCATCATAAAATGCTGGTAGCCGCCTTTTTCCGCGGACTTTACGTCCCAGTCCACGTGCATGGCTTCCTTGGTGATTTGATTGCCTAGTCCGTCGAAAAACGCGACGGAGCCCCCGCTTAGCACGGCTACCTCCATATCCTCCAGCAGATAGACGTTGCGCGTATATTCCAAAATGGCGGGAATATCGCTGGCGATGTAGGAACAGCCGTTCAGCGCGCCTACCACCAACGGGCTGTCCTTGCGGGCGCAGAAGATTTTGTTGGGATAGTCCGTGCAGAGAATTCCCAGGGCGAAGCTGCCCTTTAACTGACCCATGGTTTTATAGATGGCGCTCATAATATCGCCGGTGTAGTAATAGCTCAGCAGCTGGACCGCCACCTCGGTATCGGTGTCGGAAACGAATTGAACGCCCTTTTTGATGAGCTTTTCCTTTAAAGAGAGATAATTTTCTATAATACCGTTATGTACGATAGCGATGTTGCCCTGCTGGCAGGTGTGGGGATGGGCGTTGATATCTGACGGCTCGCCGTGGGTGGCCCAGCGCGTATGGCCGATGCCGCAGGTGCCCTCGGCCGGATTTTTTTGCAGCAGCTCCTTTAAATTGGCAAGCCGGCCCTTGGCCTTGCGCACCTGAATCTCTTTTTCTGTATAAACGGCAATACCGGCGGAGTCATAGCCTCTGTATTCCAGACGCTCCAGTCCGCTCAGCAGCACGGGTACGGCCGGTGTATTTCCCGAAAAACCGATAATTCCACACATGATTGAAACCTTCCTTTCCGTGGCGGGATTCTTTTTTACTATTATCATTATATTCATCGTTTTGCCGCTGTGCAAATACTTTTTAAAAAAATGCTTTTTTTGCGAAAGTTGTATAGATTAATTTTATACAACTTTAAAAACTTGTATAATTTTCTTTTAAAAATAAAGAAAAGAATAACAAATTGGGGGATTGACTTCTTAAGAAAATTTGATACTATGGAAGAGTAAAGATTCCCATAAAAACACGTAGGAGAGAAAAAATGGGGCTGGATTTTTTTGTAACGGAATTATTGACCAATGGCGTTTTGGAGCCGATTATACAGGATAGTGCGGTATTTTTTTCCTGGCAATGCCGAAGTGCTGCACGGGATTTTGTGCAGGCGGCGTATCAGATTATAGTTGTATCAGGCACGGAGAAGGCGGTGGTTTGGGATTCCGGCAGGGTGGAATCGAACTGCTCGGCCGGGGTACCTTACGGGGGACCGGCGTTGCATGCGGACGCGGAATATTTTTGGAAGGTGCGCGTTTGGCATGGGAGCGAAGCTTCTGCTTACAGCGAACCTGCCGTTTTTTATACCGGACTGCGGCAGGAGGATTGGAAGGCTTCATTTATTTGGGAAAATGAGGAGATAGAAAATTCGTTTTTATATTTCAGAAAAGAATTTGTATTGGAAGAAAAGCCGGTTATGCGGGCGGTGCTGTATGCTACGGCCCATAACGACTATCAGCTGTATGCGGATGGTAGGCTTTTAGGCGCGGGGCCGGCAAGAGTTAATCCCTTTGTGTACGGTCAGTATAACCGATACGATGTAAAGGAGATTTTAAAGCCGGGCCATGCCTGCACCCTGAGTGCCCTGGTACATTGGCATGGTGCCTGGGGGCAGGAGCGGGAGAATCCGGTGGATAGGGAACCGCAGCGTACCTGGGGCGATTCCGGTGTAAACGGTCACCCGGCTTTTTTACTGGAGCTGCGCATTACCTACGGCGACGGTACCCGGCAGGTTATCGTAACGGACCAGACCTGGCACGTATGTGCGAACGGCCCGTATGTCCGGGAAAATCCGGTGTATTTTGGCGATTACGGCGGCAGGCAGAATCGTGCGTCCATTCGCTATGACGCAAACCGGGAATTTTGTGGTTGGCAGCAGAACGGCTTTGATGACAGCCTGTGGCCAACGGCGTCAAAACAGAAAAATCCTGGATATCAGTTGTCCGCCCAAACGGTGGAGGAAGAGCGGGAAAAGGTATATTTAACGCCGGATTCCGTTTTGTTTGAGCAGGGCGTTCAAACGGTCGCGTTTGATAAATGCTATACCGGTTGGGTAAAAATTCGTTTTCCGAAAGCCAAAAAGGGTGAGGCTATTACGATTTCCTACCAGGAGGTAGGCGGCGAATTGGAAGGCGAGCTGGGCGCGGGCTATGACGTTTATATCGCTAAAGGCTGTGACGATGTGTTCTATACGCCCTTTGTACGCCATACCAGCTTTAAATTTGTAAAGATCAGCGGGTACTGCCGAAAACTGAGCTGCGAAGATATAACGGGCATTGTGGCTTATTCCTGCGCACCGAAAACGGGGAATTTTCGCTGTTCGGAGCCGCTTTTGAATGATATTTATGAGATGTGCGAACGCTCCTCCCGGCAGAATGTGCAGCAGGGCATCATCAGCGTAGACGCTAACCGGGAACAGAGTCCGTGGCTGGCAGATTCCTGGAACATCGGGATTGGCCTCTTGTACAGCGCAAAAACCCGGTTGATTGATAAAATTGTGCGGGATTACGGCTATGAACAGAGAATGTCAGGCCAGTTTTATTCCTGCAGCCCGGGCGCACTCTATGAATTGCAGGAGTGGTCCTACTACTGGGCGATGCTTTTGTGGCAGCAGTATTTGTTTGATGGCAATATTCAGCTGCTTCAGGAATTTTACCCGCGCCTTTGTCGGTTTTTGGAATACTATGTGCCCACTGGCTTTGAAGAGCACGGCCTGTGCAGTCCGGACGGATGGCGGGCGTCGGATTACCCCAATTACGAAAATTCCGGCTATATGGAAAGCGGCGGAACCAACATTGGCATTAACAGCATGCTGTTTGGTAATTATCAGATAGCGGCCGAAGTAGCGGCTGTTTTGGGGGACGAAGCCGGCAGGGAGCGTTTTACTAAAAAGGCCGAAACGCTGCACGGCGGTATTTTGGCTTATTTGGTGAAAGACGGCGTGTTTTTGGATTGTTTGGAGAAGGAAAGCACACATCCGCTGGCCAGTGCCTGGGCCGTGCGGTTCGGCATTCCCACGGCTGAGATGAAGCCGCGCCTGCGGGAGCATTTTCAAAACGCGTGGAAGAAGGATCAGCACTTTTTTGTGGGCGGCTACGGCGGCTGCACGCTATATGAAGCGCTGTACCGGCTGAATTTGGGCGATATCGCCCGGCAGGATTTCCAACGGTACCGCCATATGCTGGCGGCTAACCGCACCAATTGGGAATCCTTCGGAGCGCTAAGCCGCGATAATATGGGAAACCATGCTTGGTCGGCTTATCCGGCGTATATTCTGCCTAAATTTGTCTGCGGCATTTCTCCAGCGGCGGGTGGCTTTGCCAAGGTGGAAATTCGCCCGGTGTTTGACGGTTTGCAATGGGCGGAAGCGTCCATTGATACGGTAAAGGGAATGGTTCAAACTGGTTGGAAAAAGAATGACGGCCTTTGCTTTTTGAATATAAAGCTGCCGGCCAACAGCAGTGGGCTTGTAATTTTGCCGCCGGCGGAAAACTTGACTGAAAGCGGTATTTCAGCCCAGGAGGCTCCGGGCGTGCATGCCGTGCGCCGACTGGAGGGCTGCACGGAAATTGAAATCGGCAGCGGAGAATATGCGTTTTCCTTTAGTCTGTAGAAGGAAAGGGGCAGATCAAGCCGCGCCGGGATGCGCGGCTGTTTTGCTTATATTTTTTATGGAAAAGTATATGACGGAAGAATTTAGAATTATCCGGGGAATCCGGCCGGAAATTTTTTAGGGTTGCGTTTTTTATGAGGAATTGGTATAATAAAAAACAACAAATACAATGACAGAATAAGCATTAAAAGGAGATTTTGTGATGAAAACCGGAAAAAAGGTTTTGCTTATTATTTCGGCGGTTGTTTTGCTTGCGGTGATAGCGGCAGCAATACTCTTTTTTACAAAGCCTCCTTCAACGGTAGAATTCGATCAGGCGCTTTTGGAGGAAACGTTTTCCGGAAAAATAGAATTTCCTGCAAATACTATAGTGGAGCGACAGAAGGGCTTAGTTTATGAAAACGGAAAATTTCGTGCGGAAATTGATAACATAAGCGGGAGATTTTTTTCCGAAGAAGAGATAGCAGACGGGATTCCGGAAGAACACAGAACGAAGCGCGTACATGCGTATAAGCTGAGCGACGGAAGCTTTGTCAGCTGTGACGATTGGTTTCTGCTGGAAAACCGGTGGCATTTTTATAACTGGACCATTTGGCAGGACAAGGAAATAGAAGATGGAATGCGTTACCAGGGCGGCTTTGAGTATTTGAAAGGGAATCATCGCGTATATGTAAGCCTTCGATGTACCGACCCGAGAGATACTGAAAATATAAAAGCGCTGTATACATACATAGTTTCCTGTATTCAGGAAAATATCGTAGATCTTGAACAGTGGCAGAGAGAGCATGGCTATGACCTTAAAGAATAAAGTCATTTAGCCTGTAAAAGGAAAAAGGCAGATCAAGCCGCGCAGGGATGCGCGGCTATTTTGCTTGCATTTTTTTACTACCTTTGATAAAATAAAAACAACCGATTAAATGAGTTAAGTACAAATTGATGAGAAAATGAATGAACGAGAGAACGATCAAGATAATACATAATTAAGAATTTAATTATTTTTATAAAATAAAAATAATTCTTAATAATTAATATAAAAATGCCTTTGTTTGTATTGACTTTTTTTCAAAAAATGGTAAAATCGGATTTAGAAAGGAACTGCTGTGACAGAAAAACACAGAAGAAATATATATTAAAAATAGGAGTATATTTGAAACATAAAAACAACGAGAAGCTTGAATAAAGGTACTTTTTTTCAGCAAATGATTGCAGCTTTAGTGATAGTATTTGACAAGCATGTTATGTATTAATATTAAAGCGATCAATCAAAGATGGCATTTTACTTTTGATCATATTGGTTTTGATTTAGATGCTTCAGGGTGGTATGCGGCTTATAGGGGAAATATAGCTGTAACGAGTGAAGAGCATCATTTAAGGGAAGTTTTCATCAAGATACGTATACGGAAATAATAAATTTGTGTTCATATTTTGTGGATAATACAACATGGTCTGCTCCCAGCAGAAATAGAGTGTATAACGGTTATAGCTATATATATGAGTATGGAGATTCGGAGAACATTATAGAAAGATGAAGAGGAAATATATCATTATTTCGATTGCTGTCTTGGTAGCTGTCATTTTGGGCGGAATTGTTATTTTTTTAAATATCAATAAAAAGCCGGAAACATATGAAATAAATAAGGAGCTGTTTGCCGAGGCCTTTTCAGGAAAAATAAAGCCCTTTCCCGAAAATTCTTTTTACAATCCGGATTGCAGCGAAGGCGTATTTGACATAAATGGCATAAAAGTGGCTTATTTGATAGAGGGCGGTACATATGAGGATGAGTGGTATACTACTGAGGAAAATTATTTAAAATACAAGGATAAGGATGTTTTTGGTATGATGGCGCTGGAGGACGGAGGATATGCGCATTTCTATTTTGACTTGTGGGAACATATGAGGTTTAGAGAAGGGAGGGTTGAAAGCAGCAGTTCTTTCAGCGAGATCCCAAAAGGCGAAGACGTTTATGCGGAGTTTTTTGAGTATGGACGGGATAACTTTCATATCCGCTTTAGACTGTACTGTGCCGGCGTTATCCAGGATAAAACGGAAAAGGCTATATATGAACGTGTGGTGCAGCAAATAAATGAAAATATTGTGGACATTACACAGTGGCAGAAAGAGCATGGCTACGATCTTAAAGAATAAAGTGTCTGTAAAAGGAAAAAGGCAGATCAAGCCGCGCCGGGATGCGCGGCTGTTTTGCTTGCATTATAGAAAAGAGTATACTATTGAGGTAAAATAAAAATTTTATTATGAAAGAAAGTGGCGCGGCGGTGATGCAGGAGAAGGAAAAAGTAAAGAAGCTCTGGAAATTGGTGACGATTTTGGGCGCGGTGCTGATCGGATGTATTGTTTTTGTATGCCTTTATCATACGGTATTACGGAAAAATCAATCCCCGATATCGGCGCAGACGGATTTTTTAAATGAAATGCTCCCGAAGGAGCTGATGCTTCCGGAAAACGCCTGTATGAGTATTCGTGAGCTTGGGCGAAGTGATAATCCCGATTCGGTTTACGATGTTCCGGTTTTTTCCTTTGACGGGGGAAAATTCCGGGCGGTGGTTGACGGCTACTGTCATCCGCGGCGGGAGGAGGACTGGCTTCCTCCGGATGCGTTAACCTTATCCGACGGAAGCCGCTTTTGGCATTCTGACTGGCGTTATGAATATGAAAAAGCATATGAGGAGCTTTCGTCCGCCGCAGAGGAGGGTATGGAATATTACAGCTATTTGATCTATGAAAAAAATTCTGCGTATATGGTGCTCTTTATTCATTGCAATCAGCCTGAGAATACGGAGAGATTAAAAGAAATGTACAGCGGTGTATTTGCATATATCAATGAAAATGTAAAGGTATATGACGGTAGAATATAAAATTTTATGTTCAGTAAGAATTCAGCCGCGCTTGAAAAGCGCGGCTGTTATTTGTATCAGAAATTCTTTCATTTATTCTTTTTTATACTTTTTTTTGATTACAAGGAGCCCGGCAGCTGCAGTAATGAAGAGAACTCCGTATAAGAAGAGAGGCTTATCGCCGTCATTTTTGGGAATTGCATGCGGCTCATGGGTATTGGTGATCAGAATCGTTCCCTGCCGCGTTGTGGTGTAGGAAGCGGAGTAGCCTTCTACGGGATCTTCCTGATAAGAATATTGGATGGAAACGCCGTTATGGAATTTGGGAAGCTGCCCGAGCACGGCAGACCATTGGTTATCCTTGCTGAGAGTTACCTGCCCGGAATAGACGGTATCGCCGTCTGCAGAGCCGGAGATGCGGATGGTCACGAAATCAGGACGGAGGCCGTCGCGGTTGTTGTCATCGTGCCATTCTTTGAGGAAAGCCAGAGAAACGGTTTCGCTCTCATGCGTATTGGTGATGATAAATACCGAGTTTTCGGTTACGTTATAGGCCGCGGAGTAGCCCTCTACGCTATCTTCCACACAGGCATACTGGATCAGAGCGCCGTTTTCATATTTGGGCAGTTGCGTTAAGGTATCGGTCCAGTTATTATCTTTGCTGAGAACTGTTTGGCTTGTGTAGACCGTGTCGCCGTTAACAGAGCCTGCAATGCGGACGGTTACAGATTCCGGCCGTTTCCCGTCGTTATTGTCATTGTCGTTCCATTCTTTCATAAGGGTAAGCGAAATCGTTTCACTTTCGTGTGTATTGGTGATCAAAATTGTACCTTGCTGTGTTGTACTGTAGGATGCAGAATACCCTTCTATAGGATCTTCCGTGCAGGTGTACTGAATCAGAGCACCATTTTTATATTTGGGCAGCTGTGTTAAGGTATCAGTCCAGCCGTTATCTTCGCTGAGAACTACCTGGTTAGCGTAAACCGTGTCACCGTTAACAGAACCCGTAACGCGGAGGATTATAAAATCCGGCCGCAGTCCGTCGTTGTTGTCATCGTCGTTCCACTCTTTTAGAAAGGTAAGAGCGGTCGTTTCATTTTCATGGGTATTGGTAATTTTTAAACCGTCATAGGCAGGCGTATAACCGGCTACGGCATGCTCCCTTACTGACCATACAATCTCCTTGCCGCCGGCATATTGCGGAACACCGTTCCAGGTATACGTCCACTCCTGGTCAGCTGTTATCATAACAGGATCTCCGTAAGGGTCTCCGTCTTTTAAAAGCTGAACGGTAATGAATTCCGGCCGCAGCCCGTCGTTATTGTTATCATCGGCCCATGTTTTCTCAGCGGTAATGTTTATTACAGGCACTTCATTATACCAAACGCCGTTGGATAATCCGGTAATGGACGGAACGTCATAGCTGACCGTAACCTGCCTGGGACTGCTGTCGGCTTGATATCCGTAAGGTGCAGCCGTTTCGGTTAAAGAATAGCTGTAGCCTGAAGGTACATTTAAAAATATAACGCTGCCGTCGGCTGCGGAGGTTGCTGTCATGTTTACCCCATTTGTACCCCGCAGGGAAAATACCGCACCGGCCAGGGGCTTTTGCGTATCGGCAGCAATTTTTGTAAAGACAATGTCCGCCAGATATCCCTTTACCTGCGGGACATTGAATTGAATCTGTTTCAGTGTAGGATTTGCCTCTTGGGCATGTTCTGATAAAAAGTAATATAATACGGTTGAACCGTTGGTATTGTACGGAGTATTTTCCGTAAAGCCTGCGGCAGTATTAAGTAGTTTAATACGGTAAGAGATGGCATAGGTTTTCTCCTGTCCTGTGGTTTGTAAAGGCGTATCTGCCCTCAGATTCCACCGGAGCGTATGCGTATCATTATAGTAAAGCACCGTATTATTGACGGAGGTCAGCCCCTGATATTCTATATATTGCCCCATAGGATCTTCTACGCGCCATGCATTTGCATAAATGGTAATCAGTTTACTGATGTTTTCAAAATGTGCAATCAGATTTTCTTCCTCTGCGGTGGTATAGACGGCGTCAGAAAAACGACCGAGCCAGTTTTTGATGCTTTCGTTTAAAGAACAGGTAGTGCAGCTGATACGGTCATTTTCATTGCCGATGTATACGGATAAAACAGTCATGCCGGCTTTGGAAATTTGATCAGCAATACCGGTACTGCCGTTGAAAACATTGCTGTGATCCGCATGCTCCGTGCTATTTCCAGAACCGCCGTCGGAGTACCCGTTCTGCGTGTTGTGATAGGTAGGTTTTCCGTCGGAGAGCAGCAGAATATAGCAGTTGCTTTTGGCCACGCCGGAAGCGTTTAGCATTGTATAGGCCTGTGTCAGTCCTGCCTCTATATTTGTACCGCCCATGAAATCTTGCCATGGAGTGCTGATACGGGTTACAGCTGTTTTTAGCTGATCTTTTCCCGTTTTGATATCAGTAAGTTCCTGTACCGTAGAGGATGTGCTGCCAAAGGTAACAATCCCTACTTTTCTGATGGTATCCGCCTCGGCCGTCTGTGATTCTTTGGCAAAGCTTTCAATAAAGCTGGTGGCAGCGTTTCTTGCCGCCTGCATTTTTGTTGAACCCTTTTTGCCGCCGATTTTTTCATCCATACTGTTGGAAATGTCCATGACAAGCACTACCGCCGCGTCTGGAGAGAGGCTCATTTCCTGCAGCGCTTCGGTTGTAACTATTTTTAGAGTGATTGTAAAAATATTTTCCTCGGCAGTAGGTACAATGGTTTTGCTGACCTTTACGGCGCCGTTTTCTGCGGTTGTTTCCGTACCTTGGGTTACAATCTGCGTTTCTTCAGCGCTTGCGTGACCGGCCGTTGAAAACAGGGAGCCGAGCATCAGTATGGTTAATAATAGACATAATCCGTTTAAAACACTTTTTTTCAATTCCATTTCCTGCCTTTCAGTTTCCCAAAGCATGCTTTTCAAAAGTGCCTTTTTTCTGCTTTTTCTTTTCAAAAAGCGTACTTTTTGACAAAATTGTGCAAAAACTTATTTCAACAGTTTGCAGATAAAAAA
>CAJMLN010000061.1 GCA_905214315.1 uncultured bacterium | reverse complement strand
ACAAAAGAAGCGGATATTCAATAAAAAAACTGCCTGAACTTATCAGGCAGTTAAAATCAATCAATTTTTTCAAGCATTGCGGCAATCTTGGGCGCCAGAGCTTCTTCTTCCTTTTTAAAGATGACATCGTAGAATTTCATCAGCATAGGTGCATTCCAGGCAATACCGGTCAGGAAGGAATTTCCGCCGATAGCATGAATTGCCTGTACGCTGGTAGTTGAGCCGCCGGTATAACTGTCAAATACCGTGGAAACCAACTGTGCGGCTTTTTCTATTCCTTTATCAAAAAGTTCGTCAACGCTGTCGGTATATTCATAGCGTGTATCCCAAGGGGCAAACCATGGGGTATGTTTTTCATTCATGAAATCAATATCCTGCTCATAAGAACCGTAAACAGTCTTGGTGAAATAACCGCGGACAAATTCTTTGGAAAAGGCCTCATAAATAGCAGTGATTGGTTTCAGCAGACCGGGTTTGATACGCTTTTTCATGCGTGCATTCATATCTTGGTAAGCTTTAATGACATCTTCTCTTGAAAGATCTTTTCCGTAAATGGTTTTGACATTTACCGGATAGATACGGCAGATTTCCAAAAGCTCATTGTAGGTTACCCAAAACATATCGTCAATATTGATTTCACTTGGTGTTTTATTCATATGCTTTTTGAGCATGATCTGATCGATAGCGGTATTGATACGCTTGCGGTAGAGGTCGAATCGTTCAACCATCGGCGTATTGGGCGTGGCGAAGCCTGAACGGTATAATATGTAGGGATTTACCGCGCAATCTACCGCATAATGTACCAGGTAGCCGTAAAAATAGGGAAGAATGATTTCTCTATCGGCATCCTCCTGTTTGGCGATATAGCGATATATAAGGGACATCCACTCGTCGACCGAGCGTTCATGAAGCATCATGGACATCCGGTGAATGCTTACGTCTGATTTTAAGGGAGTACCGAAATAATTAAAAAAATCCGGCCCCTGAAGACCCAGGTCATAAACGCTTTTGCGTTTGTTTATAGTCTCCTGCAATTTTTCAGGCAGCTTTTCTAAAACCTTTTGACCGGCTATGTAATGCGTAAAAAATCCTGGCATGGGTGTACACTCCTAACAGTTTATATTTTTGTACTCTGCTATTATAATATATTTTTATTTATTTGAACAGGGGTATTTAACAAAATAATGCACAAAAATTCAAGTTATTTTGCATAGTCTGATAAATCCACTTTGTATCGACGCATATCGATGCGGTCCTCTTTGTTGTAGATTTTGCCTAAAAGGATACCACCGTTTTTTTCTATGATTTTTGCACTTGCAGAATTGTCGTCACGGCAGGTAATAATGACACTGGAAAAACCGCGTTCCGCTGCTTTTTCCAATAGTTTTGCGCAGATTATGGTACCATAGCCGCATTTTCGGTGTGAAGGCGGAACGCCATAGCCAAGCTGGCCGGCAAACAGCAGGTTATGCTGTGTTTCTCGGTGACGAAGATCTCCTTGTGCAAAAACAGTGCCGGTTTCATCGGTTAGAAAATAACGCGTGTAAGGAGAGGTTTTTGCACTGAGTCCGATTCCGGCGGCATGTTTTACACAAGTACGTATAAAATGGGGAAATAAGGAAGGATCGGTAATACCTAAGAACGGCGTTCCGGCAACGGTATAATCATCTATCATATCGGCAAAAGCCGCATAGGTCAGTTTATCTGCTGTAATCAGTTCCATTTTGATGCCTCCAAACAGTACTGATTATAGCATAAAAATATTATTTTTTAAACCTTTTTCTTTTTTTCCCTGTAAGAGGATGAAGATCATTGCTTGCTTCGGTTTGGAAAATTCTTCGGGTACGGAAGACAGTTACTTTTTGTGAAAGCAAAATGGGAACTACACTGAGGCAGCAAGAAAGGCAAGCTGAAGTAAAGGCAGAGGGAGCCAATAAGGTTAAATAGCTTCCGCGGAAAATAAGAACGGTGTTGAAGATCAATATGGATACAATGCTGTTAAAAATAGCTGAGGAACGGTTATAAGCAAAGATAATGGACGAAACACTGCAAACCAGAGAATAAATTACAAAGGGCTCGTAAATATACCCCGCGGGTTGAGGCGAAATAAAAAGTGAAAGTATGAAAATACAAAAGGCAGTGAAGGCGCTGCAAAAGATGCTGCGCAGCGGGTGGGAAAGATTGATTAAAAGATAGACCGAAAAACTTAAAAGCAAAAGGTAGGGGACCCAGAATATTGATACGCCCTCAAACGTATAAGGGGAAAACATGTAAGAAATAATTAAGGCAAAAAACAGGGTAAGCGTCCATCTTCGGCTTAAAAATAGCGTAAAGCAAAGCTCTTGCCCATGCCCGGCAAGCAAAAATATTGCGGCAACCATAATAATGACAATACCCAGCGGCAAACCAAACACCCTCTTAAATAAATTTTCCGATGTTTTTTATTCTATTCAGGAAAAGCTCTGAAAATTAAACGGCTCGGAAGTTTTTTATAGTGTTTGCATTTTTATAAAAATCATTCATTTAAAGCTGCCGGGGGTACAGCCTGTCTGTTTCTGAAAAAACTTGGAAAAATGGTGTACGTCAGAAAAGCCGGTTTCAGAGGCGATTTGGGTAACCGTCATAGAGGTAGACTGCAGAAGGTCCAGTGCTTTTGTCAAACGGTAATTGAGCAGATACTGGTGCAGGGATTTTCCTGTATGCTGCAGCATAAGACGGTTTAGATAATTGGGGTGAAAATTGAGTTCGTTCCCGATATCGCTGTTGGAAATATGCCGGTTATAGTTCTCCTGGATATAACGGATGACTAAATCTACAGTTTTTTGAGGAAAGGGGGCAAATCCAGTCATCAGTGTGCGGGCAGAGGCGGAGAGCAGCTGCTTGAGCAGAGCAGAGATCTTTTCGGCAAAAAAAAGGCGTTTGGTTGTGTACTCCTCAAGCATTTGCTGGATCAGGGAAAGTATTTGATGCTGCCCGTTTAAAAGAAAAGGGGCGTTAAATTGAGGAATATCGGTAAAATTAACATGTTCAAACTGATTTTCCTTCTGAAAGCTTTCCAGACTGGCGGCCGGAACTACCGGGATAGAATGATGAGAGAAATTTAGAAAAAAATCAAAGTTGATACCTATGAGAAGGACATTTTTTTGCGGTGTATGCAGATGATAGGGAACACCCGAGGGAATATAGAGCAGGGAATTTTCGGTCAGAGTATAAATTTGATGATCCGCCGTCATCGCATAGTTGCCGTTTATACAGTAAAAAAGCCGATGGTCATACCCGATTTGAATATGTGAGGTAAATTCAGGAATAAGCTCAATATAGTGAATATATCTGATAAAAGGTAAAATGTGCGCAATATCCATGGTTTTTATACTATACTCCTTAACAGGTTTATTTTTGATAAAAAAATGTTTATTTTTATACTTTATTAAACCATAAAAAAGCAGTATAATCAAGTAAAATTTAGGGAAGAAGGAGATTTTTATTATGTTGAAAAGAGTTCCGGCAAAAAGACCGGTAATAGGAATTTTTGCAGTTGCCCACGGTACCTATTGGAATCAGTTCCCGGGTCTTAAAGAGAATATGCAGAAATACCATAGCGATTTTGTAGCATTGGTCGCGAAGAATGAAGTTGAGATTGTTGATTTAGGGATTGTGGATGATAGTATTACTGCAAATGAGGCGGCAGTACAATTGAATGCTGCAGATGTAGATCTTATCTTCTGCAATATGATTACCTATGCAACCTCGTCGGTATTTGCTCCGGTTCTGCGCAACTGCAGTGCGCCGGTGGTGCTTGCAGCCCTGCAGCCCAGAAGTGCAATGGATTATGAAAAAGCCAACACCTTTATGCAGTTGGAGAATGACAATATCTGTTCAGTGCCTGAATTTTGTGGGGTGGCCTCACGGATGGACAGGCAGATTTATGATATCATTATTGGTATGCTCTATAAAGATGCAAAAGCTGAAGCAGCTATTCGGGAATGGTGCCTGATAGCCAAAACTTTGCGGACATTAAGAGGAGCCAGGATTGGTCTTATGGGGCATGTGCTGGAAGCAATGTATGATATGCATACCGATCCCACGGCTGTTTTTACGGCGTTTGGAATTCATGTGCCTCTTCTGGAAATTGACGATTTGCTGGAGGAATATCATAAGGTAACAGAGGAAGAGATTGCAGAGCAGACGGCTATTATCCGGGAAGAATTTGATATGCCGGAACCCAAGAGCGATCCTGTTACAATGAAGCTTACCGAGGAGGATCTCTTTTATGCGGCAAAGGCGTCAGCTGCATTGGAGCGTTTCAGGAAAGACTATAAGCTGGACGGCCTGGCCTATTTTTATACCGGTACTGAGGGCAGTGAAAACAGAAAGCTTGCAAGCTCACTGATCCTGGGCAATTCCATGCTGATTGCGCGCGGTGTGCCCATGTGCGGAGAATTTGATATCAAAACCTGTATTGCCATGCTGATTATGGATACCATCGGCATCGGCGGCAGCTTTGCCGAGATTCATCCGTTTGATTTTGACAGCGATTGTATTTTGGTTGGACATGACGGCCCTCATCATATCCAGCTTGCACAAGGAAAGCCCGTGGTTCGTTCTTTAAAGAAATATCATGGGAAAGAGGGAAGCGGCGCATCGGTAGAATTCAAGCTGAAAGAAGGGCCGTTTACGATGCTGGGAATCAATCAAACGGCTGACGGCGGATTCCGTTTTGTGATCGGCGAGGGAATTTCCAATGCCGGTGCGATTCCCCCTACGGGAAATACCAATACCAGGGCTTCGTATCTGCCGGATACGCCTACGTTTATTAAAAACTGGTGTATGGCCGGGCCGACGCACCACTTTGCTATGGGAACCGGGAATTATGCCCGTACACTCGAAAAACTGGGTAGGGTGCTAGGGGTTGAAACAATCGTGGTAGGAACCAATCAATAAAGGGAGGAAGCAAAATGTATCATGTAAAACTTTATGATTATGTTCCTGAACCGCAGCCGGTTTCAAGCGATTATCTGATCGGAGTGCATTATTATCCGGCCTGGAAAAAGGGAGCGGCACAGCTGCACAGTGGCTTCAGGCAAATTGACGATTATCCCGAACGGACACCGCTGTTGGGACATTATGATGAGGATAACCCTGAGGTAATCGACTGGGAGATCAAGTGGGCGGCTGAACACGGCATCAATTGCTTTATCTATTGCTGGTATCGCTATAAGGAGAATGTAGGCAAAAAAATCACGGTGCAGGATCTGCGCTGCGGGCATGGAATCCATGAGGGCTTGTTTCGTGCAAAATACCAGGATAAGATGAAATTTGCCATTATGTTTGAAGGGCAGAAAAAATGGGCCAATACTAATCCTCAGGATTTTGCGGAGAATTTGCTGCCGTTCTGGATGGAACAATATTTTACAAAACCCAATTACCTGGTAATCGATAATAAACCCGTGGTGTATTTTTATGATTATCAAAATTGTATTCGTGATGGCTTTGGCGGTCCTGAGGCACAAGCGGAGGCCTTCGCCAAGGCGCAGGAGTACGCCCGACAATTTGGATTTGACGGCATTAATTTTCAAGTAGAATACCGATATGATGAATTAGAGCGATACGGCGAGTATCGCAAGGGCGGCTACAACAGCACGTTTACATACTGCTGGCCGGTAAGGCAGCTGCGACCTACCCAGCAGGAGGTTATTCAGGAGCAGCTGAACGCTATGTATCTGCGGGCGGCGGAGGATCCGTATTACTTTATTCCTACGGCCAGCAAACAGTGGGATCCTCGGCCACGTCTGGATATTATGCCGGAAATTTACGGAACGGCCGAAAACAGTTCGCTTTGGAACCTGGAACCGGATTCCTGGAGAGAGCTTTTAGAAAAGATCAAATGCCTGATGGATACACTTCCTTCTGACGCGCTGGCTTCAAAAATGCTGATATTGGATAACTGGAACGAGTGGGATGAGGGCCATTATCTTTCACCGCACTATGAGGGCGGGTTTAAATACCTGCAGGCTGTACGCGAAGTCTTTACCAGACGTGATAATTTGCCGGATTATCGGGATCCGCACTTTTTGGGCCTGGGGGATTATGATAAAGAGTGGGGAAAATGCGATCTTTCCGCACATTGTACTAAAAAACTGATAAAATGAAAAAGCGCCAATCTAGGCGCTTTTTTCATTTTTTATGAATATTTTTTAATGTCCGGTATAAAGTTTTATTTTTTACGGAGGATTCCGATAGTATGCAAATTTTAAAATATTGTAAAGAATCAAAAAAAAGAGGAAGGTCGGCTTATTTCTTCTGTAAAGCTGATACTACGGGCGGTTAATTGAACCCAGGCAGGTTTAAAGCCGCTTTTTAATGCATTCTTTTTTGATTTTAAGTTGGACCAAGCGCAGCAGTAGAAAGGGACGATATCTTTTTTTAATGCTTCCCATGCCAGACGGCTGGTCAGGCTGGCGGCAATGCCTTGTCTGCGGTATTCGGGCAGAACGTCAATGCCGATTTGCCACATGGTGTCGCAGTCTGCGGAGCAGCCGGCAAGACCGATCAGGCGATCGCCGTCAAAGGCACCCACGCCTAAAACGTCCAGCTGCCGGCGCTGTTTGCACAGAGCATTGCTCCATTGCGGAAGGTAGAGCGTATCAAAATCTTTCGGATATAACAACCTGGTTTCGTATCGGCATGGCAGAGGAGCGATTTGCGTAACATCAGGTAAAAAATACTCTGCCATAAAGCATACGCAGCAACCATGCTTTTTTAAAAGCTCATTTAGCACCTGTATCGCGGGTGTTTCGAAACAGTGTTCTATAGCATAGCTGTTGATATAGCGTTCAATATCAGTGGCCAGCTCTTTGGCTACCGACGCTACAATATTATTTCCGTAAGAGGTAAGATCACAGGAAAATGGCAGATCCAGATATTTCCTTGCCTGTATATTGGGGCGGGAGAGTACCGTTTTATTGGAGAAGGCAAGGAAATCGTCCGGATTGCAGCTGCTGTCAATAGCAGATTGCATTCTGGCAATTTTAAAGATTTGAGCATTGGTAAACATAAGAATTCTGGATTATTATTCTGCACAATCTGCTTTTTTAGCAGAATCTATTTTTTTTGTAGTGATAAAAGTATATGCCCAGCCTTTTTTATGCTTTAAGGAGAGAAAGCCAAGAATAGAGGCCAGCAACGCGCCGCATCCATCAACGATGATATCCTTCATGGTATCGGAAAGCGCAGCACGACCGACCAATTGGGTGCCGTCTTCTAACATAAATTTCTGCATATTCAGCTTTAGTATGCCATCAAAGGTAAATTCATAGATTTCCCAAAGCCCGCCTAACATCATTGAAAAAGAAAAAGCAAACAGGCTTACAAAAAAAGGAGAAAGATTGATAGCGGTATGTTTATCTTCATTGATAATGGAGATAAGCATAAAACCGAACATACCTGTCATCATGCTGCTGAAAAAATGCAGGATATCGTCCCAGTGCGGTACGTTGTAATAAAAACTGCGTACTTCGCCCAAAAAGATTGCACAGTATAAAAAAATGATATACATTATATATAGCGCGGCAGGAATTTCAAATTTCAGTTTTTTAGCTAAAAAGCTGGGAAGATGAATGACCAGAATACCTAAGGCGCATTGAACCAGCATAAGAACATAGTCTGCACGAGATTTCATTCCTTCTCCTACGACGCCGGGGGCTACGGTAGAAATTCTGTATATTAGATAAACAATGGGTATAAGAAAACTAAGGAGAACAAAATAATACAGAACTTTAGTAAAATTTATTTTTTTCATGGCAGGATCCTTTCTTTGAATGTATTTCATAAAGAAATCATTGCGAAATGCTGAAAAGATCATTCTTAATTCAGCAGCAACACGGTTATAAAGAAATAAAGAATCATGGCGTATAAGTATAATACCAGTGCCAATTTTATGATAAAATGTCCCCGAGAGGGATTTTTAGCTTTATTTTGCAGGGTTTGCAGCAGCATGGCCGTAATTGGCAGCAGAAAAATGATAGCAGTTAAAATATTTGCCGTCAGTAGAGAGGTATATATTCGTGAACATACGCATATTACGTGGGTGATAATCGCTACAGGAAAGAGCAGCCATAAAATTAGTTTTGCTTTTTTCATTAATTCTTCAGGCTTTGCAGCGGCGCGGGAATTCTACCTGCACGGGCAATAAATTTTTCGCATGAGGCAGCATTGACTGGCATGACCGGCGCCTCACCCAGCAGTCCGCCGAAATTTACGGAATCTCCTACTTTTTTTCCGATAACCGGAATGATACGAACTGCTGTCGTTTTAGTATTTACCATGCCAATGGCGGCTTCATCCGCAATGATACCGGAGATAATATGCGCAGGGGTATCGCCGGGGACGGCGATCATATCCAAGCCCACGGAACATACACAGGTCATTGCTTCCAGCTTTTCCAGCGTTAAGGTACCGGCCGCGGCCGCGTGGATCATGCCGATATCTTCGCTTACGGGAATAAAAGCGCCTGAGAGACCGCCTACATAGCTGGAGGCCATGACGCCGCCTTTTTTTACCGCGTCATTTAATAAAGCCAGTGCGGCGGTCGTTCCGGCTCCACCGGTCGAGGAGAGACCCATTTCCTCTAAAATATGCGCCACACTGTCACCCATTGTGGGGGTGGGGGCGAGGGAGAGGTCTACAATGCCGAATTGTGCGTTTAAATCCTTTGCCGCACGGGAGGCAACCAGCTGGCCCATGCGTGTGATTTTAAAGGCCGTTTTTTTGATTTCTTCCGCTAATTCGCCTAAGGTGGCGTCGGGCATTTTCTCCAGCGCGCATTTTACTACGCCGGGGCCGCTGACGCCTACGTTAATTACGCAGTCGCCCTCACCGCTGCCTAAAAAAGCACCGGCCATAAAAGGATTGTCTTCTACGGCGTTGCAGAAAACCACTAATTTGGCACAGCCGATGCTGCCCTGTGCCGCTGTGTTTTCCGCTGTCTGACGGATGATGCTTCCCATTTCCTTAACGGCGTCCATATTGATGCCGGCTTTGGTGGAACCGATGTTGACCGAAGAGCAGATATGCTCGGTTACCGCAAGAGCCTCGGGGATGCTGCGCAGGAGCGCGGCATCGCCTGGGGTTATACCTTTATGCACCAGGGCGGAGAAACCTCCCAAAAAATTTACGCCGACGGTCTGCGCTGCTTTTTCTAAAATCAGAGCAAAGGGTACCAGATTATCGCAGCGGGAAGCAGAGGCGATATGTGCGATAGGCGTAACGGCAATGCGCTTGTTGACGATCGGAATGCCATAGGTATTTTCGATTGCCTCGCATTTTTGTACCAGATACTCTGCTTTTTTGCATATTTTATCATAAATTCTTTGGCAGGCTTTTTCCATGCTGCTGTCTGCACAGTCGAACAGCGAAATTCCCATGGTAACGGTGCGCACATCCAGATGCTGGTTATCCAGCATTTGAATGGTTTCATTGACTTCGTTAAAGTTTATCATGCAGGGTACCTCTTATAAACGGTGCATACTGTTGAAAATTTCTTCACTTTGTATGCGTACTTCCAGGTTGGGGTCAAAATCTTTAAATTCGGATTGAAGACCGGCAATATCGATATCGCCTTCTTCTAGGCTAATAAACATGACCATGGTAAAATATTCGTGCAGGATCGTTTGCGTAATATCTAAAATATTGACGCGGTGTTTGGCCAGCTTGCCGCTTACATCGGCAATAATGCCGACGCGGTCATGTCCGATTACAGTTAAAAATGCTTTCATTGCGGTAAAACTCCTTTTTGTTTATCGATCAGTATTAAACGGCAGGTTTCCGGCAGAGCTGCGGAAAGCTTAGCCAGCAGGCCGCTATCTTTGTCATCGGGACCGGGAACGCCGAGCACGGCTATATTGATAGCCTGTTCTTTTATAAAAGAGCAGATAGCGGAAATTATATCGTCCGAATGAAGAACTGTCATGTCCGCACCGGATTTTTGAGATACTGAATATAAATATTCCAATGAGGCCGCATCGTTTGTTCCTCCCATGATCGATTGTCCGTTTTTTGCTACATGAAGAACAAAGAGCAGATCATTCGGGTTCTGTTTTTGTGCGGCTGCCTCGCGGATCAGCCGTTCACAGGTATTTTGCAGCGTGACACATGCCATAATATGATTCAAAGTGTATCAATCCTTTATTTCGATATCAAGAATAATATTTTGATAGGTTTTTACGGTGATTTGCATGCCGGGAGTCAGCGTGGGACGGGGAAGCGCCGCAATAAAATAGAGTGTGCGATCAAAGGTCTGATCGGCGTCATGAAAGCTTGCCTGGATACGGTGCAGCCTTACACCGTCATGTTCTGTATCCTCCTCATCAATTTCAAAGCGGTAGGTGTCTTCCTGTGTAATGCCGTTGCGGATATTCCTGTAGAGCTTTAAAAGCTTTTGAGCTTCAAAAATAGTAAGATAATAAAAGAATACGCATATGGTTACGGCGGCAATTCCTGCTGCTATAGAGATATAAAGGTTTCCTGAGAGAAAGGAAAAGCCGTATCCTATAGCGCACAGGCAACAGAGTATAAAGAAG
>CAJMLN010000060.1 GCA_905214315.1 uncultured bacterium | reverse complement strand
AAGGATGAAATCTATCTCTTTATAAATGACGAAAAATATAGAGAGAAGATGGCGGCAAACAGAACGGAACAGGGCGAAACCGAATATGATATGCTTAAAAAATATGGTCTTTTAGAAGGCAAAGATGGAATTGATGAAATTGGCGTCTATAATTATTATTATGCTCAAAAAGGGAAACAAGCCGCAAATGAATTTCTTCACAAATTAGATGGCGTCCTTGATCAGCGGCTTAGATATGCAGAGAAACAGGAGATAATAGATGCAGTGTCTCAAGAAGGCTTTAAAGGTGCTGCAGCATCAATTGTTTGGAGCGGTCGTTCAATTTTTGAGAAAATTATTGGTGGAGTAACTGCGTTTTTGGATGATAGCACTCGCCAAATATCAGGTCAGGAAATAGATCCTGATTCAGAAGCGCATCGTTTACTGAATCGAGCAAATGACACAAGAGCCATAATTTCTGAGAAAATAGTGGAGAATACCTCATGGGAATTTCTTGGCGAAAATGTTATGGCGCAGGTATATAACGCTTTAATGTCCGCGGGAGATTCTATTATAGGCGCCGTTACAATGGGGAAATTATATACTATTGCGATGGGTGCTGGAGCTGCAGCGGATAAATCCGCGGAATTATATGAGAAAGGAGCATCCAACAGTCAAATATTTTGGGGCGGATTGAGCGCCGGTGTTGCAGAGACCGTATTTGAAAAGGTATCATTGGAAAATCTTATCAAGCCAAAGAATCCTGATTCCTTTTTTAAAATAGTGCTGGAGGTATTCAAACAGGCGGGAATTGAGGGTTCGGAGGAAATTGCGACAGAAATCGCCAATACGATTACAGACAGTATTATCATGGGCAGCCAGTCGGATTTATCGCTTGCCGTGAAAGCGTACCAGAAGGATGGGCTTTCTTATGAAGAGGCGTATAAGAAGGCATTGCTGGATAAAGTAGTAGACATTTCTTGGGCTGGAATAGCAGGAATGATGGCCGGCGGCATGTCTTCCAGCATTTTAACAGGATATAGCAGTGTAAAGAACATCCAGATAGGCAATACCATAAAAAAATCCGGCAAAAGTAACGCGCTGATTGATTTTGCCATGCAGAATTACGGCAAGGATACGGAAGCATATAAAACGGCCGAACGGCTTTCAAAGAACGCAAAGAACAGCGCGCTGGCGATAGGTTCGCTTTACATGATTATGGAGCAGCAGAATCAAACAGATTTTGCAAAAGCGTCGGATGTTTCGGCAAAAGACATACAGCCAATGCTGGAGAAGAACGGCATGGAAGCGCCGCAGGCAAGTTTAATGGCAAAGAGTATAGCAAAAGATATGAAAGGCTGGAAATTGAGCACAAAGGAGCGGCAGCAATTAACAAACACTCCGGCGGCAAAACCGGTATATGATTCGGTGCGTGCGGATGTGAAGAAGAAAAAGGAAGCCGTACAGACGAAAGAGAGAATGCTTGGTGCCATTGTTGACGTCAAGGCGGAAATAAGCGGAAATGACAGCGCGCAGAATCTTGACAATCCGGGCCGGCCGGAGTATACTAATAATATAGAGAACGGAAATATTGCGACCGGAGAAAAGGCCGGAACAGCAGGGCAAACTGCCGCGGGAAATCTGGGGTTGGCGCAGACGGCTCCCGGGATGGCCGGGCAGGAGAGGAATATAGGGAACGCTGTACATGCTGAACGGGGGGAAGAATATGCAAGAACAGCAGAATTTAGAGAGCTACAAGAAGCAAGTAGAGGAATGTCTGATGAAATATCAGCATTGTACCACGCAGGAGAGCGAACGCTTGATGAAGGATTACGAAGACGAATTTCCACAGTTCTTAAAAGACAACTGGACGTGTCCGGCAGTAGCATTGGCAATGGTGATGGGATATTAACCTTAACGGCCAAGGGAAATACTTTTCATTTGCATCAGCAAGTGGATGGCGCGCTGTTTCATGATGTTTTTGAGATAGCAAAAAGCTATCTGAAAAACGGCGAGCTTGTAGATTTGCATGGTATACAAACCACAGAGGACGGAATCGGATATGAGGATTGTGATAATTATCTTTCCGATGACGGGTTTAGTGGTTTTTCTATTACCCCTGACGGTGATCTTATCAGCGTATTCAATGCCAGCGGAAAAAAGGGTTTTTTAAATGCTGTTGCGCCGTTGGTAAAAGAGAGAGCAAAAAAGCTGGATTGTTATAATAGCCGTACCCAACCGCTTTTAGAAATATATGAAAAAACATTTGGCTTTAAAGCGGCATCTGTTATGGAGTATAACATAGAATATGATCATGACAATATCGCGGCCAATCACGATAACCCACAGGTGGCGTTTATGGTCAACACGGAGCAGGAGGTAGAGACAAAGCATTTTGATAAAGACCAATATGAGGCAGCAAAGGCATATCGGGATCAATATGTAGAGCAGGCAGCCCAAGAGTCTGCTTTTTTTATGTCCGGGGAGCCGGTAATCACAGAGCGTTCGGCGGAGAATCCGGAACCGGATATGATAGCGGATATGGTATATGCGGTGCGTGGTGAAACACGGCTGACGGAAGATCAGCGCGTTATCCGGCGTATAGGAAAGCGGCTGGGCTGGACGGTAGAATTTGGTGATGTGAGAACGGCAAACGGAGCGTATGCGGACGGGAAAATTGATAAGGCGAATAAAGTCATAACAATCAGCACGGAGAACAAAAGGCCAATAGCCTTTATATTCAAGCATGAGCTGGCGCATTTTCTTGAAATAAATTCTGTAAGATATAAGACGTTTGCAAATACCATTATAGGAAGTTTAGTATTTGAGAATTGGATGCATTACAAGGGATACAAATCTATAATAGAGTATAATACGGCCGTTGTGGAAGAATATAGCCGTGCAGGAGAAGAAAGATTTGGAGAATATGAAGCTAACCTTGAAATAGTGGCAGATTTTGTGGGAGAAAATCTATTTGGAAACAATCAACAGGTATTGGGAAAACTTTTATCCGTTATGGAGCCTAAACAGCGCCGCACTTTTGCAGAGTGGATAAAAGATTTATTTAAACGATTAAAAAATGCCTTTTCACGGAACGGGGACAGAACGATCCGCTCAGAAATTGAGAAGCTTGAAAAGCTTTTTATGGAAACTTATAAGGCTGTAAATATAAAATATAATACAGAGGAAAATAAAAGGCAGCAGGAATTATTGCAGGATAATATTAAATTTTCGCTTATGAATGATAGGCCGTTTTCAGAAAATGTGAACGAGGTTCTGAATATGTCTGACGCAGAGGCAAAACATAATGCTGAGCAGGGGAACTTTATCAGGGTGATGAAGGATACGCCTGAAATAATTCTTAAAAATGTAGAAGATGCAAAAAATATAGAAATAATTATTAGCTTTTATTCTTTGTATTTGGCAGGAAGAGAAAAAGGGATACTGGAGGGGCATTATCATAACCTTGGAAAGGAAATCCTTTATCAAATACCTGAATATATTGCAAATCCAGATGCGATTGTAAGAATGAAAAGTGATAGATTGAATTTGCTTGCTCAAATTAGAACGCCCAAAGGAAAGAATGGAATTATATCTGTAGAATTAAATACTGTAAAAGATATTAATAATAAATATAAAAATTATAATTTAATTGTTTCTGTGTTTTCGGCTAAGGATAATTATACGGAAAATAATATACGAAAAAATGGCGTAAAGGTTGAGTATAAAAGAGAAGATCTCCCGCAAGTTAATTCCCAACTGTATAAGTGGTTGGCAATTGTTAACGACAAATCTTCTAATGATAACGTAGCACAAGACGCGCAATCTGTCAATAGTATTATATTCAAAAATGCAAAAAATGATACAAAAGAAGCGCAATATTCAATTGCAGAAAGCGATCGGAGAGAAATCAAGAAAACGGTGTTACGGGGGAAATATGATTATTCAAAAAGCTTTGCAAAGCAGATTGAAGATTATAAAAACGGAAAAATACCGAAGCGCGATACTTTGATTGTAGGGAAAACTCCAGAAATTTTTCAGCGTATTGGATTAAACAAGCTTCCTATGACGATTAACCAAACACATGTTGATTATGCGATTAATGGCACGAAAGATTATGACCATTTTCTTGGAGAAGAAGGGTTAAAGCAGCTCCCGGAAGCACTGAAACATCCTGTTGCTGTGATTTCTTCAAAAACAAAAAATGGCACAAGTCTTGTTGCTATACTTGATATTCGGCAAAATGGCAAGCAGATTGTAGTTCCTGTGGTTATAGATGGCTTTGGAACACAGAATGGAATACGTATCGACAGCAATGCACTGACAAGTATGTACGGTAAAGATTTTTCTATATCCAAGGTTCTGTATAATGCCTTAAATGATGAAGCAAACGGAAAAGCTTTTTCTGTTTACTATGTAGATACAGATAAAGCCGCCACACTTTTTCGGGGAGCAAGGGTCCTAATGCCCAAGGTGCCCGATACTAATGCGAACGGCTTCATACATAATATAACCGAACAGGATTCACCTGTCAAGCCGAAATTTTCCAACCAAACTGAAACACAACAATTTAAGCGTTGGTTTGGCAACAGTAAGGTGGTAAATAAAGACGGCACGCCGAAAATAGTATATTATGGAACAGGGGAAAACTTTACAGTATTCGATAAAAGTAGAATAGAGAATAATTTTATGCAGAGAGAAGGAGGTTTTTATTTTACCGAAAAAAAACAATCAGCTCGGAATTATGCAGCCTTGAACAGCGGCAATGCTGTTGTTATGGCATATTTAAGAATACAAAATCCCTATGTTGTTGAACTGTCATCCGGGATTGACAATGCCGATTATTTTGATGACCATAGGCTGAATATATTGCAGGAAGCAGACATAGCCGAAAATGACGGAATAATAGTTACCGGCGGAGACAATGGGACTATATATGTTGTATTTGAGGCAAATCAAATCAAATCTGTCACGGACAATATCGGTACCTTTGATGGAGAAAATCCAGATATACGGTATTCCGTTCCCAAAGAAGAGACAACGGGAGAAGAGGATCTTGACAATTGGATTTGGCCGGGATATAATGAAAATAATATAGGAAACGCTGTACATGCTGAACGGGGGGAAGGATATGCAAAAACAGCAGAATTTAGAGAGCTACAAGAAGAAAGTAGAGGAATGCCTGATGAAATATCAGCATTGTACCACTCGGGAGAGCGAACGCTTGATGAAGGATTACGAGGAGATATTGCCCGAGTATTTCAAACTCAAATTAACGCCGCTGGAAATGGCGCTGGCAATGGTGATGGGATATTAACCTTAACGGCCAAGGGAAATACTTTTCATTTGCATCAGCAAGTGGATGGCGCGCTGTTTCATGATGTTTTTGAGATAGCAAAAAGCTATCTGAAAAACGGCGAGCTTGTAGATTTGCATGGTATACAAACCACCGAGGACGGAATCGGATATGAGGATTGTGACAATTATCTTTCCGATGACGGACTCAGTGGTTTTTCTATTACCCCTGACGGTGATCTTATCAGCATATTCAATGCCAGTGGAAAAAAAGGGTTTTTAAATGCTATTGCGCCCATAGTAAAAGAGAGAGCAAAAACGCTGGATTGTTATAATAGCCCTACCCAACCGCTTTTAGAAATATATGAAAAAACATTTGGCTTTAAAGCGGCTTCTGTTATGGATTATAACATGGAATATGATCATGATAATATCGCGGTCAATCACGATAACTCGCAGGTGGCGTTTATGGTCAACACGGAGCAGGAGGTAGAGACAAAGCATTTTGATAAAGACCAATATGAGGCAGCAAAGGCATATCGGGATCAATATGTAGAGCAGGCAGCCCAAGAGTCTGCTTTTTTTATGTCCGGGGAGCCGGTAATCACAGAGCGTTCGGCGGAGAATCCGGAACCGGATATGATAGCGGATATGGTATATGCGGTGCGTGGTGAAACACGGCTGACGGAAGATCAGCGCGTTATCCGGCGTATAGGAAAGCGGCTGGGCTGGACGGTAGAATTTGGTGATGTGAGAACGGCAAACGGAGCGTATGCGGACGGAAAGATTGATAAGGCGAATAAAGTCATAACAATCAGCACAGAAAACAAAAGGCCAATAGCCTTTATATTTAAGCATGAGCTGGCGCACCGCGGCGAAGGCACAAAGCAGTATACAGAGCTGGTAAAAGCAATTTCGCAGACAAAGCAGTATGAAAACTGGCTGCAGAAAAATACCGGCATGAAATCCACGGTGGAACGTATGGAAGCGGCATGGAATGAAGAAATACGGCAGCGATATGATACAGCCGGTGAGAGTCTTTCCGTAGCGGAAGCCAGAGCGGAGATTATGGCGGATTTTATGGGAGATATGCTGTTTGCGGATGAAAACGGAATGAACCGTCTGCTGCAGGAGCTTGAGCCGCCAAAGCGCAGAAGCCTTTTGCAATGGATCAAGGGCGCACTGAGTTATATCCGGAGCAAGCTGGGGAATGCGGACAGTCGGCTGACTGCGGAGCTGGAGAGATTGGAACAGCAATATGCGCGGATGTTGAAGGAAAGCGAAATAATAAAATTAAAGGATGGAACACAATATAGTGTTGCAAAAAGTTTTTCTGAACAAGTAGATGAGGTTCTTGAAGGCAAACATAATGCGAGACTGGATTTATATATTGCTGAAACACCTAAAAATCTTAAAAATCTTAACTTTTCTGAAGGCCCTTTGTTAATGCGGAATGGTAAGATTACAGAAATTTTGAAGAAGCACGACGATATGTCCATTAATATTATTAAGAAGCTTCCTGAAATGATCAATAATCCACTTTTAATATTAAAATCAAAAACACATCCGACCCAAAGTGTTGTGTTAATTACAAATGTTTTGACAGCAAAAGGCAATTTGATTATACCAATTTGGATCAATCAAGAAGGAAACTATATGGATGTCGACTTGGGAGAGCAAGTCTTAAGAACCAATTTTATAGCGTCTGCTTATGGCCGAAATGTACAAGAATTGCTTAAATATGCGATAGGAAATGAAGGATTTCTTTATGAAGATTCTAAACAAAAAGAAGAAATCAGAGAGCTTTTTGCAAGAAATGGGCTGCAATTGCCCACACCGCTTAAACTATCTGATTCTGACATCATTATATCATTAGATATTGATTCTGTCAATAGTAATTCTATGCAAAAAAAACCAAATGATACCCCCAAAATACAATATTCTCTTATAGGAAAGCGAGAAGATGGTGTAGAAATTTATAAAACAAGTGAAAGTGTTACAAGCTTACCGTATAAAGAACGTAAGAGAATATTACTTGATACAATTAAATCTGAGTATAAAGGTAGAGTTGCAAAGTTTTATAAAAACGGTAAAGTTTATTATGCTGTTCTTAATGAAAATACTGCGCGCAAGGGAGTTTATGGAGATAAAAAATCGGATAAAACAGGTTATAAAGCAAAAATAAATATTGGTGCAGATGGAAATTATTTTGAACTTGTTGAAAATAGCAAGTATATCAATAGTGCCGCCGAACAAGGAAAGAAAACGAATACAGATATTCATGATTTTGTTGAGAGATGGGACTATTATGAAAAAACCGTTCAAGCAGATGGAAAGCTTTTTGATGTATTGATAAATGTGGCAGATAAGGGAGCGAATCAATACGTTTATGATGTTACCTTGAAAGAACAAAAAAATAGCGAATTCCCAAGCAGTAGTAAAACTACATTAAGTCAAGGGAATACCGCTATTAACAGTATAAATCAAGATGAATTATCTGTCAATAGTATTATATTCAAAAATGCAAAAAATGATACAAAAGAAACACAGGATTATCAATCGGATGAAACGGATATAATACGGGCGAAAGACGGCATAAAGTATTCCATAGCGAAAAGTTATAAACAGCAGGTAGATGATGTATTAAATAATAACTATGACAAAAACAATCACGTGTATATGGGAAATACGCCGTCGAAAATAGTACAGGTATTAGGGCTTCCCGATTTGCCGATGCTGGCGACAAACAATCATATCTATTCCATGAGTGTATCGGAACAACAGGCAAAACAAGAGGGACGATACAAAAAGGGGAGGCATTATCATGATTTAGGCGCTATTGTAAAGGAGCTTCCCAAGCTTTTAAATGAACCGGTGCTGCTTATTAAGTCTAATACAAGGGCGGACGATGCGACAGTTGTAGCAGTGACTTCTGCTGTGGATAAAAACGGCTTTCCTGTTATGGCTGTAATAAAACCGAATGGGAAGGGATATTATTGCAACGTTGAAATAGACGCCAATATAATGCTTAGCGGGTATGGTAAAGAGAATATTCAAAACTACGTGCAAACAGCAGGCGAAGAGGGCAGAATACTGTATGCAGATAAAAAAAGTAACCAGCAACATAATATCCCTGGGGTCCAATTCCCCAACAACATTATGACTGCTGATTACAATAACAGTTTAGCACAGTATCGGCAATCTGTCAATAGTATTATATTCAAAAATGCAAAAAATGATACAAAAGAAACACAGGATTCCATTGCAAAAAGTGAACGCAGAACAATAAAGGATTTAATTGAAAAACTGAATGAAGGCGATAGCATTGCTATAGAGGCAATCAATGAGAACAACGCAATCAAAAACTCGCTTGAAAAAATGGAGGAAATTCCGGAAACGTATAGGATAAACACACCGGAACGAGAATTGAAGAGAGAAGAAATTGTTAAGAAATTAATGGCGTTAGGGAGTTATACAGGCGTTGACACTCAGGGAAAAGAACTATATAATGGAAATGTAGATCAGGGATATCGGATTGATTTGGTTGTAGGACTGCCGGCGGCAGGGAAATCAAGTGTATTGGTAAATCCTTTATCAAAACAGAATCATGCTCGGGTAATAGACAGCGATATGGCCAAGGAGATGATTCCGGAATTTAATAACGGTATTGGCGCGAGCGCAGTGCATGAAGAGAGCAAGAATATTGTTAAACAGGTTATTGTGGAAGCAATTGCTAATGGAGATAATATCGTTTATCCGATTGTAGGCGGAGGAGATGTAAATAAGCTTATAAAAAAAATTAGTGCATTTAGAAATAATGGCTATACAGCATATCTTCATTTAAACGAACTTCCCCTGCATAAGGCGATGGCAAGAATGCTGAATCGGTATTTGGAAACGGGACGATTTATACCGCCGCAAATTGTATATGAATACCAAAATACACCGATAGAAAATTTTGAAGCAATCATAAAAACGGAGGGATTAGTAGATGGCTATTCACACTACTCAAACGATGTCGCAAGAGGAGAAACCCCGATCCTCAAAAAACACAAAAATATTCAATTATTACCTGGACGAGGACAACGACGAAATGGAATGGCTCAGCAAGGGCGTGAAGGAATTGAGGACGAAGAAAGAAACGGAAAAGCAGACTTAACGAAGTCTGCTTCTTTTGTACCCGGGGAGCCGGTAATCACAGAGCGTTCGGCAGAGAATCCGGAACCGGATATAATAGCGGATACAGTATATGATATGCCCGGACAGAAGCAGCTGACGGAAGATCAGCGCGTTATCCGGCGTATAGGAAACCGGCTGGGCTGGACGATAGAGTTTGGCAAGGTGCAGACGGCAAACGGAGCGTATGTGGACGGAAAAATTGATAAGGCGAATCAGGTCATAACAATCAGCACGGAGAACAAAAGGCCGATAGCCTTTATATTCAAGCATGAGCTGGCACACCGCGGCGAAGGCACAGAGCAGTATACAGAGCTGATAAAAGCAATTTCGCAGACAAAGCAGTATGAAAACTGGCTGCAGAAAAATACCGGCATGAAATCCACGGTGGAACGTATGGAAGCGGCATGGAATGAAGAAATACGGCAGCGATATGATACGGCCGGCGAGAGTCTTTCCGTAGCGGAAGCCAGAGCGGAAATTATGGCGGATTTCATGGGAGATATGCTGTTTGCGGATGAAGGCGGAATGAACCGTTTGCTGCAGGAGCTTGAGCCGCCAAAGCGCAGAAGCCTTCTGCAATGGATCAAGGACGCATTGAATTATATCCGGAGCAAGCTGGGGAATGCGGACAGCCGGGTGGCCGTGGAGCTGGAGCAGCTGGAGAGTAAGTATGTGCAGCTGCTGAAGAATACGGAGCTGCAGCAAGGGAGCAGTAGGGGGCAGTATAGCTTTGGCGGCGTTTATGCAAAAAGTGCAGATCGTTTGAAGCTTGAAACAGCAAAGCAAATGGAAAAATACGGCGGGGCGACGCCGGAGGAAATACGCCAAGAAACAGGATGGTATCGCGGATATGACGGGCTTTGGCGATTTGAGATTGACGATAGTAAAATGAGAATCAAAGAGGCAAAGCTTGTAAGCGGTAATACTACATTGGGTGATATATTGGATCATCCGGATTTATTGGCGGCATATCCTCAGCTAAAGGATGTTGTGGTCACGGCACATCGTTCCTCTCTTATGAATGATGCAGATGGTTGGTATTCGGAAGAAGCAAAAGAGCTTGTGCTGAACTCTAAATATCTTGAAAGTGCGGCGGTAAAAAAAGAGATAGAAATCTTAAAAATGTCAACCTCCTTGTTGTCGTTGACGGTGTAGAGGTCGGCGTCATAGGTGGTTGTGC
>CAJMLN010000059.1 GCA_905214315.1 uncultured bacterium | reverse complement strand
GGCTTTATAAAAAAAGCCATTGCTGCCAAATATAACAAAAAGTCAGTGTTCTGTATACCTGTTTTATAAAGCACATCCTGCATTCCTATCTGTCCGCGCTGAATCGATGCAAATTTTTTTGATAAAATAAGGATCTTCTAAAGCAATAAAAACAAAAAGAGGCCCTCCTATGAAAAAATACAGTGCTGCCATTCTAATGTTTATTCTATTTGAAAGTATTGCCATCATACTCTGGCAGGTATTAAAAAACCCGTTTTATCTGTTTAATTTCAGTTATATCGGCTGTTCTCTAACTCTGGGTTTGGTTTTATACGCCAAAAAGTTCAAATATGCCAGGCATATCGTTCAATTTCTCGTAGGTACTTATATGCTGATTGATTTAGGCGTCCTGTCACACGAGAATATGCAGATAGAGGGTTTTTGGTATTATCTATTTTTAGGGGTATTTGAAGCCGCAACGATTCATTATGCCGTAGCAAAAATATTCGGTCCACTTCTCTTTGGCAGAGGATGGTGCGGATATGCCTGCTGGACAGCTATGATTCTCGATCTGCTTCCCTATAAAGTACCTCATTCCCCACGAAAGAAAATAGGCTTTATCCGCTACATCATTTTTGCCGTTTCCTTACTTTTTGTAATTCTTTTATTTGCAGGCAACACAAAAGGAAAGGAAAAAATCATGTGGATCAGCTTTTTATTGGGCAACGCACTCTATTACATAACAGGCATTCTTATGGCCTTTGTATTGAAAGATAACCGGGCGTTCTGCAAATACGTCTGTCCTGTCGCCGTATTGATGAAGCCCGCCAGCTACTTTTCGCTTTTCAGAGTAAAAGCTGATAAGGAAAAATGTATCTCCTGCGGCAAATGTCAAAGGCTCTGTCCCATGAATGTGAATGTCACTGACAACACACGCAAACGAAAAAACGGAACAGATTGTATACTATGTATGAAATGTGTAGAAGAATGTCCCAGACATGCGTTAAAGTTTTAAATACAACCAATATACGGATGCGCTCCTGTTTACCGCCAACAAAAAGGCCTTCTTTAAAGCTTTTCAGCAGTAGGCAAACTATTGGAAATTCATACAAAGCATAAAAAAATACTTGACAAACTGCAAAGGATACATTATAATCAACTCGTTAATTTGTTGCGGAATTGTGTAACGGCAGCACCTACGACTCTGACTCGTATTGTCTAGGTTCGAATCCTAGTTCCGCAGCCATTTTTTTGCCTCCATGGTCTAGTGGCCTAGGACACTGCCCTCTCACGGCAGCAACAGGGGTTCGAATCCCCTTGGAGGTGCCATGTGTGTCGGAGCAAAGCCAGCTTTACTCCGGCTTATTTTTTGCCTTTCGCAGAAAATAGGCCGCCTATGCAGCATTCTCTCTTGTTCAAAAGGCCGCGGAACCTCCTGTTTTCTGCAAATGATTCCGACTTTGGGCATTCAAATTTTTAGCTGGCATTGCTCCTGTTTTGGTTCTGCAGAACCCAATGGACGCCATCGGCTTTTACTTTCCATTATAAAAAAAAGAAAGAAGGCTCCTGTTTTGAAACACATCGAAACCTTTATATTTTCTATATTTTTTACACTTGGTATGCTATTCGTTGTGATCGGGCTTGCACTTTTCGTTCCCGCGTACAGCCGCCAGCAGGAATATATACCCGCAAAGGCTGAGATTACACAAATTTATTTTGCGGAAAAAGACGATCATACCGTTATTGTACAATATACCGTAAACGACACCGTCTATACAAGCGAGCTTAATTTCTACTCCTCTTCCTTTTCCGTTGGCCAAGAGATCGATATCCTCTATTCACCGGAAAACCCGCAAAAAATTGCTGCAAAAAATTCGGCACTGTTGTTTTTGATCCTTCCCGGTATAGGCGCGGTCTTTGTCTTGCTGGGGTTTGGCGGACTTTTTGTAAAAATTCGGAGAATTTTTCTGCGCAAACAGCTGCTTGAATGCGGAGAAAAAATATACGCCGACTTTATTGAAATTACAACAAATTGGCATTATTCTGTTAATCACAGACATCCCTATAACGTAATATGCCGTTGGCAGAATCCGGCGGACGGGCGGATCCATACGTTTAAAAGTGAGAATCTATGGGACTATCCGCAACACTTAACAGAAAATACTGAGATCCAAATTCCCGTATATCTGGATATTTTCAATATCAAGAAATATTATATGGATCTCAGTGAATTAAGCGGAGCAAACCCTCCGTCCTAATGTTGTTCTCCTTCTTTAACACAAAAACACGCCGCAAATAAAAAAAGAAAGGCTCCTCTTTTTTATAAAAAGTCCGGAAAAGAAATTGGTTCTTCCCGGACTTTTTATTCACCAGCGCATCAAACTGTTTCCTAAAATATAAATCAAATGACATCAAACACTGAACAAAATCGAGGGCTCCAGCCTTCCGCCTGCGCTGCACAAAGCCTGGGCATCCTTGTTTTTTAATTTTGATTTTTCTTTTTAAAATGTTTTCTGAATATAATAGCCGCTATAAGGATAGCAATGAAAGCAACAGTGCCAATCACAATGTAAAGGATATACGTATCGTCAACAAGTTCTCCTCTGCCATTCTGCATAGCCCTGTATTTCAAATCATATTTTCCATCGCCGTCTTCATCTACGTTCAGAACTGTGGAATCTGATATCGCCGCAACGGTATCGATTTCTGTGCGTTTGGTAATCTTAATATTTCTAAATTTCCGTAAATCACTATATTCCCCGGTATCATCCATAAACCCAATGGTATAATCCATATATCCCCGGCCGTTGCCTCTGATATTTATGTTATAATCCGCACCCTCCTTCAGTCTTAATATCTTAATTCTGTTATCACCGCTGTCATCAGCCTCCTGCGCGTTATCTTCAAAGGTCAAAGATCCAAAGGCCGTTCGGGTATTCAGCTTCTCCTCAACAGAACATAATGTTTCACCATTATATTTTACCGTTACATCAACAGGACAGGCTATACGGATATAGATATATTTCTGCCCGTTGATCTGATCTGCAATATCACCAAAGAAAAATACCAAGTCATCCGCATTGTCCACCTCAAAATGACAGCCGTCGCTTGCAATGCTCTCCAATAAAGACTGCGGATACGTCTTATCATGCAGACTGCTGAAAAATCCTAACGTATAAATATAGACGCCATCTTTCTTTATTTCTTCGGCATACTGAATCAGCTCTTCGCCAACTTTTCCCTCATTCGGTTCCCCATCACTCATGAGTACGATGATTTTCTTTTTGGCCTTACTGTCTTCCAGCATGGAATACGCCTGCGCAAGACCGGCCTCCATATTTGTTCCGCCTCCAGCGCTAATGTTTTGTATAGTATTATTCAGGTACCCTTCATTCATACAGAAATCAGAAAGACACATGGAGCTGCTGTCATAAGTTATCACGCCGATGCTTGCATCCTCTTTCAAAATCGTTTTAATAAAATTATGGGATGCCTTTTTAGTTTCCTCCATCGGTGTTCCCGCCATACTTCCGGAAACATCTAAAACGAGCGCAATATCGCGTTCTCCCGAGCTGGTCATCGTAGGCCACTCGGATTTTCCGCCATCTTTTTCTATTTCATCGATTTTTGCCTGTACACAATCCGCATAAGCCTGCGCCCCCTTATCGTTTGGGTGCATAGAATACGCGCTTATCATTCCCGCCAAATCTTCACTATTCCGGCCGATATGTACTTTATTGATGTAAGCATCCTTAGAATATGCCTCATGCCCATCAAAGGCCTCTTCAACAGAAACAAAGCAAATTTTCATTCCTTCCGTTTTGCATGTTTTTACAATGGATTCAATTTCATCATTAAACCTGCTTACAGAGTCATTGATAAGCTGTGCGTCTTCCTTGCTGAACAAAATCCCCTTACCGTTTTGTTCCAGCAATTTAGGATACCCCGCAACAATGATTTTAGCCTGAACGCCTGCTGCACTTTGAATATCATAATATGCCTGGTACAGCCTTTCCCGAATACTTTGTCCTCCATCAACGCCATCATAGAATTCGTTCCAAACTGCATTCAATTTATCGTTTAACGCTCCGGGATTAAACGGATGGGGAATGGCCGCCTCTGTTACAACGTCCACAAATTTTGCGTCATTTCCACCTATGGAAATCGTTACATATTCCGCTGTTTCATCTCCGAGTTTTTTAAAAATATCCAGCTGTTTATCGATATTCTTGGAACCGGAAACACCTTTGATATCATACTCTTTACGCTGTGTATTCTTTAAATTATAGGTTGTGGCACCGGAGGTAGCAACAAAAAACCAATTTTCCCCGCGGTTTTCAGCCATTGTGCCGTTAACCCCATTAAGCTTCAGTCTTCCTCCCCAGCTCTTTTCAGATCGGTGTGCAAGCCAATCCTGATTTTGAACCTTTTGGGCAACCGCATCATTTTGGCCATAAAAAGGTTCAATCCCCTCGCCGGAAGAATAGGAATCTCCCAGAGAAACCATGATTCTGCTTCCATCTGTACCTTCCGTTAAGTTTTCCGCCGCCATCGCCGCAAGAGAAAAGCACGGTATTATAGATACCAGCAAAAGAAAACAAAGCAGCAGGCTCACAGCTTTTATTCTTCTTACAACATCAGCAGCATATTTCATAATGGATCAATCTCCTCACCGGTCAATTTTTCAAGCGTTTCCGCGTCGATTCTTGCAACCGTTTTGACAATGGTCTGTGTTTCCCGGGGAACATTCACATAAAATTTATTGGTTGTACTGTCATAGCTCGTAATCGTATCGGTTTCAGATATTATTACCGAGGGCTTTGTTTCGTCTGCAAAATTATATGAAATCGGGCTTGCAAAAAACGCTCCATTTATTTCAAGAATCATCCATACATCGCCGCTGGCGGTCGTATAGTAGGTTTGATACATCGGATGCTGCGTAGACGAATAACTTGAAATCTCGTCTGTACCGCAATATACCCCATCCATCGTGTATTCATATGTGATGGAATTACCCGTAAATCCTCTTTCCGCAAAGTTCTGGCGCGCTTCTCTTTCCGTACTGACATCCTGAGAGGAGCGAACATCAAAGCTTGATTTCAAATCCGTATTTTCCTTAAAATACTTTTCAGCATCAAACGCGGGAACCTCATAATTATCGCCCAAATCAATCTCTTCCTCATTGGTATTATTTATATTATCAGGATTTTCACTGCCCTTATCGGGGGCTTCTGTAGGTAACGGTGCGGAAGCTTCGTCCTTCAATCCAGCAGAAACAAAAATAGCATCTATCCACGGTATATCAATTTTATCTTTATATACCAACAAACAAACCGTCCCAACTCCGATGAGAATCGCTGCTGAAACAGCGGCAATCACCATTCCTGCCCTTTTATTTTTCCTTTTAACCGCCCCGGAGTCCGTTTTTCCGGAACCGGTTGTATCCTTTTGCTTGTTTTTAATTTCTTTTTCGCAATTCGGGCATTTTCCATTTTCTTCATTGAGCTTTGCTCCGCATTTACCGCAAAACCTTGCCATGCCATATCCTCCTTATATAAATAAAACGCAGGGGCCAAAATACAAACGACATCCCTACGTTTTTCATTCATGCATATACGCCTTGTTTATAAACAAATCCAAACATTATAATGATTCCCCAATAAAACACATTTTCCCAATACGATGAAAAATTCTTTCCTTCTATCAGAGATAGTATCCGCCGCATCAATGCTATTGAAAACGCAAAAAAAGGAATATAGAACGCATAACCCCTCTCCATAAATTCTATTACACATGGACAGAGAAATGCAAAAAAACATCAGTTATACGGCTTCTATCCGCCGATCTGCCCCCAAAGCCCTTTTGCGTTTACTACAGCAAGTAAAGCCTGCATTTTTTCCTCGCTGGGAGAAACCAGCTCTTCAAGCTCATATTCCCGGCCAAGTCCCGCATATTTATCAACCCCGAAACGATGGTACGGCAGCAAATGCAGCTGCGTCACATTCCTCAGACGCGAAGCAAATTCCGCAATTGCCGCAATTTCCTCTGCCGTATCATTAAATGTAGGAATCACCGGTACACGAATGATTAAGTTTGCTCCTGACTCCGCAATTTTTTTTGCATTTTCAAGAATAAGCTCATTTCCCTGGCGTGTAAACGCCTTATGCTTTTGGCTGTTCATATGCTTGATATCCATTAAAAATGTATCAATATACGGCAGTAAGCGCGAAACTACCCCAAACGAAGCACAGGCAGTCGTTTCAATTGCAGTGTTAATTCCCCGCGCCTTGCTCTGGGCCAAAAGCGCCTCTGCAAAATCAGGCTGACACATGGTCTCGCCGCCGGAGAGCGTCATACCGCCGCCGGAACGCCGGTAATAGATGCGATCCTTTTCTACTTCCTGCAGTACTTCCCGTACCGTAACGTCACGTCCTACGGTTTTAATTTTACCGTTCTGCTTCATCTGCTGAACCGCATATTCCTGCGATTCAGGATTGCAGCACCATTTACAGCGCAGTACGCAGCCCTTTAAAAACACAATCGTCCGTATTCCGGGACCATCATGCACGGAAAAGCGCTGGATATCAAAAATTCTTCCCGTTGTATCAAGCTGCTGCATTAAAAGCCTCCCTGCTCGGTGCGGTTGATAATGTCGTCCTGCAAGGAACGCGAAAGTGTAGTAAACAACGCACTGTATCCTGCTACACGTACTACCAAAGAACGATAGTTTTCGGGGTGTTTCTGTGCATCAAGCAGTGTATCGCGGCTGACAACGTTAAACTGCATATGGCTTCCCTTCTGGTCAAAATATCCTTGTACAAGGGAAACAAAGCTTTCCAGTCCTGCCCGCCCCTTTAATGCAGAAGGATGGAACTTCATATTATACAGCGTACCGTTGGACGCAATATAATGGTCAAGCCTGGCCACAGAGTTCGCCGCCGCGGTAGGACCATGTACGTCTCTGCCGGCCGCAGGTGAAACGCCGTCGGCCACAGGCGTATAAGCAAGCCTTCCATCCGGCGTAGCGCCGGTCTGCGCGCCAAGCGGCACATTGGCGGAAACCGGATACAGTCCCGCCTGGAACTTTCCGCCGCGGGGATTGGAGAAATTCTCCAGCGTACGGGTATACACATAGGCCGCCTCCCGTGCAAGAGCGTCAACCTCAGGGATATCGTTTCCAAATTTGTCCAAAGAGTCAATATCTTCCAGCATTTTAGCGAAAAACTCTTTTTTGCTCGGATCACATTTATTTTGAGCAATCTCAGCATAAATCTTTACAATCTCTTCCTTACCTGCAGTCACGCCCTGTTTTGCCAGCTGCATAACTACTGAGGTGGTAAGCTTCTGCGCCATAGCTGCATCCATATCCTTGCCAAAATTGCATTTCAAAGCTTCGGCAAAATCGTCGAGCGTATATTTGCCCTGCTCAAACACCAGTTTTTTAATTGCCCAAAGCGAATCCGCCACATTGGCGATTCCAAAGCCCTGGGGACCGGTAAAATTATAAACAGCCCCGCCCTCCTGTACAGTCTTTCCGCGAGCCATACAATCATCCACCATAGAAGACAAAAACGGCAGCGGGCAGCGTTCACTATGGGCAACGTCGATCGCATTATCGGCATTGACCAGCAGGGAAATCATATATTCCATTTGCTGACGGTAAGCTTCAAAAAAATCATCAAAGCCGGTCATCGTGCGGATGGACTGCGTTTCGGGCGCAACCCGCACACCGGCATCGATTCCGCCGGTAAACACCATTTCCAGCGGACGGCACATGTTAAAGAACGCGGCATCATGCCAGCCGTCAGTCATAGCCGCCTTCTGCGGCTCCACACAACCGATAATATTATAATCCCGTGCCTGCGCCATGGTAAGGCCGCGGCTTAGAAGCTGGGGAATAATGACCTCATCATTATAATACGCCGGCAAACCGATACCGGTACGCGTAAGCTCCGCGGCCTTAATCAGCAATTCATGCGGGGAGCAATTCCAAACCCGGATAGAAAGGGACGGCTGCGGAAGCATCACGTGCATCGAGGCCTCCAAGCTCATGAAGGAAAGATCGTTGGTCGCATCCAAACCGTTTTCATCCTGTCCGCCGCAAATCAGATTCTGGAACAGGCTGTAACCGGCAAAGCCCTCGGCCGAAGCGGCATCACGCACTTTGTTCAAATCATTCAGTTTTATCCAGATGCAGTCCATCAGCTCCTGTGCAAACTCCATGGTAAGCTTCCCGGCATCAATATCGGCCTTATAATAGGGATACATATATTGATCGAATCTTCCGGGGGAAATGGAATGTCCGCTGCTTTCCATCTGAAGCAGCATCTGCACAAACCAGAAAGACTGGCAGGCCTCGTAGAAGGAAGAGGCCCCATTAGCCGGAACGTGAGCACAGTTGGCCGCTATTTTCTTTAATTCCTCACGGCGTACTGCGTTCTGCTCCTGCTGCGCCAGCGAAAGCGCAAGCTCAGAATATCTTCTGGCATAATCGCATACCGCCTGGCAGCTGAGAATCACCGCGCTTAAGAAATGGCTGCGTTTGGCATAATCCGCGTCCGCCACCGTACACTTAGAAAGCAGATTTTCCGCCTCGGCACGAATCCCGTTAAAGCCGATCTCCAATACCTTTTTATAGTTCACCGTAACATGGCCTACGCCATTATAAAAATAGTTTCCCGCGGTAAAAAAGTTATGCTCAATCGCAAGCCTTGTCTCGGGCGCCATATATTCAGTAGCCAGTTCGCTGTTGGTCTTCCCTTTCCAATACTGGTGCACACTGCGCAGCTTTTCTTTATTCTCTTCAGAAATATAAAACGGGTCGGCATTTCTGGTTGCCACCGTATCCAGTTCATCCTCCAGCCACTGGTAGGAATATTCCGGAAAGGTCTGGCAACCGCGCGGAGCCTTGCTGGCGGATCCTACAATCAGTTCATTATCACGTATCGTGATAGGAATATTGCGAAGGATATGCGCGAATGCTTTCGCACGGCGCGTTACAATAGGCTCGCCCTCGGTTTCCTTATAAGATTCCGTTAAAAGAACGGCACGATCCGCCTCAATCTCCGGCATCTTTCTAAAAAGATCGTCTATCAACCCCTGAATACGGTTTGTTTTTGCAACACTGCCCTGAAAGCTCCAATTCATTCTGTTCCCTCCCTGTAAAATTCAAAAGATAGTTTTCCTTATATATTTATAACACTATTGTATACAGAAAACAGACAAATGTCAACATAAAACAAACAAAATTCAAAGGAAATAATAGGTTTTATTCCAAAGATTTTAAAAAACCTAAAGCAAAACACAGATTTTTTATTTTTCAGACCTTTTTATTCTGCAGAAAAATAAAAACACAGGCTCACGGCGCAAAGCCAGGGCCGCAAAAAACTTTTGCGGCCGATTTTAAACCTTTTCCAGGCGCTGCAGCGCCTCATTCATACAGGCAATCGCCTGCTCTTTCAGCCACCGGGTATTTTCGTGCCGATTCAGTTCTTCCTTTTGATACAACAGCGGCAATATATGCAGCTCCAAGCACGGTTTTCTTTTTAACAGCTTATGTAATCCTCTCGGTTGTTTCTGCACCAAAACCATCGGAATCACCGGTACGTTGTGATCTGCTGCCAGGCGAAACGCGCCGTTTTTAAAGGTTCTCAATCCTTTATAATAGGGCCGCAGAACGCCTTCGGGATAGATCTGTACCACGGAACCGTCTTCCACGGCCTTTCCCATTTCAGCAAACATTTCACCCATGATATGGGGGCGGGGCGAGAGAGGAACGCCCCCCAGGACACGAATCGCGTGCCGTGCCAGCGGAATACGGAAATTACTCTCCAGTGTAACATAGTACATACGCTTTTTCCAAAGCGCCATATCAATCATTGTACAATCCATTGGATGAATATGATTGCACACGGCTACCGCCCCGCTTTTTCCCAAAGGCTTCAAATTTTTTCTTCCGGTGATTCTAAAGCCATAGACCGCACGGTTAAATATGGTTAAAATCACTGTGGCCACAGCGCGCACAAGCACAGTGGCACCATAGGAAAGCGGCGATAAACGGCGGTAATCATAGCCCTTCTCTACTGTAAAATCAAAGGGCTGCCAAAGTTTTAATACATGCTCGTCTTCATCAAGAGCATCCTGTGTCAGCACTCTGTCTTCCATACCTGCTCACCCACGCTCTCTGATCGCTTCGGCGAACATTTCCTCTGCCTGCAGCACGCACCGATCCAGATTATACTGTGTCGCAAGGCCGCTGTAGATATATTCCATTTCTTTGCGCTCCTGCTCATGCTCCATCCAATAATCAATCCTCTGCGCAAGCGCTTCGCTGCTGCCGGCTTCAAACAAGCTTCTTTCATCCAATGCAAACTGCGGAGTAGCCGATTTTTTACTATCGGCAATCACTGGAACCAGCCCCCCGGCAAAAGCCTCCATACAGGACATTGCCTCAATTTCCATATCCGCCGCATGGACATACAGGTCGCTCATTGCAATTAAATCCAGCAGATCCGGCTTTAAAAAGAAATCGGTTTTCATATCGACGCCGCATTTTCGGGCAAGCCTAATCAGGGCCTCTTTCCGGGGTCCCTTTCCGGCAAGCACCAGTTTGATTTTCTGCCGATATTTTGACTGGGCAACGGCCCGAATCAGCACATCCTGCCGTTTTTCATTAGAAAGCCTGCCGACCATTAAAATTACAAATT
>CAJMLN010000058.1 GCA_905214315.1 uncultured bacterium | reverse complement strand
TTATCCCATCGTCCTGGCTATATCTTAAAAAAACTGTGATTTTTAGGTTGACTTATTTAAAATATTGTTTATAATAGAATGAGTATATTGTTTAAAAAGGAATATTTTTGTATTTTATTAAAAAATTTTTTAATTTTACAATAATAATGATAAAAAATAATCTTATAATAATTATTTTATACCATTTTTACAAAGAGCTGAAAGATATAATGCTCTATTTATAAATAAACAGAATATTATTTGTCTTATTAGAAAAATTCATGCTATTTCAAACATTTTTACTGCAGTAAAAGACGAATTGGATTCGTCGGCCGCTGCTGTATTTTTATAAGCAATAACTATATTATAAATCCTAATAGGATATAAAAACAGGTGAATATAATGAGAAAAAAAATGATCAAAAGTGTATGTTTTACCGGCCATAGACCCTCTAAGCTCAATTTTAAATGTAATGAAGAAAGCAGTCAGTTCAAGGCTTTTGACCGAACCTTGCGGCAGCAGATCGTTGACCTGTGTTACAACGGTTACCGACGATTTTATACCGGAATGGCTGAAGGTGTTGACCTTTGGGCTGCTGAAATCGTTGTCGGCCTTCTTGACAGCTTTTATAACCTGCAGCTCTATGCGGTAATCCCTTACCCGGGGCAAAGGAATACAATGAGGGAAGAGATAAGGTGCAGATATGATCATGTTTTAAAATTTTCAAAAAAAGTGATTTACACCTCGAAAGAATATACTCCCGACTGTTTTAAACTCCGCAACTGCTATATGATAGACCACTGTGAAAAAGTAATTGCCGTCTATGATCCTGAGCAATGGCGTTCCGGTACAGGGCAGGCCGTACGTTATGCACAGAAAAAAGAACGGGATATCCTTTTTATCAATCCCAACGCACCTCAGAATACTCCATAAAAAAAGCACACGCCCATCGTGTGCTTTTCCTTAGCCTGCTACAGCAGCTCCTGAAAAGAATGAATATATCGATCGGAACATCTTCGAAAATCTTCTTCCGATGATAGGGAGGAAGCGTCAAAAACACCGACGGTTTGCAGCCCCGCCTTTTTAGCCGCGGTAAGCGCAAGCAGGTTATCATCAAAAAACAGAATATCCTCTTCACGGCAGCCCAGCTTGGCGGCGGCGGCACGGTAGATCTGCGGCTCTGATTTGACAAGGCCGAAATCGTCCGTTGACCAGACGTTTTCAAAGCAATCCCATACGCCGTTTCTCTTTAAGCAGACATCCGTCAGCGCATGGGGACTTGCCGTCAAAACATGCAGGGAGGCTCCCCTGCGTTTCAGTTGAACAAGATATTCTTTTACATAAGGTTTTAAAGGAATCTTATGCGCATACTCGTCCCGCGCATATTCGTCCATAGCCGCAAGAATCTCCTCTGCGGTTTTCTTTACCCCTAACCGGATAAAGTATTCCGCCGTCTTTCTGTCGCCCAGAGGCGTGATCTTCTGTATCAAATCCTCGGGGTACGGGATATTTTCCCTTTCAAGAATCAAAAGCATCTTCTGCGACCACTGGCGCATGGAATCGATCAGCGTTCCGTCCAGATCGAACAGATAAATCATTTGTTCTTTCACTCCCTGTTCCGCTGCGGCTATTGCCGGGCATTGGCCAGCATCAGCTTAATGCGGTTTTCCTGGTTCACTCTGGTGGCGCCGGGGTCATAATCCACCGCCACAATGTTAATGTCGGGGTTATGATCCTTTAGGGGCTTCATCATTCCCTTGCCGCAGATATGATTCGGCAGGCAGCCAAACGGCTGGGCGCATATGATATTCTTTACGCCGCTGTGATAAAGCTCCAGCATTTCCGCCGGCAGCAGCCACCCTTCGCCCATTTTGGTTCCCTTACCGATATACTGCCCGCCCACCAGATCTACCAGATCACGAAAGCGGGTCGGCGCCGTAAACCGCCCATCCTCTTCCACCAGTCGGCAAATCGCCTCCTGCTGCGCGGTAAGAAAGCGGTACGCAATACGGCATATCGGATACAAAAGCTTTTTGATCCCGTAAAGCTTAAAATCCTCCAAATTATTATACAGACAGTACAGCATGAAATCAAGCAGCCCCGGCGTTACCGGCTCGGCGCCCTCGTCAATTAAAAACTGTTCCAAATTGTTGTTTCCCAGCGGCGAATATTTTACATAGATCTCTCCTACGATGCCAACCTTTACTTTGCGTCCGCCCGTCCGTTCGATCGCGGCAAAACGGGAAATGATATTTTTGCATCCGGCCTTCACCTTGCGGAAAGAAACTCCGTCGCGCTTCATGTTCTGCGCGATCTCAGCCGTTATCGTATCCGCCAGCTGCTGACTTTCCCCTTTCTTCTTTTCATACGGCCGGCACTGGTTCACCAGGCAGAGCAAAAGGTCCGCATAAATCAAGGCGTACAGCATCTGGTGCAAAATCGGCAGCGTCAGGCGAAAGCCGGGATGTTTTTCGAGGCCGGCCAGGCTGAAAGAAATGACCGGCACATAGGCAAAACCTGCTTTCTCCAGTGCCTTCCTCAGCAGCGGAATATAATTGGAGGCCCGGCATCCTCCCCCGGTTTGAAACAGCACCAGCGCCACCCGGTGCGGGTCGTATTTTCCGCTTTGCAGTGCAGAAATAAACTGACCAATGACCAGAAGCGCCGGATAGCAGGTATCGTTATGCACATATTTCAGCCCGGTTTCAGGAATTTCAGGCCCCTGCGTCTCCAGAAGCTCGGTATGATATCCATAGTTCTCCAACACCTGCAGAATCAGCTTAAAGTGCATTGGCAGCATGTTAGGTACCAGTATGGTGTAATTTTTCTTCATTTCCTTCGTAAACGGTATGTATGCCATCCAGCGGGTTCTCCTTTCCCTCCAGCGCGCCCAGCAGACTGCGCAACCGTATTTTTACCGCACCCAAATTGGTGATCTCATCAATTTTCAGCTGTGTATACAGCTTTCCGCTCCTCTCTAAAACAGAACGTACCTCGTCGGAAGTAATCGCATCAAGTCCACAGCCGAACGATACCAGCTGTACCAGCTGTACATCGTCATTTTCCGCCGCGAACCGTGCCGCGCGGTACAATCTTGCATGATAGGTCCACTGATTCAGCACATCCGTCCGCTGTACCGGCGCAAGATCACAGATACTGTCCTCACTGACCACTACAAACCCCAAAGAGCCGGCCAGCCGGTCAATACCGTGACCGATTTCCGGATCTATATGATACGGCCGTCCCGCCAGAACCATAATCCGTCTGCCATTTTCCCTGGCAAACGCCAATGCCTTTTTTCCCTCCTGCTTTACCGTATCCATATATGCATGATAGGCGTCAAAGCCGGCGTGCACGGCTTTTTTTACCTGTGCGCGCGTCACATCAAAATAAGGCGACAGACAGGCAAACAGTTCCTTTGCCAATTCATGCCGATTGTTCAGGTTCAGATACGGATCCAAAAAAGTTACATGCTTCAGCTCTTCCACATTTCCTGCAAGCAAATCCGAATAATATGCCACCACCGGACAGTTATAAAAATTATCGGAGGCTTTTTCATTGATGTTATATGTCAGCCGGGGATAAAATACCGCCTGAACGCCCTGTTCTATCAGCTCAAGCACATGGCCGTGCATAATCTTGGCCGGATAGCAGGCCGTATCCGAGGGTATGGAAAACTGTCCCTTTTCATATGTATTTCGGGTCGAGGGCCCGGATACCACCGTCTGAAAGCCCAGCGAAGAAAAGATGCCCTCCCAAAGGGGCAGCAGCTCGTACATTCCCAGCGCCAGGGGCAGCCCGATCGTTCCCCGGGAGCCATTCCGGCTGCCCAGAGCATACAGCAGCCGCCGTTTGGTTTCATATAAATTGGGCAGCTTCTGTGCCGGCTGCTGCAGACCGGCGCCCTTTTCACACTGATTGCCGGAAATAAACTTTTTACCTCCGGAAAAATGATTCACCGTTAAATGACATTGATTCGCGCAGCCATGGCAGGCCGTAGCAAAGGCATGATGAAAAAAATCTTTCAGTGCGTCCGCGCTTATCAGGGAGGAATTTTGCGCTTTTTTGCTGTACAGAGCGGCGCCGTAGGCGCCCATCAGTCCGGAGATCTCCGGGCGGATCACTTCGCGGCCCAGCTCCTTTTCAAAGGCTCGGAGCACGCCGTCATTATAAAAAGTCCCGCCCTGAACTACTATGTTTTTTCCCAGCTCCTCCGCGCTGGCCGCACGGATAACTTTATACACGGCATTTTTTACCACACTGATGGCAAGCCCCGCAGAAATATCCTCCACAGAAGCGCCGTCCTTCTGCGCCTGCTTAACGGAAGAATTCATAAATACCGTACAGCGGCTTCCCAGATCCGCCGGCGCTTTGGCAAAAAGTCCTTTTTGAGCAAATTCCTCAGTAGAACAGCCCAGCGCGCGGGCAAATGTATCCAAAAACGAGCCGCAGCCCGACGAGCACGCCTCGTTGAGCATAATACTGTCAATGGCACCGTTATGGATATGAAAGCACTTGATATCCTGGCCGCCGATATCAAGAATAAAATCCACCTCCGGCATAAAATATTTTGCCGCCGTAAAGTGGGCTATGGTTTCCACCAAGCCGTAATCCACACTAAAGGCGCTTTGTATCAGCTCCTCCCCATAGCCGGTAACGGCACTGCCCCGAATCCGGATGCGGTCGCCGCAAAAGGCATAGATCTCTTCCAGCTGCTGCCGCACCAACTCCACCGGATTTCCTTTATTGGAAGAATAAAATGAATACAGCAGGCTGTTATCCTCCGCAATCAATACCAGCTTTGTCGTAGTACTGCCGCAGTCGATACCCAGATACGCGTCCCCAGAATACGTATTCTTATCCTTCTGCAGCACCTTAGCCCGCGCATGCCGCGCGGCAAAAGCTTCGTATTCCTCCTGAGAAACAAACAGCGGTGCCAGCCGCCGAGCGCCGGTCTCGCTTTTTGCCGCCGCTATTTTTTTTTGCAGCTCCTCCAGCGTATACGCACTGCCGGCGGTGGAGGCATACATGGCCGCGCCGATGCTCACCGAAAAACGGCCGTATTCGGGAAAAACAGCATGAGCATCGTCAAGGGCAAGCGTCTCCTGAAAGCGTTTCCTCAGCCCCTTACAATAGTAAAGCGGTCCGCCTAAAAACAGCACCTTTCCCTTGATTTTACGCCCCTGCGCAAGCCCGGTAACAGTTTGATTGACCACCGCCTGATAGATACTGGCGGCAATATCCTCTTTTTTCGCCCCCTGATTCAGCAGCGGCTGGATATCGCTTTTGGCAAAAACGCCGCAGCGCGCCGCGATCGGATAAATGCGCTCACAGGACAGGCTCAGCTGGTCCAGCTGCTCCACCGTAACATTCAAAAGGGTTGCCATCTGATCGATAAACGCCCCTGTTCCTCCGGCGCAGCTGCCGTTCATGCGTTCATCGATGCCGGAATCAAAGAAAATGATCTTGGCGTCCTCGCCGCCCAGTTCAATCACGCAAGCCGCGTCTCCGTCAAGCCTTTTCACGGCCTCGCTGGTGGCAAAAACCTCCTGTACAAACGGAATATCCGCCCCCTGGGCGAGCCCCATCCCCGCAGAGCCGGAAACAGCGACTTTAAGCTTTCCCCCGGCAAGCTCCGGTATCTCGCGCCCCATGCGCCGAAGCAGCTCCTGCGTTTTTTCTTTTATCTGTGAAAAATGACGTTCATAGCATTGAAACAGGATCTCCTGATCTCTGCGCAGAACAAGCTTGGCCGTAGTAGACCCAATATCAATTCCCAGTGTGTAAAGATCATTCATGTAACAGCAGTTCCTTTTTATTATTCAGGCTTCCGCCGCAGTATTTTCACACCGCAGCCGGAAAGACGGATTTTATACATACGGATTCCCCAGATAAAGGATTCCTAAAAAGCGACACAGCCGGCGCTTTTGAAGGATTGAAAAAGAAAGGATAAGATTAATTAAATTGTACTCCCATTTCTTATGGACTGTCAACAAAATAACGCCGTAAAACGGCAAAATTCATCAATATTTCATCTGTAAAATTCTGTATTTTCCCGCAAAAGCAATCACTCTGCGTGCACGGCGCACATAAAGCTGTCGGCGACAGTCTTTTTATTTTATGCACGGCCTGCGGCCCGTAGTACGGCAATATTGACAGCGGCCGGCAGAGATGCTATAGTATACAAAACAGTATCAAAGGAGGAAATGCCCATGCGCAGTTTGCATCAAAGCTGCCATACCATACTGCGGCAGTTTTACAGCCCGGAAGTATGGAAAATACAAAAAAGCCAAACGCTGCATCGCCTGAAGCTGATTGCGTTCTGGCAGATTCCCCCGGGCGCCAGAATTCTTGAAATCGGCTGCGGCCAGGGAGATACGCTTGCCGCTTTATCCTTTACCGCAGGGGCAAACGGCTTCGTCCGCGGCGTGGATATCGCCCCGGCCGACTACGGCGCGCCTGAAACCCTTGGTCAGGCAAAAGACAGGCTGCTCCGTCGCTGCAAGGCGCAGAATCTTGCTATTGATTTGGATTGTGATATCTTCGAAACAAATTTTGAAACCGACAGCTTTGACTACATTCTGCTCTGCCACAGTCTTTGGTATCTGCCCTCGTATGAAACCCTTTGTAAAATCCTAAAACGCGTCCGCCCCTGGGGAAAACAGCTCTGCATCGCGGAATGGGATATACGCCCCCGAACTCCCCGGCAGTTCTTTCATCAGCAGGCGGCATGGATACAGGCTGTCTGCGCCTGTTTTTCCGCCGGCGAGCAGGCAAATATTCGCACGCTGCTGTATCCCTCGGATATTAAAAATGCTTTGAACGTCAGCGGCTGGCAGCTCTCAAAAGAAAAGCATATTTCTTCCCCCAAGCTTCAGGACGATTTATGGGAAGTGCAAAATGCGCTGGAGCTATATCCGTTCCTGACGGAAAATGCCTGCCAAATGCCCGACAGACTCCGGCAGCTGCTGCTCTCCGCACGGGAGGAGCTTGCCCATATCCCCAAAATTCTTCCCCTTTCCGTTTACTGCCTGTGCGCCAAAAGAAAGGAAACTGACGATGCGTAGTTTACACCTTGTAAACGGCGGCTGTATGCTGGCCCATTTTAAAACAGAATATCCCGGCCTTCCCGTAATTGCCTTTGAAGAGGCCATGTGCTCCGGCACGGCAGCTCTGCCGATCTTAGGCCCGAAATTTATCCTGGAGCGCTGCCGTTCCCTCGGCGCTGCAAAAGAAGACTACCTCCGGAAAATTGTGCGCCCGCTGCAGAAGCTGAAGGACTATGAGGAATATATCCTCTGGTTTGATGAGGATATGTTCTGCCAGATCAATCTTTTAACGCTTCTGGCCTATCTGCAGCAGGAGGCTCTTCCCCTGCCGCAAAGCTGCCGTATTATAGATGACAGGTATCAGCAGAAATATGAAGAGGCGCTCATACAAGCAGATTATCAGAATTTATTCAAACAGGTTGTTCTGGAAAAGCAAACACTCTCTTTTCCCGGGCTGCTGGGCAAGGGCATCGAGCGGTATCTGGCGCTGAACCGGGAGGAGAACGAGCTGACCGCCTATATCAGAGAGCACAGCCAAACCGACAGAATCTCCCTTATGAAAGAGATGCTGCATCAATTTTCCTGTTACGGCCTGGGCGACATACAGTACCTGGAGCTGATTGACCGCCTGCGCCGGAACCAGATTACAAAACAGCAACATCTGTCCGAAAATAATAAATACTTGTCTTGAAGAAAAGGCTGTTTTGTTCTATGATGTAAAAAAAAGAAAGGGGACTCTTTATTATGATAGAAAAATTAGGTGTTCAGCTGTATACCGTCCGCGAATATATGAATACGCCTGAGGAAGTGCGCCAAACTTTTAAACGGCTCAAAAGCATGGGCTATGACCAGGCGCAGACCGCCGGCACTAAAATCTCCTATGAGGATTTTGGCCGCATCGCGCAGGAGGAAGGACTGGAGATTGTAGGCACCCATGATTCCTGGGACCGTCTGCTGAATCATTTTGACGAGGCACTGCGTATTCATGACCTGATGCGCACCAACCTGATGGGTATCGGCGGCATCGGTATACTGAATCCTGCTGAAATTCAGGAATTTATCCAAAATGCCAATGCTGTAGGGCAAAAAGCAGCACAGCACGGCAAAAAATTTACGTTTCATCACCACAGCCATGAATTTATCCGGCGTGAAAACGGCAAAACCATGATGGAAATGCTGGTAGAGGGACTGGACAGAAACAACGTGTCCTTTGTGATAGATACCTACTGGATCCAGAACGGCGGCGGCGATATACGCCACTGGATCGAGCAGCTGTCCGGCCGAATCGATATTCTGCACCTGAAGGACATGAAAAAGGATCCCGCCGAAAGCGACTGGCAGAAGACCGTATACTGCGAAATTGGCAGCGGCAATATGTGGTGGGAAGGCATTATGGAAGCAGCTGAAAAAGCCGGCGTAAAATACTATGTGGTGGAGCAGGATCAAACACCCGACGGCGCCTTTGAAAGCCTGCAGCGCAGCTCGGATTTTCTTCATAAGCATTTTATGTAAAAAGGATGCGGCAAACCAAAAGAATAAAATTAAAAAGAGAATGTGCAATTCCCATAAGAAAATAAAAAAATTAGGTATAGGAACCGGCGTGTAGATCACGCCGTTTCTATTACAATCCTATTCTTAATACAACAAATGATTTAGAGTGAATGGAATTAATTAAGTGTAATAAACAAAGGTTTTAGAACGAACACATTTTTATTACATAATTCATCATTGTGATTACATGAAAAAAGAGTCTATCCTTGCCGATAAACTCTGATGGATAAATTGGAATTTCTTGTTTACTATATCTTTTTAATCGGATGTCTTACAACAGTTTTTAATTTACTTACATCACATTTTCTAGGGTCACTCAAGTATATTTCGTGATGGTATCTAGTATCTGTTATATCTAATTCATATCCATTTTCTTGCATATATTCGTGCATTAAATTAACTGTTGTAGGCTCATTATCATAAGAACCCAAGTGCATACATTGAACACAAATCCCCTCATCATAAGTTAAAAATTCAACTCTTGAAAAATCTTGTTTTTTCTTTTTAGTCGCTTCTTCAATAGCCCACTCAAAGTCTTTCTTTGTTACAAAATCTGGTAATCTAATTATTGATATAAAGTGCATTGCACCTTTATTATTATAATCAATAGTTCCTTTCATACCATCTTGCCACCAAAATCCCTCTAATGGTGGAACAACATATTCAAAGAAACCATCAATTTTATGTGTTCCTTTGTAACTCATTTTAATTGTATAAGCAATACCATATAATAATCCTATTGTGTTTTGATAATCTCCATTTTCTTCATTAGGATTTCCTGTTCCTCTTACTGCAATATAATTCATTTTAGGAATTTCAACAATACTAAGTTTATTCTTTGGCATATAAAATTCTTTATATTCTTTTTTATAATCAAAAGCCATAACTATATCTCCAATCTTTTCTACAAATTCCAATTGTTTTATAAAAGTCTTTTGTAATGAGTTATTTTACATATACTTTCTTTTTCTAATTGGCTTGACTAATGTGCCTTTTGGAGTGATTTATACAAGCAAGGAGGCAGAAACAGATGGATGAATTGCAACGTCAAAAGATTAGAAAGTTAAGAAATCAAGGATATGGATACTTAAGAATATCACAAGAACTAGAAATATCTCTTAACACAATAAGATCATTTTGTATAAGAGAAGGAATGAATGGGTATATAAAAGTCGGAGAGAAACTAAAAGGAAAAGACAATCTTGTCATCTGTAAACAGTGTGGTAAAAAGTTTTATCAAATAGCAGGAAGAAAAAAGAGAGATTTTTGTTCTGATGCTTGTTGTAAAGTTTACTGGTTGCTTCATAAAGATAAAGAACGTAGGGCAGCTACTTGAAAGTGTTACAGTTTATAAAGTTGATGATATAAGGTTTCAGTTTAGAGATGAAATTGAAATAAAAGGATAAAATATTATTACCGAATAGATAGTATAAATTTAGGAGCAGATATTGAAAATTTGCTCCTTTTGTTATACAATTAATATGGTGTTTTATACATACAAATAGTAAATTGAAAGTGAGGAGTTTTAAATGAATGATGCATTAAGAGTTTTAGAAGAAAGAAGAAGTTGTAGAAAGTTTAAACCAGATATGATAACAAAAGAAGAATTAGAAAGTGTTATTAGAGCGGGAACATATGCTCCAACAGGTATGGGAAAGCAATCTCCAATTATAATTGCTGTTACTAATAAAGAAATGCGTGATAAAATAGCAGAAGAGAATAGAAAAATAGCAGGGTTTAAAGAAGGAATAGATCCTTTTTATGGTGCACCAGTTATATTGATTGTATTAGCAGATAAGAGCGTTAATAAAGAAATAGAAACATATAAGTATGATGGAAGTTTAGTTATGGGAAATATGTTAAATGCGGCTGAAAGCTTAGGATTAGGTAGCTGTTGGATTCACAGGGCAAAAGAAGAATTTGAGTTAGAATTTGGAAAGAAAATTTTAAAAGATTTAGGTATAGTAGGAGATTTTGAAGGAATAGGTCATTGTGCATTAGGATATAGAGCAACAGAAAAGTTAAAAGCTGCTCTCAGAAAAGAAAATTATGTATATTATATAAAATAGATTATGAAGATAAATACTAATTTGAAAGGAATGATTATAATA
>CAJMLN010000057.1 GCA_905214315.1 uncultured bacterium | reverse complement strand
GTATATATTATTTTGCGTATTATGTTTAAAGAATTTTACAAATATTTCACTGAACGTAAACGGAAATTTCCTCAGTTGACCCGAATATAGGCTTGCCTTGTGTGGAAAAATATACTATAATGATACTGAATAGTTCATAAGGAGGCTTAGTATGGCAAATATCAATGATACAATGAAATATAGCCGCCCTTCGGAAAATGCGCAGATTAAAGATATTCTTTTGAATGTATATGCCGCGCTGCAGGAAAAAGGCTATGACCCTGTGAACCAGATCGTAGGCTACATTCTCTCCGGAGATCCCACGTATATAACCGGATACAATAATGCGCGGAATCTGATACGCCGGGTGGAGAGGGACGAGATATTAGAAGAGCTTGTAAAAAGCTATATTGAAAACTGCTGATGACCTATTTGGGGCTCGATATTGGCGATAAGCGTATAGGCATTGCGGTGAGTACCGGCGGCATTCTGGCAGGCGGGGTGGAGACGTATGCCCGAACATCACTGAAAAATGACGTATTACATATTATAACTCTTGCAAGAACGTACCGGGCGGACGTGATTGTTGTCGGTTTGCCGAAACATTTGAATGGGCAGGAACATGCGCAGGCGGAAAAAAACGAGGAGCTTTGCTGCGCCCTTCGCACTGAAGGCTGCCAAATTGAGTATATGGATGAGCGGCTTACGTCCGCAGCAGCGGAAAGAATCATGCTGGAGGCTGATCTTTCCAGAAAAAAAAGAAAGCAGAATGTTGATAAGCTGGCGGCAGTTATTATTCTTCAGGATTATTTGGATCGCAAAAATAGCGGAAAAGGATTTTGATAAAGATGAGTGAAATAGAAGAAAATATCGTTTTAACCTTAGTGGACGAAAATGATGAAAGCTTTGACGCAGAACTGCTTGACAGTATTCAGTACGACGGGCATATCTATAATTTATTTATTCCCGTGGAAGAAAAAGATAAGGAAGAACCTCAGGTAATTATTTTAGAGTATACAGAAGAAGGCGAAGACATTATATTATTGCCGGTAGAAAATGAAATTCTTCTTGAGGAGATCTGGCAGGCGTACAATGAGCTTGACGCGGAAGATGAATGATCTTTTTCAGTCAATTTAATTAAAAATAAAGGATTTTTTCGTCTTTTGCAGAATTACTTAAAGGTAAGCAGGCAAAAGACGTTTTTTTGTAAAGGCGGTTTTATGAGAACAGAAACGGAAAAATATGAGCAGCAGTACTTATCGCCTTACGCTGCAAAAGCGTGTGAAAGCAGGGGACGGGAACGGCCGGAGGAGGAATGCAGTCTGCGCACCGTATATCAGCGGGATCGCGACAGGATCATATACTGTAAATCCTTCCGGCGGCTGAAGCATAAAACACAGGTGTTTCTCTCCCCAGAAGGAGATCATTACCGTACCAGGCTTACCCACACCCTTGAGGTGAGCCAGATTGCGCGTACTGCGGCAAGAGCGCTTAAATTGAATGAAGATCTTACCGAAGCTATCGCTATGGGCCATGATATTGGCCACACGCCGTTCGGACATGCAGGGGAACGAGTATTGAATGAAATTTGCTCTATGGGCTTCCGCCATAATGTGCAGAGCCGACGGGTAGTGGAAAAACTGGAAAACGGCACGGGTCTTAACTTGACCTGGGAAGTGCGCGACGGAATCGAAAACCATACAAGCCGTTCTAAGCCGGCGACGCTTGAGGGGCAGGTAGTCTCTTATGCGGACAGAATTGCTTACATAAATCATGATATTGATGACGCCGTGCGTGCCGGTATTCTTACAGAGGCAGATCTGCCGTTTCGATCCAATATGGTGCTGGGAACGACGCATTCAGCCAGAATCAATACCCTGATTACGGATTTGGTCAAAAACAGTATGGATCAGCCCGTGGTTTCCATGTCGCCGCAGATTTATGAGGTGATGAACGAATTGCGGGATTATATGTTTAAGAATATTTATCATATTAAAAGCTCGGCCAAAACAGAGGAATTAAAGGCTGAAGGTATTATCAGAAACTTATTTGCAGCTTATTGCAGCGATCCCTTGCTTCTGCCGCCGCATATGCAGCCGGCTCTGAAGGAATACGGCACAGAACAGGCGGTGTGCGATTATATCGCCGGTATGAGCGATCGGTACGCGCTGAGGGAATATCAAAAGCTTTTTATACCCCGATCCTGGCAGGAGAACTAAGAGACGCGTTGAAAAGGAAGAAATTTAATGGCGAGAATCCCCGAAGAATTTATTGACAGCTTAATAGATAAGGTGGATATTGTAGATGTGGTATCCGATTACGTTTCTTTAAAAAAATCGGGAAACAAATATGTGGGATTGTGTCCGTTCCATAATGAAAAAACGGCATCATTTACTGTGGATGGCCAGAAACAGATGTTTTATTGCTTTGGCTGCCATGTAGGCGGCAATATTATTGGTTTTTTAGAAAAAAAGGAAAATCTTACCTTTTATGAAACGATTGAAGAGCTTGCCAGGCGCGCAAATGTTCCTATGCCTGCGGGCGTCAGCGCGGAACCGACAGTTTCGCGGGATGTAAAAAACAAAATTTATGAGGCGAACCGGGAGGCCGCAAGATTCTATTTTAATACGCTGTTTGAACCTGAGGGCACGGAAGGTCTTGCTTATTTGCACGGACGCGGCGTCACGGAAAATATCATTCGTCGTTTTGGCCTTGGATATGCTCCGGATTCCCGGGATGCTCTGATTAAGCATTTAAAAAGCAAAGGGTTTGATGAGGAGAGCATCGTTGCTGCCGGGCTTGCCAGAAAGAATGAGTTCGGTCTGCGGGATAATTTCCGTACGCGGATAATGTTTCCCATTATAGCGCCCTCCGGCGAAATTTTGGGATTTGGCGGCCGAGTGTTGGATCATTCGCTGCCAAAATACTTAAACACCGGAGATACGCCGGTATTTAATAAGAGAAAAAATCTCTATGCATTGAATATTTTGAAAAAGAATAATCGGGGACGGGCGATTATCGGCGAGGGCTATATGGATGTGATCGCTTTGAATATGGCCGGCTTTGATTACGGCGTAGCGTCCCTAGGGACAGCGGTTACGCCTGAACAGATAAAACTGCTGAAGCGGTATGCCCAGGAGATTTACATATGCTATGACGGGGATTCGGCTGGAATCAGCGCAACGCATAAGGTGATAGATCTTATGAAAGCCGAGGGACTGAAGCCGCGCATTATTTCGCTTCCTTTGGGGGTGGATCCGGACGAGTATATCAAGGCCTACGGTGCGGAAAGCTTTACGGATATGATGAAAAAAGCGCAGACCTCCATTGAATATTTAATAGCTGAAATTATGGGGAAATGCGATATGACCTCGGAAGAGGGCAGGGCAGAATTTGCACAGAAAGCTACGGTCGTGGTAGAAAAATATGCTTTTGACAGTATTGAGGCGGAAATGTATTTAAAACGCATTCATACCGCCAGCGGTTTTTCCATGGAAGCACTTTACAGCAATATTGATAGAATTCCAGAACAGACGCAAAGAAATGATAGAATTGCTTACGGAGTTACAAATAAATTTGAATCGGCAACCGAACGGGCGGTCGTTGCGGTTATTATGGAACATCCGGAATTGACAGCTTATGCAAAGGACAAGCTGCAGGAAGAGTATTTTTCAAACGCGGCTTATCTGAAAATTTTTCAGTATTTATGCCAGAATCCTAAAAAAATATCATGCATGGAACTGATGCGTGTTTTTGAGGGAGACGAGGCGTGCTGCACGGCAATTTCCGCCGTGGCGATAGAGAACAATGTTTTTGGAGATGCGTCGGCCTTTTTGAAGGACTGCTGCCTGAAAATGCGAATGGATTTTCTGCATTTAAAACGCGGTACACTCAAAGCAAAGCTGGAGGAGCCTGCGGGGGATCCGGAAAAAAAGATTGCCTTGGCCGGCGAAATCGCCGCGTTGGATGCGGAGATTAAAAAACTGCGCAGTGAATTTTAGGAGGGATTCTAATGAGTGAGAAAATAACGGAATTCAGCGATCAGTTAATTGAAAAGATGAGTGAGATCCAGAAAAAGATCAAAGAAGGGGTTATAAAAAATACGATGACCTACACCGAGGTTATCGATATTCTGGACGGAATTGAATATGACGTAGATCAGATTGAAAAGATCTTTGATATGATCGAGGGTATGGGAGTAAAAATCCAGAGCGATGTGGATCCTAACCTTGAAAATATTATTGACGCTATTCCGGAGACGGAGGCCCATATGGTGGTGCTTAATGACAGCGTCAGCGTGGATGACCCGGTAAGAATGTATTTGAAGGAAATGGGAAAGGTTCCGCTGCTTTCGGCCGATGAGGAAATTGAAATCGCCCGGCAGGTGGAGGCGGGAAACGAACAGGCCAGAGAGAAGCTGGCCGAGGCAAATTTAAGATTGGTGGTCAGCATTGCCAAGCGCTATGTCGGCCGCGGTATGCTGTTTTTGGATTTGATTCAGGAGGGAAACTTGGGCCTGATTAAAGCGGTTGAAAAATTTGACTATACCAAGGGCTATAAATTTTCTACCTATGCCACCTGGTGGATTCGCCAGGCCATTACCCGCGCAATTGCCGATCAGGCGCGTACCATCCGGATTCCGGTGCATATGGTGGAAACCATTCATAAGCTTTCCAGAGTAAAGCGTCAGCTGGTACAGACGCTGGGGCGGGATCCTTCCCCGGATGAAATTGCCGAGGCTATGGACGTTTCGGTGGAACGTGTGCGGGAGATCATTAAAATTGCCCAGGATCCCGTTTCGCTGGAGACGCCTATCGGCGAGGAAGAAGACAGCCATTTGGGAGATTTTATTCCCGATGACGATATTCCCCTGCCTTCTGACGCCGCAGCCGCAACGCTGCTGAAGGAACAGCTGATGCAGGTGCTCAGTACGCTTACGCCGCGAGAGGAAAAGGTTCTGCGTCTTCGGTTCGGTATTGACGACGGCCGTCAGCGCACGTTAGAGGAAGTAGGAAAGGAATTTAATGTTACCCGTGAAAGAATCCGGCAGATAGAGGCAAAGGCGCTTCGCAAGCTCCGGCATCCTAGCCGCAGCCGTAAATTAAGGGATTATCTTGAGTAATTTCCGGCTGACGCCGCGGCAAAAAGCGATAACGGAGCTGCTGGGGAAAAATGAAACGGTAGCGGATATCGGCTGTGATCATGGTATTTTAAGCGTCTATCTTGCGCAAAGCGGAGCTGCGCGGCGTGTGATTGCCACGGATATTTCGGCCGCTTCCCTGCACAAAGCAAGGCAACTGGCGCAAAAGGAAAAAACGGAGATGGAATTTCTGGTTTGCGACGGCTTTTCCGGGCTTGCCGATACGCCTTCGGCGGCCGTCATAGCCGGAATGGGAGGAGACGTGATTGCACGGATCATTGCCCATCCGCTGGCAAAGACAAAGCTGGTTCTGCAGCCGATGAAGGATTCGGCCGTATTGTTCCGGGCTCTGCAGGAGAATGAGTTTTTTATTGAGAAAGAAATTATTGTAAGGGAAAATAATCGTTTTTATGAAATCCTCCGGGCTTTGCCGGGAAAAATGGCGCCTTTTGACTTTTTTTTGCCGCGGCCGGGCACGCTGATTATGGATAAAAACGCGGTCGCTTTTTTTCAGCATCGTCTTAAGGTGCTGAAAAATGCCGTCAGCGCGGCGGAGCGGTCTGACAGTGAAACGGCCCGCCGGCGGGTCAGGGAGCTGACTGCGCAAATGCAAACGATTCGGGAGGTTCTTAACGATGCCCCGCATTTTTGATATTGTAAAAATCATTGAGCAGCTGGCTAAGCCGGCGTATGCTTATGAATGGGATAACTGCGGCTTTGCGGCGGGAAGCCTTGCGGCGGAAACGGCTCGTATTTTGGTGACGCTGGATGTGACGGAAGAGGTGATCCTTGAAGCTAAGGCCAAGGGCTGCGGGTTGATTGTTTCGCATCATCCGCTTATTTTTAAGCCTATCCGCACTGCGGCGGCAGATACCTATGAGGGAAAGATGCTTTCGCTGCTGTATCAAAATAACATTGCGCTTTATTGCGCGCATACGTCTCTGGATGTGGCACCGGGCGGTGTAAACGACGCGCTTTGCGAGGCGTTGGATTTGCAAAATACCGCCTTGCTTGCTCCGCGTGAAATTGACGGGGAAGCTGTTGCCTGTGCAAGAATTGGCCGACTGCCGGAGAAAATGGAAGCGGAACGGCTGCTTGCATATATCAAGAGGGCAATCGGCGCGCCAAAACTTTCATACGGCGGATTAAATGGGAAGGTTTTTGAAAAAATTGCGCTCAGTACCGGTGCGGGCGAGGAATTTGCTTTTGACGCTGCACTTGCGGGCGCAGACGTTTTTCTTACCGGGGAAATAAAATATCATACGGCATTGGAATTAAAGCGCCGGCATATTTCCTTTATTACCGCCGGCCATTTTTATACGGAGTGGCCTGCAGTACGGGCTTTTGCACGGTATTTACAAAAACAGCTGGATGTGTTACAATATACAGGTATGGTTTTTGCATCAGAAATCCGTACCGATCCGTTTGATGATGAAGGAGGATTCAATACATGACGGAACAGATAAAAAATCTTTTAGCATATCAGCAGGCAGATCTGGCTGTGGATTCAGCAGAGAAAGCCGTAAAGGGGAGCGCTGAACGGAAAAAAGCTACGGTAATGAAGCAGCGCTACGAACTGGCGGTTGACGAGAGAAAGAAGCTGATTGCCAGAAAAGAAAAAATTGAAAAAGAGGTCATAGCAATTGCTCGTGATGTAGAAAAACTGACGGGGCTTGCCGCCATTGACAGAGTGCAGGATGCTCCGGAGGACATGGAAGCAATTAAAAAATTGTTGACTGATATTGATAAACTGTTGAATTCTTTACGAAAACTGGAGAGTCAATTAAAGGATATCAATATTGCTGTAGAAACGGACGAAAAAAAGATCAATGAATATGCGGCGGTGGCCAACAAGGCAAGGGAAGAATTTAATATCAATAAAGAAGCATATGAAAAGCTGCTTGATGCTGCCAAACCGGAAATTGATGCGTGCAAAGCTGAACGTGAAAAGTTAAAGGAAGCAGTAGAACCGGCGCTTTTACACAAATACATGGCCTTAAAGAAAAATAAAATTGTTCCCACCGCGCCAATCCAAAATAGCCGGTGCGGCGGCTGCCATATGGAAATGCCGTCTTTTACGGTTTCCAATGCGTCGAAAAACGGCTATTGTGAATGTGAAAACTGCGGCCGTATTGTGTACATAGAATAATTTGTTTGTTTTGAGCAGGCCGGATGACCGCGGTGAAAATACGAGGAAAGTCCGAGCTCCACAGAGCAGGGCGCCGGATAACGTCCGGTGGAGGCGACTCCAAGGAAAGTGCAACAGAGATATACCGCCGGCTTCTGCCGGTAAGGGTGGAAAGGCGAGGTAAGAGCTCACCGGCTGCTATGGCGACACTGCAGCCCTGTAAACCCCGTCCGGAGCAAGATTGATAGAGGAACATCAACATCTTAAACGGCTGCTCGCCGGTTCCCATGTAATCGCTTAAATTTTTCGGTAACGAAAAAGATAGATAGATGGTCATCTAAGACAGAACTCGGCTTACAGACCTGTCTCAATAACATAAATTTTAAGGAGAAATGATTTTTCATTTCTCCTTATTCTTTTTTGGAATTGTTGTGCATATGCTTTTGTTGTAAGGAGGGACAACTTATGGATAAGCTGAAACAAATTCTTCCGCCGTATGTGAAAAATGCCGTAGAGCGGCTCAGCAGCAGTCAGCTGTCACAGCTTACGGAAATTCGCCTGCGGATCGGAAGACCCGTTTATTTATATATTGCCGGCAGCGAATATGCCGTCAGTGATTGGGGCATAGGCAAAAGCGACGGCATTGTCTTTTCTAAAACAGAAGCTGCGGCCATGTGGCGGCGCTTATGCGAAGGCGCGCCGTACAGCTGTACGGAAAAACAGCGTCAGGGCTATATTACCGTAGAGGGCAATCGGGTGGGCTTTTGCGGTGAATTTGCATTTGCGGAAGGGCAGATGAAGCATATCGATACGGTTTTTTCCTTTTGTGTGCGCATTTCACATCAGGTCAAGGGCTGCGGAAATAAAGTATATAAGTATTTATTTGAAAATAACCGCCCGGTGCATACCCTGATTATCTCTCCGCCGGGCTGTGGAAAGACGACGCTGCTCCGGGATATTGCCCGCCTTCTTTCCGGTGATGGCTTTAATGTGGCGATTGCCGATGAACGGGAGGAGATTGCCGCGATGATTGACGGTGTTCCGACCCTGGATGTGGGCAAGCGCACGGATATTTTCAGCGGCTGCCCCAAAGCCGCGGCTATACAGAATATGATTCGTTCTATCCGGCCGGATGTGATTATTGCCGATGAGCTGGGAACGGCAGGAGACGCCGAAGCTGTAAAAAAAGCAATGACAGAAGGCGTAGCTGTTATCTCTACCGCGCACGGAAATTCGCCGGAGCGGACGGTTCAGCGGTTGGGGATATCGTTTGAACGGTATATTCTACTGGATAATTCCTTCGGTGCAGGAACGGTAAGCGGGGTCTATGAAGAAAATATGAAACGCACGGGGAGTTTTCCGCTATGCTGTTAAGGATAATAAGCGCGGGGTTGATCTGTTTGGGTGCCTGGTATCTGGGAATGGAATATTCGATTATTATCAAACAGAGAATCCGTGTGGTAAAGGATTATATTGCGCTGACGGCGGGGTTGAAAAGCGCTGTGAAATATTCGGGAAAAAACATTTATACGTATCTGAAAACGGTGAATACAGGTGCGGCAAGGAATTTTTGCGCCTTTGCCTGCAAAAACCGGGAAAAGGGGCTGGCATATATTTTTGAGGAATATGAGAGCGCTAATTTGGTGGAACATAATTGCCTTGAAATGTTGAAGGAAAATTTTTTATTTGCGGAAAATAGCAGTGATGCTGAGGGAATTGCATTTTTGCTGGCAGAAAACTGCGAGGAACTGGAAAGATACAGAAAATCATTGGAGGAGGAATACCGCGGAAAAATAAAAACGGCGCCGTCTATTGCGCTGATTCTGGGTTTATTTGCTGCGGTACTGGTTATATGAGCATTGATATTATCTTTAAAATTGCGGCGATAGGGATTTTAGTAACGGTGCTGAACCAGCTTTTGACACGCTGGGGAAGAGAAGATATTGCCATGGTAACCACAATTGCCGGGCTGATTGTGGTACTTTTAATGGCTGTGGACATGGTAGGCGATTTCTTCTCAACGATAAAAAGCGTTTTTCAATTTTAACTATGGATAACATTCTGCTTATTTTGCTGTTTTGCATTGCCTGCGCCTTTATTTTGGCTATGATCCGTAAGCAGATGCCGGATTTTGCTCTGATAGCCTCCCTATGCGCGGGATGTATATTATTTTTTTATATTATCGGAGATGTTACGGCAGTTGTCAGTCATATTACCGCATGGGGACAGAAAGCCAATATCAATGGGCAGTGGCTTACATCGATTATCAAAATCTGCGGAATTGCGTTTATTGGACAGTGGGGGATACAGTTTTGCCGGGATGCCGGAGAAAACTCCCTGGCAGACAAGCTGGAAACAGCAGTGAAAATATCGGTGTTTATTCTGTGTATTCCCTATGTTGACCAGCTGTTTGAGCTGGCGTTGAGGATAGAATGAAAAAAATACTTTTTACTGTAATTGTTTTTCTTGTTGTCAGCGTCACTGCATTTGCTGCGTATGATGCGGAAAGTATTGATACGCAGGCGCTGGAGGACAGTCTTAAACAAACGGAATATTATAATCCCTATGGCAGTGTTGAAGATCTGCTGCGGGCAATATTGGAAAATCGCCTGGAGCTGGATGGAAGCAATATCTTTGAAAATATTCTTCAAATTCTTTTTTCCGGAATCCGGCAGGCAATACCGACTTTGGCTTCTCTGTTGTGTATAGCCATTCTGCTTTCGGTAATTGAGAATTTGAAAATATTAAGCGGTAAAACAGAAGAAATGGCCTTGCTTGGCGGAAGGATTATCTTCTGCATCGTTCTCTTTACATCGTTTTTCAGCAGGATGCAGGGGGCGAGGGAGAGCCTGAATGGAATATCGGCTTTTTCCCAGACGCTGATGCCGGCTGTTATTACCCTGTTGGCAGCCTGCGGTGCACAGGGGAGCGCTACTGCCATGGCGCCTTCGATGGCTATGCTGTCTTCAACGCTGATCGGCATGATTTCACATATTATATTTCCGATGATTCTTGCAGCGTGTGCGATTGCAGCGGTTAACAGCGTGCTTCCGGGCAGTAAGCTCAGCGGCGTGGCGGATATGTTTAAAAGTATTGCCTCTTGGCTGATGGGGGGGATATTTACAGTGTTTTCGGCAGTGATTGCCATACAGGGAATGGTGGCCGGGGCGAGCGACGGTATTTCGATTAAAAGTATAAAATATGCTATCAATTCCTCTGTGCCGATTATCGGGGGATCGGTCAGCGAGAGCCTTACCATGGTGTTGGCAAGCGGAATTTTTTTAAAAAGTGCAGCGGGGATCAGCGGCATTATTGTCATTGCAGGAATCCTTTTACTGCCGGTAGTTAATATTTGCGGGTATATTCTTTTACTAAAATGTTTTAATGCCTGTGTTTCTCCTTTCAGCGATGGTTTTGTAACCGGCTGTGTAAAAAATGTCTGTGACTGCCTTAAGCTGGTTATGGCGGCAATATTCGGCGTTGGCGTACTTTATTTTATTTATTTGGGAATTTTAGCCGGCGCGGGGAGCAGTTTGCTATGATGGAATGGATAAAAGGCTATATTACATCTATTACGGGGGTTGCGATTCTCTCCCTGATTGTGGACTGTATTCTTCCTGAAGGAAGCGTTCGTAAATATGCACGCTTTGCCTGCGCGCTGATTTTAAGTATCTGCATTATTTCGCCTGTTTTTGATTTAAAGCCGGATGTTTCGCTTTCCCTTGAGAGCAACGAACAGTTTTTTCTTGATTATACCCAGGCGGTGGAAAAAACCGTTCAAAGTGTATATGGCTTTGAAAATGCACGTGTCAGCGTTACACAAAGCAGTGGGAAAATACAGGAGATTTGTATTACGCTTACAGACAGCAAGCTGCTGGAAAAGGCTCAGCAGGCTGCAATGAAGGAATATTTGTGCAATACGCTGAGCGCCATTTACGGCGTTGAAAAAGAAAATATATGGATTAAGGAGTAAAAAGAAATGAAAGAGCTGCTGGCAAAAATTAAGGAATCCAAAAAACTTAAGGTGATTATTG